>NZ_JCAMOT010000005.1:0-323120 GCF_059512425.1 Bradyrhizobium sp. Leo78
GTAAACCATCGCGCAGGGAAAGCCGGAATGCTTCGGTTGAACCTGTGGTCCTACCCCCGTGCTTTTTGTTGCACGGGGCCCATGGGTGCAACCGGCACCCGGCTTTCCCTGCACCCTCTGCTATCGAGGAGGGTGAAACGAGACGAAAAGCTCGGACGCAACGCGCCGCGAGAACGCGAACTTACATCCCCTCGCTGTTTGACATTTGAATCGTGATCTCTCCCCACGTCGTCCCGGGCTTGACCCGGGACCCATAACCACAGGGAGATGTTATGGCGCGGGCAGGCGGTCACAGCGGAGCAGGTCACATCGCCCTGTGGTTATGGGTCCCCCGCCTTCGCGGGGACGACGCCGGTGCGAGAAGCGCCAAAGCAATACCAACGACAGAGCTTAACCCGCCGTATCGAGCGCGAGCACGCGCCCATCTGCGCGAGTTGCATTCTCCTGTACCGCGCTCCGCCGGCCCACGATATGATCCGCCACGAACTCCGTGTCGCGTCCGATGCCGACGAACCGGCCCGAACCCCAGGTGTAAAGCCAGGGCAATCCGATCACATAGGCACCATCGACCGAGGTGACGCCGCGCTTGTGCGTGGGATAACCTGCGCCGTCGAACATTGGCAAATCCACCCACGACCAATCCGAACGAAAGCCGGTGGTCCAGATGATGCTGGTGATGCCGGCTGCCGCAAGGTCGAGCTCCGTCGGGGTCTCGGCGGGCGACCACACCGGCGCATAGTGCGGCGTCAGCGGCGCATCGATCCCGCCTCTCGCAATGTGGTCGTCGATCAGGCTGCAGATGCCGTTGTAGACTCGATCGGCATTGTCGAGGTTGGTCTTTAGATCGTCGCTGAGCCGCAACGTGGTGCCGCGCGCGTCCTTCAGGCGCCCGTAGAGCTTCATGCCTTCGAGCGCAAACTTGCGCAGATCGATGTCGCGGCCGCCATCGCGGCCGGTGAGATAGTGGTTGGCATTCCTGCGAACCTTTTCACGCAGCGGATGCTGATCCACCGGCAGATCGTATTGGCCGAGATCATCGAGCCAGTCGACGGCGTCGCGGCCGCGGTAGAAGCGGGGACAGCGCGGCGCGCTGCCGACCGCGAGATGAACCTTGCGGCCGGCCAGATGCAGGTCCTCGGCGATCTGGCAGCCGGACTGGCCGCTGCCGACCACGAAGATCTCGCCCGGCGGCAACTGGTCCGGATTGCGATAGGCGGACGAATGGATCTGCGTGATGGCCGGGTCCAGCCGCTCCGAGAATTCGGGAAGCTTGGGGATGTGATACCCGCTGACCGCGAGCACGACGCTATCGGCCATGATCTCGCCCGCGGTCGTCTCGAGCAGGAATCTTCCGCTTACCTGGCGTAGCCTGACGACCGCGACGCCTTCGCGGACCGGAGCTTTGATGTGCTTCGCGTAGTCTTCGATATAGCGGACGATCTCATCGCGCAGCATGAAGCCGTGCGGATCGTCGCCGGCATAGGGGAAGCCGGGGAGCTGGCATTGCCAGTTCGGCGTCACCAGGCAGAACGTGTCCCAGCGCTGCGTTTTCCAGGAATGGGCGATGCTGTTCTTCTCCAGCACCACATGGTCGATATCGTGCCGGCTGAGCTGCGCGCTCATCGCAAGGCCAGCCTGTCCGCCGCCGATCACGACGACCGGGTAGTGAGAGTCGAGATCAGACATCATGAACTCCTGTTATTCTTCGAACGAAACGATGGTGACGGAGGCCTCTGGCATGGCCTCGAATCGGCCGGCCGTTTCCTCGATCCGGGCGAGTTGACCGAGCGCGCGCGTGCAGAAGAAGCCGTATTTCTCGCGGACGCGCTCTGCTGCGATCGTCAGCGCGATGCGGCTGCGCTCCCGGAAATCGGCGAGCGAGTAGGTCGCGCCGACGGCGAGATGGTCCTTGATCACCAGCGAAGGCGAATAGCAGACCTCGATGCTTTCATCCGGCCAGCGCACATGGAAACGCATTTCAGGCATAATGCACCTCGCTCATGCGGCGATAGGCTGGAAGGTGCGCCTCAGCGGTGCGGCTCCAATCGTGACGTTCGGCGACGTTACGTCCGTTCGCGGCGAGGCGGGAGCGAAGCGGTTCGGACAGCGCGCTGATCATGGCATTCGCAATCGAGCCCGCCTGATGCGGATCGCACCAGGCAACGTCGTCCGCGCCGAGATATTCGGTGAAGGGCGGGATATGCGAGACGATCACGGGGACGCCGCTCGCCATCGCTTCGAGTACGACGAGGCCAAAGCCCTCGCGCAGCGACGGGAAGACCAGGGCGTCCGAAAGCCGATAGAGCGATGGCATCTCAGTATCGGCAAGCGGCCCGGTCTCGATCACCGCACCTGCGGGCAGCCCCGCATCCTGCAGCCGCAGCCGGAACTGCCGCTGGTAGGCGCCATGATCGAGCAGCGACGCGCCGCCGGCGATCACGAGCTGGGCGGAGCGGTGGATGGCATGCACTTGGCTGAAGGCATCAAGGATGGCATGGGTGTTCTTGCGTTGCTCGATGCCGCCAATCGCCAGCAGCACTGGTCCCTCGCGAAGCCCGAGACGGGCGCGGAGTGCGTGGTCGCGGGCATTGGCGACAGGCGAATAGCGATTGGTATCGACGCCGTTGCCGACCAGCGTAGAGGTGCAGGCCAATTCGATCCTCAGTCGCTCCTGCCACATCCGGCTGACGACAAAGAGGTGATCGGCGAGAACGATCGAGCGCTGGTCGAGCTGGCGCAGCCGCGCATCGCTGAAATCGTCGACGTGGTGCACGGTGCGGACGTAACCCTGGATCAGCCGGCGTTGCTTCAGCGTCGCCAGCGCATTGCCGGAGATGCCGTCCTGGGCATGGTAGACATCGAATTGCCGATGCGCGGGATTCTCGAAATGCCGCACATAATCCGCGATGCGCGTTTCCACCATCGACGTGACGTCATCAGACACCGCCGACGCCGGCACTGATATGGTCGGCGCGAGACTGGAACGGAAGAAGCTCTTGCCGGTGCGATCGGGCGCATGCACGATGGCGGCATGGCCGAGCCTCGTCAAGGCGTCCGCGAGCTCGAGCGCGTGCACCACGCCGCCACGCGGGTTGGTCGAGTGGGTCAGGATCGCGATGCGAAGCCGCGCGGACGAAGCGCTCATGCGACGCTCCGCTGGATCGGACGCTTGGCGGGGCCGCAGCCGATCAACGACTGCTGCGCGAAATCCCACACCGTCGCGCGGTCGGAGCCGGCGCGAATATCGACCGTGGTTCCGGCCATCACGTCGCCAACGGACGCGGCGGCGATGCCGCGCTGGCGAAAGCGCGCGAGCGTTTCGTCGAGATGTTCCGGCTTGATCGACAAGAGATAGCCGAAGCTCGGAAAGGTCTGCAGCCAGCGTTCCAGCAGAACGCCGTCCGGAATCGGGATCGCGTCGAGATCGATGGCGAGCGCCACCTGCGAGCACTCGGCGAGCATCGCGGCGGTGCCGACGATGCCGCCCTGGCTGATGTCCTTGGCGGCGCACGCGAGCCCGGACTCGGCAACCGACGGCAGGATCTCGATGTCGCCGCGCAGCCGTTCCGGCGGCGCATCGGTTGCCGCTTCCCAGTTCGCGAACGGCTCGCGGTAGCGGCCGCGAAGATCGATCGCGGCAACGAGCTTGTCGCCTGGCTTCGCATCGAAGCTGGTCAGCAGCCGCTTGGCACGGCCGAGGATCGCGACCGCGAATTGGCTCTGGCTGCTGCGAATATTGGTGTGGCCGCCGATGATGGGGACCCCGAACGCCTTCGCCGCCGCCTTCAGGCCGGCGAGGATCGGCGATGCGTTATCCGGGCCATCGGACCAGATCGCATTGACGATCGCGGTGGGCCGGCCGCCCATCGCCGCGACATCGGAGATGTTCACCATCGCGCCGCACCAGCCGGCGAACCAGGGATCGGCGGCGACGAATTCGTTCATGAAGCCTTCGATAGCAAACAGGAGGTGGCCGTCACCATCCGGAATTGCCGCGCAGTCGTCGCCCACGGGGATCGCCTGATCGCCCGACAGCTCGAGCGCGGTGGCCACCGCGGCGATGTCGGCCTTGGCGGCGATGCCGCGGCTCTGCCGCAGCCGTTCCGCAAGAGCATCGATGGCGGCACCGGAGAGCATGATCAGGCCGCCAGTTTCGCCAGGGAGAGGAAGCCGGTCTCAGGAGTGCGGAATGGCGGATAGTGATCGAGGTCGGCCTCCATGCGGTGATGCGGGCGGCCGTGCAACTCGAACTCGCCGAGCGAGCGCCAGTGCATGTGCTGGAACAGCAGCGCATTCTGGCTCTGGACATTGGCCAGGAAACGCCGGCAGCCGCGCGCGTGCGCGGACGACACCGCGAGCCGGATCAGGCCGGCGCCGACCGCGCTCAGCCGGCGGTAGTTCCTCGCAACCGCCAGCCGCGATCCCCACCAGACATCCGCCTCATGGTCATCGCGGTGAATGCGCACAGTGCCGACAACGTCGTCCTCGACGACGCCGAGCAGCGACACCGCCACGAGCGGAATGGCAAAGTCGTCGATCGCATCGCGATCGTCGTCAGCGAAGACGTGCTGCTCCTCGCAAAACACCTTACGGCGGAGCGCAGCGGCCGCAGCCTTCTCCCAAGATTCGGTCGCGAACTTCACTTGGAATTCCGGCGCAATGAACGGCTTGAACGATTCGAAGATCATGCGATGGCCCTCCGCTCATAGGTCGACAGCGCCGAGCAGGCGCCGCATTTGCCGCAGCCCGCCTTGATGTCGGAAGCGCGCAAGTCCCCGGCCCGCAGCATGTCCGCAAGCGGGCGCAGGATGTCGTGCATGAACGAAGGAGGTGGTGTCGGATGACTTTCCAGCGGCGTGCCGGCAATCGGTACAAACGGAACGACGAAGGGATAGACGCCGATGTCGATCAGGCGCCGGGAGGTCGCAAGAATCTCGGCAGGTTCGTCGCCGAGGCCGGCGAGGATATAGGTCGAGACCTGACCGCGGCCGAACACCGGCACCGCCGCCGCGAAGGCTTCGAAATAGTCGTCGATGGAAACCTGCGCCTTGCCCGGCATGATCCGTTGCCGCACATCGGCGCCGATGACTTCCAGATGCATCCCGAGCGCGTCGACGCCGGCATCCTTCATGCGGCCGAACCAGGCGAAATCATCCGGCGGCTCGCATTGCGCCTGGATCGGCAGGTCGACGGCGGCTTTGACGGCCGCGGCGCTCTCGGCAAGGATCGCAGCGCCGCGATCGGAGGTGCGCGGCGTGCCCGTGGTCATCACCATGTGACGCACGCCGTCGAGTTCGACCGCGGCCTTGGCGACTTCGGCAAGCTGCGCCGGCGTCTTGCGCTCGACCGTGCGTCCGGCCGCGAGCGACTGGCCGATCGCGCAGAACTGGCAGGTCTTGGTGCGGCTCTGGTAGCGGATGCATGTCTGCAGCACCGTGGTTGCGAGCACGTCACGCCCATGCAGCGTCGCGATCTTGGAATAGGGAATGCCGTCGGCGGTAGAGAGCTCGTAGAATTTCGGCCGCAGCGGGAACGAGACGTCAGCCAGAACGATGCCGTCGCGCGAGATGCGGCTGCGGCCCGCGGCGTCGGGCCGCTCGACGAGGTATGGGCTCTCGAACGCCGGTGCATTATGGACCGGCACCATCACTGTGGAACCATCGATGGTGAATGGCGTGTGGTCCGAGGGGCCGGCGCCACCGCGGCGGCTGATGCCGCCGTTCCTGGGATCAGCGAGGCGTACTCCGAAGGACTGCAACTCGTTGATCAACTGCTCGGTCGGCATCGCCTTGAGTCGCTCGTGCGGCATCTGCTGTGTCATCGGATACGTCTCCCGGATTGGGCATGAGGCGATTGGGGTGAAGGCCGTGCATCGGACGCGCCGGCTGGTCGTTGAGCACGAGCGACAAAAGCTCCGGGCGGGCATAATGGCCGACCGAGTCCATCATCCGCTTGCGCTTGGTGATCAGAGCCATGTCGAGATCGGCGATCAGAATTCCCTCGCCGCTGGTGAGCGGCGGGACGAGGTGATTGCCTTCCGGCGAGACGATCGCGGTCATGCAGCCGCCGCGCAGGCCCTTGCGCAGGCCTTCGTCCGGCGAGATCTTCGCGATCTGCTCCTCGGAGAGCCAGCCGGTGGCGTTGACGACGAAGCAAGCGCTTTCGAGTGCATGGTGGCGGATCGTCACCTCGATCTGGTCGGCGAAGATCTGTCCGACCAGCGATCCCGGAAATTGCGCCGCGTGAATTTCCTCGTGCTGCGCCATCAGCGCGTAGCGGGCGAGGGGATTGTAGTGCTCCCAGCAGGCGAGCGCGCCGACGCGGCCGACGGCCGTATCGGCCACCTTCAGTCCGGCGCCATCGCCCTGGCCCCAGATCATGCGTTCGTGGAAGGTGGGTGTGATCTTGCGGCGCTTCAGCACGATCGCGCCGGTGGCATCGAATACGAGCTGCGCATTATAGAGCGAGCCGTGATCGCGCTCGTTGACGCCGAGCACGATCACCATGGCATGGCGCTTGGCCGCTTGGGCGACGGCGTCGGTCACTGGGCCCGGCACCAGGACGGCGTGGTCGTAGAGTTGGATATGCTCGGCGCCGCTCAGGACCGGCGGGCGGACGAAGGAAAAATACGGATACCAGGGAACCAGCGTCTCCGGGAACACGGCGAACTGGACGCCCTTGCCGGCCGCTTCTGCAACGGCTGCCAGGATCCGATCGACGGTTCCACTCGGCGTCTCCAGATCGGGCGCGATCTGGATCGCTGCAGCCTTGACGATGCGCTTCGCTGTCACGGTCTCCTCCCTCGTCCGCTCGCCCCGCGTCAGAGCGTCCAGGTGTGGAGCATGAAGGCGTTGTCGTTGCGGTGGATCAGGATCAGATCCAGCACGTCGAGCGGATTGATCGGCCGGATGCCCGGGATCAGCGACGGCTCGCCATGGCCGTACAGCGCCTGCAAGGCGAAGCGGCAGGCGTAGACGTTGCCGCCTTCGTCCATGAATTTTGCGAGCTGGTTGTTGAAGTTCTGGGCGCCCGGAAACGCTTCGTCGCCGATCTTCGGAAAACCGCGCTGCACGCCGAGCGTGACGCCCGGGCCATAAAGCAGGATCGAGGTGTCAAAACCCTTTCGCTTCAGCCGAAGCGCCTGAAGGATGTTGACGAGACCGATCGAGCCTTCGAACGCGACAGTGTGGAACGTCACCAGCGCCTTCTCGCCGGGCTTGGCTTTGACGTCCTCGAAAACCTTCTCCTCATAATCGACAAGAAAATCGCCTTTCTGGCGAGCGGGCATCGTTACTGCGGGCATTGCGCACCTCCTGCTCTCGTCCGGCCTCCCGGATCGATTTCAGGATTTGCAATCAATGTGCCAAACGCCTGTTTGCTCGATTAATCATCAACGCAGTCAATATGCAGTCAGATATCCAGTCAATGTTGACTGGATATCTGACGGGACTGTAGGGATTGCTTCTTTGCCGTTAGAAAAAGCTGCCTAGCAGCGATGTGCAACGCGCTCGATTGCTATGCAGGCGCCCTCGTCGAGTCCCGCAGGAATAATGACAGTACTACGAACCCAATTGCGAAAAAGTATGCAACAACATACGGTCAATTTTGAGCTCATCTGGCTAGATCTCGCAAATGACCGACTGGCGACCCGACCTCTCCAACAGTGACAAGCCGCGCTATCTCGCGATTGCCGACGCCATCGCCGATGATATCGCCGCCGGAAAGCTTGTCATCGGCGACCGATTGCCGCCGCAGCGCAAATTGGCCAAGCGGCTCGACATCGACTTCACGACGGTAGCGCGCGGTTATGTCGAGGCGCAGAAGCGCGGGCTGATCGAATCGAAGGTCGGGCAGGGAACTTTCGTCCGCGACAAGCCGCGCCCGCGACGCTCAGTGCAGGCCTTTCCGCCGCGGCCGGTCGACCTCTCGATGAATCTGCCGCCCGAGCCTGATGATCCCGACTTGATCGCGCGGATGCAGGCGGCGGCGGACTACGTCATGCGCGATGTCGTCTCGCTTTTGCGCTACCAGGGATTCGGCGGCACCCAGGCCGACAAGGATGCGGCGTCGAGTTGGCTCGGCCGGCGCGCGCTGGTGCCGGCGCAGAGCCGTATCTTCGTGTCGCCTGGCGCGCATCCGGCGCTGCTTGGCATTCTCTCGATCCTCGCAAAGCCCGGCGAGATCGTGCTGTGCGAGGCCATCACCTATCCGGGCATACGCGCTATCGCCGCGCAACTCGGCATCACGCTGGTCGGCTTGCCGATGGACGATGACGGCGTCGAACCGCAGGCCTTGACCGACGCATGCAAGAAGCTGAAGCCGAAGGCGATCTATCTCAATCCGACCCTACAGAATCCGACTACGCTGACGATTCCCGACCCTCGACGACGCGAGATCGTTGCGATCGCGCGACGCCACAAGTTGCCGATTATCGAGGATGACGCCTACGGCTTCATCCCCGAACACGGTCACGGCCACGCGCCGTTTGCCGCGATCGCGCCCGATCTCACCTGGCACGTTGCGGGCCTTGCGAAATGCATCGGTGCCGGATTGCGCGCTGCCTATGTCGTGGTCCCCGATACGCGTTCGGCCTGGCCGTTCGCCTCGGCCCTTCGTGCCGCAACCGTCATGGCTTCGCCGCTCACAGTGTCGCTGGTGACGCGCTGGATCGAGGACGGCACCGCCGACACGATCCTGCGGTTCATCCGCACGGAGACGTCGGCGCGGCAGAGGCTGGCAGCGGAGATATTGCCGAAAGGTTCTTATCGCGGGGATCTGCTCAGCTTCAACATCTGGGTCCCACTGCCCGCGCCATGGACGCGCTCAGCATTCGTCGAGCATATGCGATCGACCGGCATCGGTGTCGTCGCAAGCGATGCATTCGTCGTCAACGGATCGCCGCCCGAGGCGGTCAGGATATGCCTCGGCGGTCCCGTCAATCGGCCGCAGGTCAGGAGCGCGCTGGAGTATACCGCGCATGCGCTTGCCGAGAGCCCGGCTCTGGCATCATCGTTTCTCTGACGTCGTCGAAATCAGCGCAACGAATCTGTTGCCGCGCATATCCTGAAACAACAAGCACTGCGATGTGCGATCGTCCGGCTAGCCTGTTCTGGCGCATAGGAAGACAGGTGTGCTCGTCATCACAAGTGCGCGAGCGTCCGCAATCACAATTGAATGAACAGATCGGCCTTCTGCGCATAGCTGATTAAGATTTGGCTCGCGCGATTTTCGACGCGGCTTCATCGCGTGAGGAGAAAAGTCCTCGCCAACTCACCGGATATTGAGTGCTGCGATCCGCGCCATCACCGAATGTTGGCTGATCGTAGCAGCTTGTTGATGCGATCCGACATCCAATCGGCGCCGTCGAAACCCTAAATCGTTTTTTAGTTGAGAATGGGATGTTCGACCGCCACTTGAATGGCGTCGGCGACGCGGCGTCTTTGGGCTTGTTCGGGCGGACTACCCACTAGAGGTATTCGGAAATGGAAGAGGTCGGATCGTGGGTCGCTCCACGTAGCGGCAGGTTTCGCTTGGAGGCATGTATGATCGTGCTGTCACGTTCTTTCGTTCGCAAACGCGTGATCTCACTCGCGACGACGGCCACCGTGGCGGCGACGTCGTTCGTGTTGGCCCAGAATCCCACCAGGGCGTATCACGTTCGCGGGGCCATGCCGGTTCAATATGTGGCTGATCGCCCCGACTATGCCGGCGAGCAGCCCTTCCTTTCAGAAAATGATGCCGCCATGAACAAGATGATGGCGGACATGACGATCAAGCCGACCGGCGATGTCGACCGTGATTTCGTCGCGATGATGGTTCCGCACCATCAAGGCGCGATCGACATGGCGAAGGCTGTCCTTCGCTACGGCCATAACGAGCAGCTTCGCCGTCTCGCGCAGGAGATTGTCGTGACCCAGCAGCAGGAGATTGCGGCGATGCGGCTCGCGGTTGGCGAGGAGTTGCCGCCGTCGGTTGCCGCGCCGACACAGCCGGGCACTGCACCTGCGCTGCAGCCGGACACCATACCTGCCATGCAATCACTGGACGCGATGTCTAGCCACACGATGCATATGCAGTAGGGGACGAAACAAATGAGGATGTCGGCTCTCGAGCCTCGCCGGCGCACGAGGCATGGCGAAGACAAAATTCAACGACGTTATCTGGTAATCACAGAGGGCGTTCCGGACAAGCCCGGTCACGTCGTGCAGGTGCATTTGAAATAGGCGCGCCGCTTGCTTGTGTGAGGACCGGCAGAGCGGCGCGCGGTTAAGGACCGATTATGGGTATCGTTCGCTTCGCTCTGCGGTTTCCACATACGTTCTATGTGGTCGCTGCGCTGATCCTGTTTCTGGGTGCCGTCGCCAGCTACAAGATGCCGACGGACATCTTTCCGGAAATCAACATCCCCGTGGTGACGGTGATCTGGAGCTACACCGGGCTGAGCACGCCCGAGATGGAGCAGCGCGTCACCACCTACAGCCAGTATTCGATCAGCTCCAACGTCAACGGCATCAGGAACATCGAAGCCCAGACCATGGCGGGGTTGTCGGTGCAGAAGATCTACTTCCAACCCGACGTCAATCTCGATCTCGCCATCGCCCAGATCGTCTCCGCCACCAACTCGATCCGCGCGCTGATGCCGCCGGGGATCCAGCCGCCGGTGGTGGTGCAGTTCAACGCCTCGAGCGTTCCAGTGCTGCAGATCAGCCTGAGCTCCGACACGCTCAGTGAGCAGCAGCTCTACGACTACGGCATCTATCGCATCCGCCAGCAACTGGCGCCGATCCCCGGCATCACGCTGCCGACGCCGGCCGGCGGCAAGTACCGCCAGATCATGGTCGATATCGATCCGGAAAAGCTGCTCGCCAAGGGATTGACGCCGCTCGACGTGGTGAACGCGGTCAACACCCAGAACCTGACATTGCCGGCAGGCACGGCGAAGTTCGGCAAGACGCAATATGCCATCCGCACCAATGCAACGCCGCCGAGCATCGACGACCTCAACAATATTCCGATCAAGGTGGTGAACGGCGCGACTGTGTTCGTCAAGGATGTCGGACAGGTGCATGACGGCTGGCTGGTGCAGCAGAACGTCGTGCGGCAGAACGGCCGGCGCTCGGTGCTGCTCAGCATCATCAAGAACGGCAATGCCTCCACGCTCTCGGTTGTCAATGCTGTGCACCAGGCGTTGCAGACGGCGCGGGCCGCGGCGCCTCCGGGCATGCAGATCAAGGAACTGTTCGATCAGTCGGTGTTCGTCAAGGAGTCGGTCACGGGCGTGCTGCGCGAGGGCGCGATTGCGGCGGCGCTGACCGCGCTGATGATCCTGCTGTTCCTGGGATCATGGCGCTCGACCGTGGTGGTCATGATCTCGATCCCGCTTTCGATCCTGACTTCGCTGATCGTGCTTTATTTCCTCGGCGAAACCTTGAACACGATGACGCTCGGCGGTCTGGCGCTCGCGGTCGGCATTCTCGTCGACGACTCGACGGTCACGATCGAGAACACCCATCGGCTGCTGACCGAGGAGGGGATGCCGCTGCCACAGGCGACGCTGCACGGCGCCGCCGGCATTGCCGTCCCGACCCTGGTCTCGACGCTTGCGATCAGCTGCGTCTTCACCTCCGTGGTGTTCCTGGATGGGCCGGCAAAGTACCTGTTCACGCCGCTCGGGCTCGCCGTCGTGTTCGCGATGCTGGCTTCCTACGGTCTGTCTCGAACCCTGACGCCGATCGTGATCGGACTTCTGCTCAAGGGCGAACATCACGGCGCACCAGGAGCGGCGGCGACCGGCTTGTTCGCGCGCTTCCATGCGGCGTTCGAGCGCGGTTTTGAGACCATACGCCATGCCTATTCGCGTTGGCTCACCGAACTCTTGAACCACCGCTTTATCATTCCCATCGGCATGGGATTCGTGCTGCTGCTGGGCGGCGTGATGTTTCCGATGGTCGGCCGAGACTTCTTCCCGGCGATTGATGGCGGACAGATTCAGCTTCACGTCCGCGCGCCGGCCGGGACCAGGATCGAGGCGACGGAGCGCGTCTTTCAGCAGGTCGAGAACAAGATCCGCGAAATCATCCCGGCCGATCAGCGCGCATTGATCGTCGACAATATCGGGCTGCCGGCACGGCCGTATAACCTCGCCTTCAGCGACGGCTCGACCATCGGCGTCAATGACGGCGTGATCCTTGTGGCGCTCAAGGAAGGCCACGCGCCGACGGCGAACTATGTGCGCAAGCTGCGCGAGGAGCTGCCCAAGGCTTTCCCGGAGGACACGTTCTACTTCCAGGCGGCGGATATCGTGACGCAGATCCTCAATTTCGGACTGCCGGCGCAGATCGATGTCCGTACGGTCGGCTACGACAAGGACAATAATCTGCGGGTCGCACAGGAACTGCGGCAGCGCATCGCCGATATCCCTGGCGTGGTGGATGCGCATCTGCAGCAGGAAGTCAACGCGCCAGCGTTCTATGCCGACATCGATCGCACCCGCGCGGCCCAGCTCGGCCTGAACGCCAACACGATCGCCACCAATCTCAATGTCAGCCTGAGCTCGTCCGAGCAGGTGCAGCCGAATTTCTGGACCGATCCCAAATCCGGCATTCCATACTACTTCGCGGTGCAGACGCCCGAGAGCAGGATTTCGTCCGTCAGCGATATCGGCAACACGCCGGTTTCCACGACGCTGGCGTCGCTGACCGATACACCCGTGCCTGGCCTGCTCAGCAACGTCGCCACGTTCAGGCGCGGCAGCGTTCCGACCAATGCCAACCAGGCCAATATTCAGCCGGTCTACGAGACCTATGCCAGCACGCAAGGCCGTGATCTCGGCAGCGTCGCGAGCCAGATCAGCCATATTGTCGGGGATCTGCAGAAGCAGCTGAAGCCAGGCAATTCGATCCAGGTGATCGGCCAGATCGACAGCATGAACAGCTCGTTCGTCAATCTCGGCATCGGCCTGCTGTTTGCCGCCGTGTTTGTCTACATGCTGATGGTGGTGAACTATCAGAACTTCGGCGACCCCTTCGTCGTTATCCTGGCCCTGCCCGCGACGCTCTGTGGCATCCTGACCATGCTGTTCGTGACCGGCACGACCCTGAACGTGCCGTCGCTGATGGGAGCGATCATGGCGGTGGGTGTGGCATCGGCCAACTCGATCCTGCTGGTGACTTTTGCCCGCGAGCAGCAGCTTGCCGGCAAGACTGCCTTCGAGGCTGCGATCGAGGCCGGGCATACCAGGATCCGACCGGTGCTGATGACCGCGGCCGCAATGATCGTAGGCATGATCCCGATGGCGATCGGGGCGGCCGGCGAAGAGCAGAATGCCGCGCTTGCGCGCGCGGTGATCGGCGGCTTGCTGTTTGCGACGCCGACGACGTTGCTGGTGGTGCCCTATCTGTTTGCCGTGCTGCGCAAGGGCAATGACGGCGAAAAACATCACGGGGTATTCGACGAGGTGCTGGAATGAATTTCAATCGGCCTTTGAAAATCGAGCCGACGCCCGGGGATCGCAAAAGCGATCCGGCGCCGGTGCGGCATGGCCGTTCGAGACGGTGGATTGGCCGGACTGTGGGCGTGGCCCTGGGGCTGATCGGAGGGACCGCACTGGCGTTCGGGGGATGGAATCACTACGCCCAATATCGCCAGACCATGGCCACGGCCGAACAGCGCCACGATCTCGTCCCGGACGTTCGTGTGGCGACCGTCGAGCCTAGCGATGGGATCGACGTCGTGAACCTGCCTGCAACCACCTCGGCTTTTGCCTCCGCCAACATCTTCGCGCGCGCCAGCGGCTATATCGCCAAGCGCGAGGTTGATATCGGTGACCATGTCAAGGAAGGGCAATTGCTGGCGGAGATCGTTGCGCCGGAACTCGACCATCAGATCGCACAGGCTGAGGCGACGCTCGGGCAGCTCAGGTCTGCGCTGCAGCAGGCGCAGGCCAACAGGGAACTGGCCAAGGTGACGTGGGACCGCGACAAGCCGCTGGTGGAGAAGGGCTGGCTTACCGCGCAGCAGGGAACGATCGACTCCCAGACGCTGAAGGCGCAAGAGGCCGCGGTCTCGGTCGCGCAGGCCAATGTGGTCGCCGAGGAAGCGCAGGTGCAGGTGTTGCATCAGCAGAAGATCTACCAGCACGTCGTTGCACCCTTCGACGGCGTGATCACCCAGCGCAATATCGACGTCGGCAGCCTGGTGCAGGCGGATGCGACCAGCGGCACGTTCATGTTCACGATCATGCAGAGCAATGTCATCCGCACCCAGGTGTTTGTTCCACAGGATGCGGCGTTCGGAGTACGTGCGGGGATCGATGCCATCGTGCACGTTCCGGAACTGCCCGACCGCACCTTCCCCGGCACGGTGACGCGGATCGCCGATGCGCTGCAGCCGGGTTCGCGAACGCTGTTGACCGAGGTCGATATCCCGAATCCGGACGGCGCGCTCACGCCCGGCACCTACTGCACGATCGAACTGCGCATCCCGCGCAAGACGCCGAGCTTCAAAGTGTCTGCGGATGCAATCATCTTCAATCAAGGCGGCCTGCAGGTCGCCGTGGTCGAGAACGGGGTGGCGCATCTGCACAAGGTCAACGTCGTGCGTGACCTCGGTCAGCAAGTGGAGATCAACAGCGGTGTTAAAGCGGGCGACAAGGTGATCCTCAATCCGTCGGTCGACTTGGCCGACGGCAGCCGTGTGACCCTCAGGACCCAGGCCGTTTCCTGATCTCTCTCCGCGGTCCGCCCGGATCGGCAGCAAAACCCCTCTCTAAAATGCAATTTAATGGCGTGGTTCCGCCGCCGAGCCTATGTTGGTTGAGCGGAGGGCGGACGCACGCTGCCAGCGGCGCGGGCCGGCCTCCGGCAGGGTGTTGTCGAGAACGGATTGATGACAAAGGTGCTCTTGATCGAGGATGACGGCGAGACCGCCGAGGAGATTACGGCCGAACTCGCTGAACGCGGGTTCGAGGTCGAATGGTCGGCCAATGGTCGAGAAGGCCTCGACAAGGCTCGCAATCTGCGGCCTGACGCCATGATTGTCGACCGCTTGTTGCCGGGAATGGATGGGCTCAGCGTGATCGAGACCTTGCGGAAAGAGCAGGTTCGCACGCCGGTGCTGGTGCTAAGTGCACTCGGCGCGGTGGACGACCGTGTGCGGGGCCTGCGCATGGGCGGCGATGATTATCTCACTAAGCCCTTTGCCGTCGTGGAACTGATCGCGCGGATAGAGGCGCTGCTGCGCCGGCCGGTGGAATCGCGCGAGACATTGCTGCGGGTGGGGCAGCTCGAACTCGACCTGATCGAGCGCAGTGCCAGGCGCGGCGATCGGGTGATCGATCTGTTGCCGCGCGAATTTCGCCTGCTCGAATACATGATGCGACGCAGCGACCAGTTGCTGACGCGCGCCATGCTGCTTGAAGAAGTCTGGAACTACAAGTTCGTCCCGGCGACAAACCTGGTCGATGTGCATATGGGCCGCCTGCGCCACAAGGTGGACGGGCCGGACGAGACTCCGATGATCCAGAATGTCCGCGGTGCCGGCTTCATTCTCCGTGCGGCCTCCTGAGATATTGCGCGCTCCGATCGATGGCCGTTGATCTCATGCAGAGACATCCGAACACGATGGGCCAGTGGCAATTCATTCGGTCGAACAGCTTTCGCTGGGCCCTTGCGGTGGCCGGCGTCCTTGCCGTCTTCATGATCGCGCTGTTCGGTTTCATCTATGTGAAGATCGACAATTATCTGATCGAGCGGACCGACCGCATGCTCGGCCGTCAGATCGCCTTCATGGCGACATTGCCGATGGAGCGCCAGCTCAACGCGATTGAAGATCATCTGCGGCAGGATTCGCGCGGCGTTCAGTTTGCAGGGGTGTTTGGCTCGGACGGGCGGAGGTTGGCCGGCAACATGCAGCGTCTTCCGGCCGGTCTCAAGATCGACGCCCCGGCGCAGAGCGTCACCGCGGCGAGGGTAGACCAGCCGGATCACAATCATTCAGTTCGCGCGATCGCAAAGCGCATGCCAAACGGCAACGTTCTGGCGATTGCACGCAATGTCGATGAGACCAAGGAAATCTCCCACGTCGTCGGCGAAGCGCTCGCGTTCGGATTGTTGCCGGCATTCATCATCTGTCTTCTGGCCGGCGCGTGGCTGAGCGTGCGGGCGCAACGGCAGGTCGAGGAGGTCAACCAGCGCGTCCAGCGCATTATCGCGGGCGATCTGCGTGAACGGCTGCCCTATCGCGATGGCAGCGAGCCCTTCTCCAAGCTCGCAGTCATCGTCAACGGCATGCTCGACGAGATGGAAACGATGATCAACGCGCTGGCTGGCGTCGGCAACGACATCGCCCACGATCTCAGGACGCCGCTGACCCGCGCAAGGCTCGCGCTCGAGCGCGGCCGCACCCATGCAACGTCGCTGGAGCAGCTTCAGACGGTCGCAGACAAGGCGATCGCAGGCATCGATCAGTCGCTGACGATCATCACTGCGCTGTTGCGGCTTGCCGAGATCGAGAACAGCCGGCGGTCGGCCGGCTTCGGCATCGTGCGGCTGCATGAGATGTTGCGGGAGGTCTGCGACATCTACGAGCCGATCGCGGAGAACAAGAATATCGTGCTGACGGTCCACGCGGAGCACGAGCTCAACGTGCGCGGCGACCGGGACCTGTTGATCGAGGCGGTCACCAATCTCGTCGACAACGCCATCAAGTTCACGCCGGAAGGCGGCAAGGTCGATATCGAACTGCTGCGCAACGGGAATGAAACCGTGATCCGCATTGTCGATACCGGTAGCGGGATCACGGCAGAGGAGCGCGACGCTGTGCTGCGGCGGTTCTATCGGTCCGACAAGATGCGCAACACGCCCGGCGTCGGCCTAGGGCTCAATCTGGTGGCTGCGATCGTCAAGCTGCACGGCTTCCGGCTGACGATCCACCCGGGCGCGGGATGCCGCGTCGAGATCGCCTGCCCGGATCCGGAAGCGTAATCGCCGAGGGGAGGGCCGCCTGTCCATGCGGCTTGCGCATAGCCTGCTTTTTCTCCGATATTGAGCGTGTCGTTTGGAGGATCGGGCCATGAGCACAGCGATACATCGCTATCGGATCGCGGTCGGTGACGATGTGCTCGAAGATCTCAAATCAAGGCTCGGCCGGACGCGGTGGCCCGAGGCCGAGCTGGTCGAAGACTGGAGCCAGGGTGCTCCGCTGAAGTGGATCCAGGAGGTCTGCCGCTACTGGGCCGACGAATATGACTGGCGCAGCCGCGAAGCGCGCCTCAATCGCTTCGCGCAATTCACGACAGAGATCGACGGACTTGGCATCCATTTCCTGCATGTTCGCTCGCCGCACGCGAACGCGTTGCCGCTGATCATCACCCATGGTTGGCCGGGATCGGTGGTCGAATTCCACAAGGTGATCGAACCGCTAACCGACCCGACCGCGCACGGTGGCCGTGCGGCCGACGCGTTTCATGTGGTCTGTCCGTCATTGCCGGGCTTCGCCTTCTCCGGCAAACCGCGTGCAACCGGCTGGGGCGTCGATCGCATCGCCGCGGCCTGGGCCGTGCTGATGGAACGTCTTGGCTATGCACGATACGGCGCGCAAGGAGGTGACTGGGGTTCGGCCGTCACGACCGCGCTGGGCGCGCAAGACGCTGTGCATTGCGCCGGCATTCACATCACGCTGGCGATGGCGACGCGGCCCAATGTCGAGGGACAGCCGACGCCGGAAGAGGTGCGGGCGCTAAACGGTATCAAATACTACGCCGACTGGGATTCCGGCTATTCGAAGCAGCAGTCGACCCGCCCGCAAACGCTCGGCTATGGGCTGACGGATTCACCGAGCGGTCAGGCCGCGTGGATCCTCGAGAAATTCTGGGCCTGGACCGACTGCGACGGGCATCCCGAGAACATCCTGTCCCGCGACGAACTGCTCGACAACGTCATGCTGTATTGGGTGCCCGCCACCGCGGCTTCCTCGGCGCGGCTCTATTGGGAAAGCTTCGGATCGAAACGGCGAACCGCGCACAAGGTCACCGTGCCGACCGGCGTCGCCGTCTTTCCCAAGGAGATTGTCACGCCGGTTCGAAAGTGGATGGAGGCGAGCTACACCAACATCTGTCATTGGAGCGAGATGCCGAAGGGCGGGCACTTCGCCGCCTTTGAGCAGCCCGAGTTGTTCGTGCGCGAGGTGCGCGAATTCTTCCGGCCGTTGCGCGAGGAAGCGAGTCAGTCATGAGCGAAGGACGCTATCGGCTGATCGGATCCACCGCTGCTGGAGCCCGCGGGGTGCTGGGCGCATCTGGCTGCGAACTGATCGCCTTCGGTTTCATCTAGCGAACCAGCTATCGCGAGCAGGACGGCAAGGTCTTGATCGCTTCCTCCGCCTCGGCCCGGCTCTTGTAAACCGTGTCGCTTGCGACCGTGATGTTCGGGGTATCCGTCTTGGGCGTCTTGTCGACGACCGAGCAACTCTTGGTCAGCGAGTTGAGCACAACATAAAATGCCGGACCGGTTCTCGTGCTTTGGGCGAGGGCAGGGCAGACAGCCGCGAGCAACGCAACCAAACCGAGACAAAGCAGATAGCGTTTCATCATGACCTCCCTCGGTTCGAGCGAAATTAGCGCGCGAAGAGGAGTTCGGTTCCGGATCTGGATGGCAGACCTCGACGCCTCAACCCTGCAAATTAATGGGCCCCGGTGCATTGGAGCATCGCGGGGCCCTGCATCTTCGTTTTAGCGAAGGATTCTGGTAGACACCAGGATAACTCTGGATCGTAAAGCGCGTGGCCTTTGCGCTCCCATCCGGTGGATATGTTCAGATTGTCGACGGCGCAATGCGGCTAGCAGCTGCTGTTCGCCTCAACTGCGCCGAGACCTTGCCGCTGAGCAAGGTCACAGGACTGTCCCGGTGGCGTCATGCTCCTCTCCAAGAGTGGCCCGACGGACATCTGTCCGTATCCTCTGCTTGCCGCCCGACGACATAATCGACCGGCAATCCCTGCAAGGCCGGGAGCCAAGCTCCAGCACCCCGACAGGTGCATCAGCAAAATGCTGCGGCAGATATTGGAGGCTGTCAAGTGAAGTCGCGGTTCCCCGAGTGAGGGAACCTTGAAGTGCAGGATCATTTCCTATGTCGGCTGCCAAGCGCTATCGCGATGGAGGTCGGATCCTTGATGCGCTCGATCAGCAAGTCGATGCGATCGCCACCCCAGAACAGCTCGCCATTGAACACCATGGTCGGGACGCCGAACACGCCGAGCGCCTCCGCTTCCTCGACGATCCGATCATGTTCCGCTCGCGCGGGCCCATGAACATATTCCTCGAACTCTTTCGCCGAGCCGCCGATCGTCGCGATCACGCCAGCGATATCAGATAGTTCGTCGATCTCCAGATCATGGTTCCAAAAGCGGCGAAAGACCGTGTCGTGGTACGGCCGGAACAGGCCGTGGCGTTGGGCGAACAGCATGCCGGCGCTGGAATAGAAGGCGTCGTAAATCCGCCGCGGCCCTTTCATCGTCAGGCCCTGCGCGTTAGCGAAACGCCGCGCGTCCATGTAGGCGTAACGCACCTTGCGCCAGAAATGCGGGGTGCGCTCTTCCACCGTCCCCATGAATTCCGGGATCCGCAGCGTATAGGGCAGCCATTCCAACTCGACGCCATGCTGCTCTTCGAGCTCGAACAGGCGCTTGTTGGCGACGAAGGCGTAAGGGCTTTTGTAGTCGGTGTAGATGCGTACGCGCGGCCTTTCCATCCTTGGCCCTCCCTGATCGTGGTGGCGCTCAGGCGTCTGCACGTTTCGTTTGTCGATACTGGCTCAGATCGGGATCGTGGGTCATCCCCCAATAGTCGACGAAGCGCCAGGGCATGGCCGAGAACACGCGGCCCCGGCTGTTGCGGTAATAGGTCGTCATGCCCGGATGGGTCCAGATCAACTGCTCATGTTCGGCATCGACCTTGCGGACATATTGATCATGGGCTTCCTGACTGACATCGATGGCGGCAATGCCTTTCTCGACCATCTCGACCAGGCAAGCCGAGATGTAGCGGCTCTGGCATTCCGACTGGAAAATCACGCTGCCGCCATGCGCAGGTCCTGAGTTCGGGCCCAGCATCAGGAACAAGTTTGGGAAGTTTGGCACGGTCAAGCCGAGATAGGCCGTCGGGTTATCGTTGGCCCAGACATCCCTGAGATTGTTGCCGCCGCGCCCGGTGATGTTGAGCCGCGCCGCCATCTCCGAAACCCTGAAGCCGGTTGAGATGACGATGATGTCGTGCGCACGCTGCTCGCCGTCTGCCGTGACGATGCCATCGCGCGCAAAATGATCGATCGGGTCGGTGACCAGCTCGACATTCGGCTTGGTCAGCGTCTTGAACCAGTTGTTGTCGAGCAGGATGCGCTTGCCATAGGGCGGATAGGTCGGCACGCATTTTTCGATCAGGTCGGGGCGATCCTTGAGCTCGGACAGGATGAAATCCGTCAGCTCCTGCCGGTGCCGGTCGTTGCCCTTGTTGACGGCGCGCGCCGGATGCGGCCAGTTCGGATCCTTGCGCAGGAATGGCAGCAGGCCGTCGCCATAGCGCCAGAACATGTTGAAGCGGTACCACTGCACATAGAAGGGCAAATGCGCGAGCAGCCATCGCGCGCCTTCGGTGATCGGGTCGGAGTAACCTTTGACCGGGCGTGCCCATTGCGCCGTGCGCTGATAGACCGTGACCGACGATACGCGATCGGCGATGGCAGGCACGAGCTGCATCGCGGTGGCACCGGTGCCGATCACGGCGACGCGCTTGCCGTCGAGATTGATATCGTCGGACCACAGCGCCGAATGCACGGCGAGGCCCTGGAAATCTTGCTCGCCCTTGAAATGGGCCGGGGCGGGGTCGTTGAGCTGACCGATCGCGCTGACGAGAGCGGTCGATTCAAAAGTTTCTTCTCCTTTCTCGGTCTTGAGAGTCGAGATCCAGCGCCGCTTATTGTTGTCCCAGCGTGAGGCGATCAGCTCGGTGTTGAGACGGACATGGCGTCGGATGCCGTGTTCGCGCACCACCTTCAAGAGATAGTCGAGCAGTTCCTGGCGCGGCGCGAAATAACGCGTCCACTGGTTCCGCTCGCCGAACGAGAAGGAATAGGAGTGGTTCGGGGTATCGACGCCGCAACCGGGATAGCGGTTGACGTACCAGGTGCCGCCGATCTCGTCCTCTTTCTCGACGATGGTATAGGGGATGCCGAGCCGGTCCAGCGCGACGCCGAGCGCAATCGCGCAGACGCCGGCGCCGACGATCAGGACGTGCTGTTCGGCGAGCTTCTCGTCCGATGGACGTTTGGTCCAGCGCGCATCGCGCGGGATGAAACCCATTTCCTCGCGCATCAGCGGCGCATATTCCGGCGCAACGGGCTCGCCGAGCGTTGCGCTCATCATCTTCAGCATCAATTCGTTGCCGGGATCGGTGATAGCAGGCTTGGGCTCGCCGTTCTCATAGAGCTTCAGGACCGCGGCGCGGATTTCGTCCTGAATTTCTTTCGGCACGCCGGCGTCCGGATCGGGGATCAGGCGCACGTCGCGCTTGGGCTTGTACGGTGGTTCCAGCCAGCGCTCATCGCCAGTCATGTGCACGAGCACCATCAACAGCACGCGGATGTCGCCTTCAGCGATCGCGGAAGCCAGGTCGAGTTTCTTGCGCGGCATTTCGATGTTCATGCTGTTGTCCTCACGCTTCCGGTGCTTCCGGCAATCCGCCATAGGCGGCCCATGTTGACCCCGCGATAAAGCCGGCATCGACAGGCAGGTTGATGCCAGTGACGCCGCTGCTCTTTGGTGAAAGCAGCCAGGCAATCGCCTGCGCCACCTCGAACGGCTCGACCAGCCGGCTCATGGCAGATGGCCGCGACAGCAATTCCTTGTCGAGCGCGCCCGAGGCGATGCCGGCTTCCAGCATCGCCGTGCGGGTGAAACCCGGCGATACCGCGTTGACGCGCACGCCGACCCGGCCCCATTCGGCGGCAAGCGTCTGCGTGATCTGGATGACGCCGGCCTTCGCCGCGGTATAGGCGTGGATCGGGCCCGAGGTCATGCCGGCGACTGAGGCGACATTGACAATGGCGCCGTTTCGCCGCGCGGCCATCCGCACGCCGACGCTGCGGGCGACCAGAAACGTGCCGCGCAGGTCGATGTTGACCTCGCGGTCCCATTGCTCCATCCGCACCCGCTCGATCCGATGCATCTTGCCGAACACGCCGGCGGCATTGACAAGGCCGGTGATCGGCCCATGCGCGGCCTCGATATCGGCAACGCCGGCGGTGACGGTCGCTTCGCTCGCGACATCGAACGGGGCGGGCCAGAGGATCGCATCGGTCCCGACCAGTGGTTCCGGCGCGATGTCGACGATGACGACGCGCTGGCCCTGGTCGGCAAGCAGCGTGGCGGTGGCGGCCCCGATGCCGCGGCTGCCGCCGGTGACGAGAACGAAGCCATCAGCGGTCATGGCCATTTTCCTGACTTGCTTTGTTGAACAGGCCGCGGGTCACAAGCTTCCGATAGGCCGAGATCACATGATCGGGCGGGGCGGTGACCTTGCCGTCGGTGTAGGAATAGCGGCGGCTGAGATAGCCGCGCGCGCCCATCAGCATCTGCACGATCGCCTCGAACTCCTCGTCGCTGAAATTAATGATCTCGCCGGCCTGCCGCGCGCGGCCGAGGATGCGCACATAGGCGATCGAGATATTGTCGAAATGCTTCTGGTAGCCGATCGGTGCAAAGAATTCGGCTTCGTTGAGGATGCGCAGGAACTCCGGCACTTCCAGGATGAAATCGAAGAAGGCGGTGAAGCGCTCGATCTCCTGCCGCGCGGTGTGGGCGGTGCCGGTGCGCGCGTGGATGAAGCGCACCATGTCCAGTCCAATCTTCGGCAGGAGCTGCTCGAGCAGTTCCTGCCGGTTCTCGAAATGATTGTAGAAGGTGCCTTGCGCGACGCCGGCTTCCTCGGTGATGCGGGCGACGGAGGCTTCCGCGTAGCCATATTTGCCGACCACCTTGGTCGCGGCGTCGAAGATCTTTTGCTTGGTCCAGGCGTTGCGCTCGACCCGGTTCAGCTTGGGGATCTTGATGGGCGCAGCGTGCGGTGCTTGGGTCATGTAGCGGTCTCCAGTTCGGCGCGCAGCACGCGCTTGAGCACCTTGCCGGAAGGGTTGCGCGGCAGGCTGTCGCGGATGATCAGTTGTTTCGGCACTTTGAAGCTGGCAAGCCGGGTGCGGCAGTAATCGGTGAGGGCGGGCAGATCGAGCGCAGCGCCTTCCGCCAGCACGACGATCGCGATCGGCTTCTCGCCCCAGCACTCATCGCGCGCGCCGATGACGGCGACCTCGCCAACCTCGGGCATTTCATAGATGACGCGCTCGACCTCGGAGGAGGCGATGTTCTCGCCGCCGGAAATGATCAGGTCCTTCTTGCGGTCAGTGAGATAGAGGAAGCCCTCCTCGTCGAGATAGCCGACATCGCCGGTGCGGAACCAGTCGCCGAAGAAGGCGGCTGCGGTCTTCTCCGGATCCCGCCAATATCCTTTCGTGACCTTCGGTCCGCGCAGGCAGATCTCGCCGTTCTCGCCGGCGGGGAGCCGATTGCCCTGATCGTCTCGGATCTCGATCTCGACATGGGCGATAGAGCGGCCGGTCGAGCCGATCTTCTCGATCTCGCGGCCCGGCTCCATGAAGGTGTCACCGCCGACGGTTTCCGTCAGACCATAGGCGTCGATGTAGCGGGCATTCTTGAAACAGTCGGAGAAGGCGCGGATGCGCACCTCCGGCGTTTTCTCGCCGCCGCCGATCGCCCATGCGAGACTTGAGACATCGTAACGGTCACGGGTGGGGCAAGTGAGGATCGCGGTCGTCATCACAGGGGCGAGCCAGGCCGCGTTCAGCTTCTCCGCTTCGATCGCAGCAAGTGCCTGTTCGGGCTTGAAGTCGCGATGGACCGAGAGCATGCCGCCGTGCCACAGCACACCGATTCCAGGCAGATCGAGGGCGCCGACGTGATAGAGCGGGCCGACGACAAGCAGGCGCGTATCCGCATTGAGGCCGAGCACCAGCGTCTGGTCGGCCGACTTCCAGTACATGTTCTCGTAACTGAGCATCACGCCCTTGGGGCGGTCGGTCGTGCCTGACGTGTACATCAGCCGCATCAGGTCCTGCGGTCGGCGGACATGCATCGGCGCGGGTGCGATATCGGGCGCGAGCTGCGTGGCAGTCGATTGCGCGGCTTCATCCAGCAATACGATTGGCGCATGGCCCGCCGCGGTTGCGGCAAGCTCTTGATCCGCGATCAGGATGCGCGCGCCGGCATTGCCGACGATGTAGCCGACCTCATCGGCGGAAGGGCGATAGTTGATCGGCAGGAGCACCGCGCCGATATGGCTGGTGGCAAACACCAGTTCGAGAAAGGCGGCGCTGTTCTTCATCAGCACCGCCACGACGTCGTCGGGACCGATGCCGCGAGAGGCGAGCCACCCGGCCACCCGGCGGATGCGCTCGTCGAAGTTGCCGTAGGAAATGTCCACGCCGCGATATTTCAGCGCACACCGATGCGGCGTCCGCTTGGCATGAAAGGCGATGAAGCTCGAAAGGTTGATCATCTGCCGCTCAAAGGGCCGTTTCGGCCTCGTTTCCTTCCCCGATGAACTGTGACTCGTAATTCATCTTTGGCTTGACGTCACCCCCCTTGCTCTGAAATCCTTGTGTCTACGGAGACGAGATGATCTCCGGCAAGGGAATAGGGAACGACAACCCGACTGGGAGGGGAGAATGAAGAGAACCCGTCAACCGGGCGTCAGCCGCCGTGCGACTCTGGCGCTGATGGGCGCCGGTGCGGTGACGATCGCTGCGCCATGGGTGGCGCGAGCGCAGGCCAAGACCATCAAGATCGGCATGCCGACGATTTTGTCGGGCCGCGTCGCGCAGCTCGGCACGTCCTCGCGCAATGCCGTGCTGCTGGAGGTCGAGAAGGTCAACGCCGCGGGCGGCCTGGCTGGCCGGCAGATCGAGATGGTGATCCGCGACTCCAAGGGCCAGCCGCAGGAAGCAGCCCGCGTCGCGCGCGAACTCGTCAACACCGACGGCTGCGAGATGCTGTTCGACGGCGAGGCCTCGTCCGGATCATTCGCGGTGCACGAAGTGGCGCGCGATCTCGGCGTGCTCTGCATCCACACCTGCTCGGAAGCCTCCTCGCTGACCGCGGATCCGAAGCAGCACATTCCGAACGCGTTCCGCTGCGTCCGGCAGGGCATTCATGATTCGATCGTCGGCGGCAGCTATGCGGCCGCAATCGCGAAGGCCAAGGGCTTGAAGAAATGGGCGACCTGCTCGCCGGACTATGCCTATGGCCGCGATACCACCGGCGAATTCGCGCTCTATCTCAAGCGCTTTGCGCCCGATGTCGAGATCATCAGCGAGTCCTGGCCAAAGCTGTTCCAGCCTGACTACACCGAAGTGGTGACGAAGATCCTGCAGGCCAAGCCGCAGGCGCTGTATACGTGCCTGTGGGGCGGCGATCTGACGTCCTATATCGACCAGGCCAACATCTACGCGCTGTTCACGCAGATGGAAGTGTTCGCCGTTAACATGGCCGACTACACGGCGCTCACGGTGGTGAAGAACCTGCCGAAGGGCATTCACTCCGGCAACCGCTACATCAAGACATTCCCGAAGACGCCGGAGAATGCCGCGTGGGGCGACGCCTACCGGGCGAAGTACAACGAGTACCCGACCAACTGGTCGTGGCAGAATGCGACTGCGGTGATGCTGCTAACCGAGGCGGTGAAAAAAGCCAACTCCACCGACGGCAAGAAGGTCGCGGAGGCGCTGCGCGGGCTGACGATCAAATGCCCGTTCGGCGCCGACGGCACCGTGACGATGCGCGCGGAGGACAACACCCTGGTCGGCTACGCCATCGGCTGGGGCACCACGATCCTGCAGGAACCTTATGTGCTGGAGGTGAAGGCCGGCGACTGGAAGACCATCTTCGAGCTCGAAGCCGAGTGGAAGAAGAGCAAGGGCTACACCTGACCGGCCTGTGAGTGGAGGCGGGCGGGCCGCTTCTACATACGTCACGTTTGGCGAGTTGCGCGCCGACGGTTTCGGCGCGCTGAGATGGAAATACTGCATTGGATATAGACGCGCTCGCTGGCTGCCTCGCCAGTCCGGCCTGCCTGGTGACGCAAACCACCAGCGGCCTCATTATCGGTATGCTGCTGTTTCTCGTCGCCGTCGGGCTGACGCTGATCTTCGGCGTGCTCAAGGTGGTCAATTTCAGCCATGGCGCCTTCTATATGTTCGGCGCCTATTTCGCGATGACTGCGTACCAGATTTCCGACAGCTTTGCGCTCGCGATGCTTTGCGGCGCGGCGGGCACGGCGCTCCTTGGCCTGATCTTCGAGCGCGTGTTCATGAGCCGCGTCTATGGCGCCGACGTGCTGATGCAATTGCTGGTCTGCTACGCCTTCGTGCTGATCTTCGACGACGTCGTACGCATGATCTGGGGGCCTGAATTCAAGTCGATGGGCATGCCATCGGCGTTCCAGGTGCCACCGCTGTTCATCGCCGGCGGCGTCGTGCCGCCCTATTACCTGCTGCTGATCGGGGTCGCATTGGCCGCCGCCTTGGTGCTTGGCCTTGGGCTTGCCCGCACCCGGATCGGCAAGGTGATCCGCGCGGCCGCCCACAATCCGGGCATGGTGTCGGCGCTCGGCATCAATACCGGGCTGCTCTATGGCGGCGTGTTCGCGCTCGGCGGCATGCTCGCTGGGCTTGCCGGCGCACTGGCGGCGCCGGTGCGCTCGCTGACGCCGGGAATGGGATTTTCAGTGCTGATCGAATCCTTCATCGTCACCGTGATCGGCGGCATGGGCTCGATCCTGGGCGCGCTGATCGGAGCTCTGCTCATCGGCCTGATCCGCTCGTTCGGCTCGCTCGGCTTTCCCTTGTTCACCGAAGGCCTGATGTACCTGTTCATGGTGATCGTCCTGGTGTCACGGCCGACCGGCCTGTTCGGCAAGGAGGTCGCATGACCGAGCTGCAGGCTGATCGCGCGTCGGAGACCTTGACTACGCCGCGCATCGAAACGCGCTCGTTCCGCTCGCGTTATCGCGACATTCTGATTGCGCTGGTCGCCTTTGCGGTGCTGGCGGCGCTGCCATTCTTCTTCGGCAGCAAGGCGCTGCTCGATTTCGTGATCCGTTGTTCAGCGTTCGGCCTGTTCGCGACGTCGCTCAATCTGCTCGTCGGCTATACCGGCATGATCTCGTTCGGGCACGGCATGTTCTTCGGTCTCGGCGCCTATGGCTTCGGCCTGCTGATGCAGCGCACCGGCGTGCCGATACCGGCGGCTTTTGTGGCGACGCTCGCGATCACCGCCGTTTGCGCTGCGATCATCGGTGCGATCTGCGTGCGGCTGAAGGAGATCTACTTCGCGTTCGTCACGCTGGCATTCCAGATGCTGATCCACTCGACGATCCTGACCTGGGCGTCGCTGACCGGCGGCGACCAGGGCTTGCGCGGCGGCATCCCACGGCCGGTTTTTTTCGGCATCGATCTTGCCAATCATGTGCATCTCTACATCACAAGCTGCGCGCTGCTGGTGCTCGGCCTGCTTCTGATGCGCCAGATCGCGCAATCGCCGTTCGGCTATACGCTGCGCATGATCCGCGACAATGCGCGGCGCGCCAGCTTCATCGGCATCGATGTCTGGCGCGCCAAGCTGACCATCTTCGTGCTGGCGGCGCTGTTCGCGTCCACCGGCGGCATGGTGATGGCGCTGTTCGTCTCCGGCGCCTATCCCGAATTCGCCTACTGGACGATTTCGGGCGAGGGCATCTTCATCAACATGCTCGGCGGCGTCACCACGTTCCTGGGGCCGATGGTCGGCACGGTGCTGCTGCTGATCCTCAACGATACCGTCACCCGCTACACGGAATATCATGGCATCGTGCTCGGCGCCGTGATCCTGTTCTTCGCCATCGGCCTGCGCAAGGGCCTGATGGATTATGTGCTCGAGTGGTATGCGCAGCGGCGCGACGGGCCAGGGGAGCGCGGCTAGCCATGCTGGATATTCGCGGGCTCTCAAAGTCGTTCGGCGGGGTGAAAGCGACGGACAATGTTTCGCTGGATTTTTCCGATGGCTCGCTCACAGCCGTGATCGGTCCGAACGGTGCCGGCAAGAGCACATTCTTCAACCTGATCACGGGCGCGCTCAGGCCGGATGCCGGCGAGGTCCTGCTCGATAGCGTCGATCTCGCCGGCAAGTCTCCACCCGACATCGTGCGGCACGGCATCGGGCGAGCGTTCCAGGTTGCCAGCATCTTTCCTTCGCTCACCGTGCAGGAGACCATGCTCGCCGCGGTCTGCGCGGATCAGCGCCGCTCGACCGTGCTGCACCGGCGTTTCCCGCTCGGCGAGACGCTGGACCGCGCGGAGCACGCGATGGAATTACTGGGCCTTGCCAACAAGCGCCACCGCACCGCCGCGACACTGTCGCATGGCGATCAGAAGCTCTTGGATATCGCGCTGGCGCTGGTGCTCGAGCCAAAGGTACTGCTGCTGGACGAGCCGACCGCCGGCATGGGCACCGAAGAGCGCTGGCGGATGATCGACAAGGTCCGGGAGCTCTGGGAGGCGCAGAAGATCACGGTCGTCTTCATCGAGCACGACATGGACATCGTGTTCAAGATCGCGCCGAGGATCGTCGTGCTCTGCTACGGCCGCATCCTTGCGACTGGCACACCTGATGCCATCAGGCGCAACGAAGCGGTGATCGAGGCTTATCTCGGCACCGAGGACCATGCCGAGGCCGTGACATGAGCGCTTTGCCAGTCGTGCAGGTCGAGGACCTCGACGTCTACTACGGCACTAGCCAGATCCTGTTTGGCGTCGGCCTCTCGGTGCGGCAGGGCGAGACCATGGCGCTCCTTGGCCGCAATGGCGCCGGCAAGTCCACTACCATGAAGGCGATCATGGGACTTGCGCCGGCGCGTCGCGGCAAGGTGACCCTGAACGGCAGGACCGTTTCCGGGATGCGGCCGCATCGCATCGCCCGCGCCGGATTGGGTTTTGTCCCGGAGGATCGCCAGATCTTCCCGGAGCATACGGTGGAAGACAATCTCGTCATCGGCCAGAAGAAGGGGCCAAATGGCGAGGACGAATGGTCGATTCAGCGCATCTATGACGTTTTCCCGCTGCTCGAGCCATTGCGCTACCGGATCGCGGGACGGCTGTCCGGCGGCGAGCAGCAGATGCTGGCCATCGCGCGGACGCTGATGGGCAACCCAGCGCTGCTGCTCTTGGACGAGCCGAGCGAGGGGCTGGCACCGATCATCGTGCAACGAATCGGCGAACTGTTGCGGCAGCTTCGCGCAACCGGCGCCACGGTGTTGATCGCCGAGCAAAACATGCATTTTTGCCTTGGCCTTGCGAGCCACGCGACGGTTATCGACAAGGGCCAAATCGTCTACACATCTCCCATCGAAGAGCTGAAGGCCAACGACAACATTCGGCAGCGCTATCTGGCGCTGTAGCCTTCGGCTCCATGGGGAGGATGAATGGCGATTGATAGCAGGCTGGCGCCAACGCACGAGGCGCCCTATCGCGGCCTTCGCGTGCTCGATTTCGGACAGGGCATTGCGTCGCCCTATTGCGCGATGCTGCTTGGGGTCTATGGCGCCGACGTCATCAAGGTCGAGCCGCCGGAGGGTGACTGGTCGCGCTATCTCGGGACCACCTATGGCAACCATACCACGCTGTCCGCCGTCTACAACCGCGGCAAGCGCAGCCTGTGCCTCGACCTGAAGCAGAAGGATGGGATCGGGATTGCTCAGAAGCTGGCAAGGGACACCGACATCCTGATCGAAGGCTTCAGGCCCGGCGTGGCCGCGCGGCTCGGGCTTGGGTATGGATCGCTGTCACGCGACAATCCCGGCCTGGTCTATCTCTCGGTCAGCGGCTTCGGGCAAAGTGGGCCTTACGCGAAGCGTCCCGGATCGGATTCCGTGGCGCAGGCGTTTTCGGGTCTGGTCTCGGTCAATGTCGGCGCCGACGGTACACCACACCGGGTCGGCACGACGATCTCCGACGTCGTCACCGGCGTCTACGCCTTCCAGGCCATCGCCACCACGCTGTTCGCGCGGGCGACCGTGGGCACGGGGCGCTGGATCGACGTCAATCTCTGCCAGTCGACGGCGGCGCTGCTGGGGCACAAGGTTGCTGAGTTCATTCTGGAAGGCGGTGCACCGCGCGCGCTCAACGTGCCGGCCGGCACCTACCAGGCCAAGGACGGCTGGATGATGGTGACGCTGGTGAACGAAGCGCAGTACAGGCGGCTCTGCACGGCGATCGGGCGCGAAGATCTCGCCGCTGATCCGCGTTTTGCCGATTTCGCTCGGCGTGCGGATTCGGCTGATACGCTGATCCCGCAGCTACGGGAAGTCTTCCTGACCCAAACGGCCGAGGCGTGGCTGACGCGGCTGCATGCGGCCGATATCATCGCGGAGCGCATCCACAATCCCGGCGAATGGCTGAGGAATGCTCACGTCGAGGCAACCAAGGCCGCGGTCTGCCAGGATACGCCCGGCGTCGGCCCGGTCTACACGCCGCGGACGCCGGGGATCGCAAGTCGTTCAGAGGACGATCTGCGTCCCGCGCCGGATATCGGACAGGACAGCGTCGAGGTTCTGACAGAGGCTGGCTTCGACGGTGCCGTCATCGATGCGTTGATCGCGGCCGGTGCCGTGCGTCAGTCGCGGCCGAATGGAGGTGGTGCATCATGAGCCACAAACTCGTCCGCTACTTGGTTGCCGACGGTATTGCCGAGATCATGCTGGATCGCCCGCCGGTTAACGCGCTGAGCCTGTCCTTGATCGATGCGCTGCTGGCTGCATTGCAGACGGCCAAGGACGATGCGGCCGTGCGCGCCGTGATCATCGGCAGTGCCCACAAGGTGTTTTGTGCCGGGCTCGATCTCGACATCGTGCGCGGCAAGCCGGCGATCGAGATCAAGGGCTTTCTCGAACGGCTCTACTTCGCCCTCAACGATGTCCAGTACCGAATGGGCAAGCCGACGATTGCAGCGATCGATGGTGCCGCGCGGGCTGGCGGTATGACCATTGCCATATCCTGCGACATGATCATTGCCGGCGACGCCTCGACCTTCGGCTATCCGGAGATCGATGTCGGGCTGATACCAGCGCTTCACTTCGTGCATTTGCCGCGGCTGGTCGGAAAGCACCAGGCCTTCGGCCCGTTGTTTCTCGGCGAGCCGTTCCATGCGGCAACCGCGTTTCGCATGGGCCTTTTGAGCGAAGTCGTGACGAAGGGGACCGCGCTCGATCGCGCCCGCGAGGTCGCCCGAAAGCTCGCCGCCAAGTCGCCGATCGTGATGAAGCTCGGCCGCGATGCCTTCATGCGCGCAGTGGATGCGGACTACCGCCGCGCGATCGAGAACGCGGCCGAGAGTTTTGCGCTTGTCGCGACGACGGAAGATTGTCAGGAAGGGTTGAACGCGTTCGTCGAGAAGCGGACGCCAAACTATCGGGGACGCTGATGGCAGGACTATATTTCGAGGAGTTCGAGGTCGGGCGGGAATTCCATCATGAATTCAGCCGCACCGTGACCGAGATGGACAATACGATGTTCAGTCTGTTGACCATGAACCCGCAGCCGTTGCATCTCGATGCCCATTTCGCCGAGAAGACCGAATATGGCCAGCGGCTGTTCAACAGCCTCTATACGCTCGGCATCATGATCGGCATGAGCGTCTATGATACGACGCTCGGCACCACCGTCGGCAATCTGGGCATGACGGACGTGAAGTTTCCGAAGCCGGTGTTTCATGGCGATACGCTGCGGGCGCACACCAAGATCGTCTCGAAGCGCCCGAGCAAGTCGCGGCCGACCCAGGGGCTCGTGGAATTCGAGCACACAATGACCAACCAGCGCGGCGAGGTGGTGGCGAGCTGCCGCCGTACTGGGCTGATGCTCTGCAAACCGAAGGCGTGAGGCGATGCGTTCGTTCCTGTTTGTTCCCGGCGACAGCGTCCGGAAATTCGAAAGCGCGAAGAAGACGGCCGCAGATGCCCTGATCCTCGATCTCGAGGATTCCATTGCGCCGGAGCAGAAGGTGGCGGCGCGCGGCATCACGCGCGAGATGTTGAATTCGCGCAATCCGGATCAGAAGATGTATGTCCGCGTCAACGCGCTCGACACCGACATGACGCTGGGCGATCTCGCAGCCGTCATGCCGGGGAAGCCAGACGGCATCGTCCTGCCGAAATGTGCAGGGGCCCCCGACGTCAACAAGCTCGCGCTTTACCTCGATGCGTTCGAGGCGGCATCCGGCATTGCCCAGGGCACGACACGCATCGTGACGGTTGCGACCGAGACGGCGCGGGCGGTGCTGAAACTGCTCGACTGCGAGAATATGAGCCCGCGGCTATGGGGCATGATGTGGGGCGCCGAAGATCTCGCCGCCTCGCTCGGGGCCTCGCGCAACCGCACCGGTAGTCGTTTTCACAGCCCGTTCTGGCTGGCGCGCGATCTCTGCCTGATCAGTGCGGCTGCCGCCGGCGTCGTCGCCATCGATACGATCGCGACCGACATCAACAATCTGGATGCGCTCCGGGAGGAATGCATCACGGCGCGGCAGGATGGTTTCCTGGCAAAGGCGGTGATCCACCCAAAGCATGTCGACGTCGTCAATGCTGCCTTCATGCCGACGGACGAGGAGATCGCGTGGTCGGAGCGCGTCGTCGCTGCGTTCGCGGAAAATCCGTCCGGTGTGGTGAAGATGGATGGCAAGATGGTAGACAAGCCGCATCTGCGCGCCGCGGAGAAGATTCTGGCGCTGCGGCGGGGGTAGCGTAGGATGGGCAAAGCGAAGCGTGCCCACCTTTCTGGCATCGACCGTAAGTGGTGGGCACGCTTCGCTTTACCCACCCTACGACAGCGAATTGACTTTGCCGGGTGATCGGCTGCAAATGCGCCGATGTAATACTGTCTGAGGAACACACCATGGTTGACGCGCTGATCATCGATGCATGCAGGACGCCGCGAGGCATTGGCAAGGCGGGCAAGGGCGCGCTGTCAGGCATCCATCCGCAGCAGCTCGGCGCCACCGTGCTGCGCGCGCTGGCCGATCGCACAGGCATCGATACCGCTGATGTCGACGACATCATCTGGGGCACCAGTTCCCAGCGGGGCGCGCAGAGCGGCGATCTCGGCCGCATGTCGGCGCTCGATGCCGGTTATGACGTGAAGGCGAGCGGCGTCACGCTCGATCGCTTCTGCGGTTCCGGCATCACCAGCGTCAACATGGCAGCTGCTTCGATCATGTCCGGCTCCGAGGATCTCGTGATCGCTGGCGGCACCGAGGTGATGTCGATGGAGGGACGGCGCGGCGAGGGGCCATTCATGATGGACGCCGGCAATCTCCGCCTGCGCGCAAGGCATCCGCAATCGCACCAGGGCGTTTGCGCCGACGCCGTGGCGACGCTCGAGGGCATCAGGCGGCAGGACGTCGATGCGCTCGGGCTGGAGAGCCAGAAGCGGGCGGCAGCCGCAATCAAGGGCGGCCATTTCGACAAGAGCCTGGTTCCTGTCTATCGCGAGGATGGCGCGCTCGCGCTCGACAAGGAGGAATATCCGCGGCCGCAGACCACGCTCGAAGGGCTCGCGGCGCTGAAACCTGCCTTCCCGGCGATCGCCGACTACGCGCTCGACGACAAGGGGACGACCTATCGCAAGCTGATCTTGGAAAAATATCCCGATCTCGATATCGATTTTGTCCATCACGCGGGAAATTCGTCCGGCGTGGTCGATGGCTCTGCCGCGATCCTGCTGGCTTCGCCCGACTACGCCAGGAAGCACGGCTTGAAGCCGCGGGCGCGCGTGGTCGCGATGGCCAATATGGGGGATTCTCCGACCCTGATGCTGAACGCGCCAGTGCCGGCGGCGCGCAAGGTGCTGGCCAAGGCCGGGCTGACGCTTGACGATATCGACCTGTTCGAGATCAACGAAGCCTTTGCCGTGGTCGCGGAGAAGTTCATCCGCGATCTCAAGCTGGATCGCGAGAAGGTCAACGTCAATGGCGGCGCCATCGCGCTCGGTCATCCCATCGGCGCCACCGGCTCGATCCTGATCGGCACGGTGCTGGATGAATTGGAGCGGCGTGACCTCAAGCGCGGTCTGGTGACGATGTGTGCCGCCGGCGGCATGGCGCCTGCGATCATCATCGAGCGGGTGTGAGGTTCAAGCGGCGGGAAGCCTAAGCTCGAAGGTCACGCCTTCACTGGTCGGCAGCAGTCGGATCGAGCCGCCGTGACTTGTCATCACGGCGCGCACGATCGCAAGCCCCATCCCGGTGCCGCCGGCATCGCGGCGGGTGGTGAAGAAGGCGTCGAAGATCCGTTCGCGGTTGGCTTCCGAGATCGGATCGCCATCATTGTCCACGACCAGCTTGACGGCCGTATGCTCGTCCACGGCGTCGAGCCGTATATTCCTGGCGTTGTGCCGCACGGCGTTGTCGGCAAGGTGTGAGAGGACGATCAGCGCCTTTTCGCCGGACATCCCGATCGGCCGGTCGAGACTGCCGGCCGCCGTGACAACGCAAGCCGGGAACCGGCCCTTGAGATCACTGATCACGGACGCGAGTTCGGTGCGCTCGTTCTGCGGCACGGTTTCGGCGCGCGCTAGTTCGCGCAAGCGCTGGGCCATCGCTTCGAGGCGCTCGGTATCGCCGAGAATGTTCGACACGAAGGTCTTCTGCTCGGAACGGGTCAGGCCGTCCGATTTGTCGTCCAGAGAATCCAAGAGCAGCTCCGCCGCGCCCTTGATCGAGGTGAGCGGCGATTTCAGCTCGTGCGTGAGATGTGCCGAGAACATCGCGATGTAGTCCGAACGCCGCGCCAACTGTTCGGCCGTGCCGAAGAAGCTATGCGAGAGCTGTGCGAATTCGCGCGTGCCGTAGTGCCGCAACGGACGGAATGCGCTGCGATCACCTTTGCCGATGCGCGCGGCGCGGCCGATCAGTTCGTGCATGGGCTGGGTGATGGTGCGAGAGAAAAACAGCCCGATCGCCATCGTCGCTAGGATCACGGCGAGGGCGGCAAGCAGGAACTTGACGCGTTCCTGATAGAGATGGTCGAAAATGTTGCTGGGCGTCCGGGTCGTATAGATCACGCCGGCCACGCGGTTGTTGACGATCACCGGCATCGCGGAAAACACGTGCACGCCGACGCCGCGGCTGATGGAATAGATCGGCGGCGGGGGCTTGTCCGGCACGCGGATTCGCAGCGCAGCGCGATATTCGCCATGGAGCGCCGCGGCGATTTCCTCGATATGGGCGAGCGATTGTCCGACTTCCTGACGTCCCGCGATCACGACGCCGTGCGGATCGAGGATCCTGAATCCGGCTAGCGTTACCTTCTGCGTCTCGCGGACGATCGGCAGCAGTCGCGCGCCGATCTCGACATAGGCCTGGTCGGCCGGTGCGCGCGCGGGCAGGGCGGCGGGCCGCCGTCGCAACAGGTCATTGCCGGTGAGATCGAGCGCGGGCCGGATCGGGGTAACCTGATCGCCAGGATCGGGCAAGACGCCGGGCGGGATCTCGGCGCCGAGCGGAATCCCGTTGGTGAGCTGCGCCTGTACCTCCTGCGCGAAGATCGCCGCCAGCACGCGGCTCTGCGCAATCAGCTCGGCCTGGGTCTGGCGAATGAGCTGGTTGTCATAGAGGCGGAAGAAGAACAGGCCGACCAGGGGCAATATGGCGACGGTCGCCAGCACGGTGAAGATGACCAGGCTGAGCGATGGCCGCCATTTGTCGGGCGCATTCGGACCGCTCATGCCTGCGGCTCGCATCGCCCGAGCTTGAAGCCGACGCCGTGAATGGTCTCGATGACGTTGTCGCAGTTCAGCGCGGCGAGCTTGGCGCGGATGTTGCGGATGTGGCTGTCGATGGTGCGGTCGGACACCTGGATGTTGAACTGGTAGGACGCGCGCATGAGCTGCTCGCGGTTGAAGACGGCCGTCGGCCGCGTCAGGAAGGCACGCAGGATTCCGAACTCGATTGCCGTCAGCCGGAGCGGTATCCCGGCAAACAACGCGACGTGCTGCTCGGGATCGACGGACAGTCTGCCTTGCGTGAGAACCGTGTTGCCGGCTTTGGCGTCGCCGCCGCGAGAGTTCATGCGCCGCAGGATGACGTTGACACGGGCGACGAGTTCGCGCGGGCTAAACGGTTTTGTCACGTAGTCGTCGCCGCCGATCTCGAGGCCCAGCACGCGGTCGATCTCGTCGTCGCGCGCCGACAGGAACAAGATAGGTACGTCGGAAGTCTTTCGTACCTCCCGGCAGACGTCGAGCCCGTCGAGCTCTGGCATCCCGATGTCGAGCACGATGAGGTCGGGCCGGTCGCTCGCAAACCGAGCGAGCGCCTCTTTGCCGTCACGCGCCTCGACCACGTTCATGCCGGCTTTCTTGAGGGCGACGCGGATGACTTCGCGGATGTGCAGGTCGTCGTCGACGATAAGAATACGGTGCGTCAAACGTCCCTCCAGCCCGCTCGTCAACCCGTGACTTTGTTCTTCTGTTCGCCGTCGAGATAGCGTTGCAGGCGCCAGCTTCGAAAACCCCAGGAACGCCAGGACGCCATGTCCCGCCGCTGCTGTTCTACAAGCGAATCTCGGCGGGAAACAAGGCACGGATCGCTGGTGCGAAGCTGCAGGACCTTCTCGATCGCGGGCAGCGCCTGCGGCCCGAGCTGAGCCAGGTAGTTTGTGTCGACCTGCAGGCCCTTGCCGGACACGTCGCGGCTGTGGGTGACATTGTAGTCGGCGATGATCGCGGCGAGGTCGACGAGCGAGCAGACATAGAGCACGGCCGTCAACGTGACCAGGTTTGCCGCTATCAGCCAGGCGTTGGAACGGTCCAGCACGATGCGGGCGACGATCAATAGAAGCCCGGCGGCGACCAGCAACATCCAGATGAAAGCAGCCACGCGCCAATAGGTCAGAAGATAGATCTGCACATAGAGGTCGAGCCGGTAGATGGCGGAAGCGACCAGCAGGACGTTCTGCGCCACCCATAAATAGACCAGGGCTCGTATGACCTTGGACCCTTCGGCGGGACCACCAGGCCGAATTGCGACGAGAACGAAGCCCGCTGCCAGCAGGGCCGTGACGATCAGGGGATAGGCGCCGCGATGGGCATATGAGGCATAGGTGACGCCGGCCGGGAGCGCCGCATTGCCCCAGAGATAGACCGCGTCCAGGATCGTCTGAACCGCGAACAGCAGATTGAACAGGATGAGCGAGCGCAGGATGGTCGGTGCGCCGAGGAAATCGACGACATCGGAAGATGTATCCGCGGCCGGCGTGGGGGATTCGGCCGCGGCAGCGACCGAGCCAGATTTGCGGCGCCACCTGACATGGATGAACGGCCAGACAAGGGATATCGCCACGATCCAGAACAGCGCCCGTCCGACGTTTAGATGCGAAGCAGCGTTGCTGGGGTTGATCAGGCCGATCCATATTTCGAGCACAGAGTTGGCGGCGACAAACAAGGCGACGAAAACTGTTCCAAGCAATGCGGGCACGAACCACAGGATGAGGCCGCTGGTCAGCGCCGGCAGATTGAACATCCCGAGCGCGTCCACAAAGAACCTGAAAGGACTGACCAGGAAGAGGTCGCAAAGCGCCGCCGCTCGTTCGCCAAGGCCGGTGAGACCAGGGTTGGTCGTGAGCAAGAGGGCCGCTCCGAGCGCGAGCAAGATGATCGCAAGTGATGCCGCATTGACTTCCTCCACGGTCGGGACGAGGCCGGCGATCATGAGGAGGCCGCCGAGCATCGCTCGACGCCCCTCCAGTTTGGCGATGTTGGCAAGCAGCGAACCGCAGGCCAGCGCAACAGCGAAGACAGCAACCGATATTCCGATTCGCTCGCCGTAGAACAGCAAGTCGGCAAGCGCAGCCAGCGCGACCGCGATCGCGAGCTTGGCTGGCAGCGATAAGCTTTGGACGGGTCGGATATCGGCGGCGGGCGAAGGGAGACTTGTCATGTCAATTCCTTTGCGGATGTCGAACGCGGCGGACCTTGAACTGACGTTGTGCAAATCTCGAAATGGTCGTCTGCACGACTTCAGGAGTTTTGTGCAGTTTCCGTGCAGACGTGGTTAAGTGCTCGCGCGGCATGTGTGCATTTGATAGGGGCGGGGTCTGTTGTTTCACATGCGGCGTCGCCAACCATGAAATTTCGAAATCGTGTCGTTATCATCGGGCTCTGGTGCGCCGGGTTGGTGCTCGCCCTTGTCGCCGCCAACAAGAACGAGCCCTATCTCGCCGTGCTGCGCGGAACGGGAAACATCGTGCTCGTGGTCACGAGCAGCGTGGTGGTCCTTGTCCTGCTGCTTCGCGGCTCCTGGCGGCGAGGGTTTTCGCGAAGATTGCTGGTCCTGTTGTGGTGCCTGCCGCCGCTTCTGATGCTGGGCGCGCATCTTACGTTCGAGCTGCGCAAGCGCGAGGTGTTGCAGGTCGATGCTGCGCAGGTGCGCAGCCTTGGGCCGCACTTCATGGTCGGCTATTCGTCGGTCTCAGCGGTGACAGTGCTGGCGGAGAAGGGCTTGATCGGCGGCATCTATGTCAGCAAGCACAATCTGCGGCGAAAGTCGGCGGAGGCGTTGAAAGCCGAGATCGCAGCCCTTCAGGACAAGCGGCGCGCCGCTGGGCTGCCGCCCTTGATCGTCGCAGCCGACCAGGAAGGTGGCATCGTTTCTCATCTGTCGCCGCCACTGACCAAGCTGCCGGCGCTAGCCACATTGGCGGAAATGACGTCGGACGTGCGGAAGGCGAAGGCCGAAGAATTCGGCCGCATTCACGGACAGGAATTGGCGGCGCTCGGGGTCAATCTCAATTTTGCCCCGGTGCTCGACCTGCGGCCCGAGGCTGGGCGTAATCGATTTGATTTCAATACGCTGATCGGCCGTCGCGCAATCTCAGCCGATCCCGCCATCGTCGGCGAGATCGCGCAGGCGTATGTTCACGGCCTCGAGGCGTTCGGCGTCGGGGCAACCGTCAAGCATTTTCCCGGGCTGGGCCGCGTCCGCGCCGATACCCATCACTTCAGCGCGGAACTCGAAACATCAGTGGACGAATTGGAAGCGTCCGACTGGCGTCCGTTCCGGGAGGTGCTGGCGAACTCAAAAGCGCAGCTCATGGTCGGCCATGTGACTCTCACCGCGATCGATCCGGATCATGCGGCCTCGCACTCAAAGCGCGTCGTCGACGGGATCATTCGAAACAAATGGAATTATCAGGGCATCGTGATGACGGATGACCTGGTGATGGGAGCGATCTACCAGCACAGTGTCTGCGATGCCGTCGTCGAGGCGCTGAATGCCGGCGTCGACATGCTCCTGGTCGCATTCGACGGCGCGCAGTTCTATCGCATCTTTGCCTGCGCGCTGGACGCGTCCCGACAGGGAAAGCTGGACCCGGCCATGCTGCGCCAAAGCGAGGCGCGCTTGAGACGCGCATTTCCAGGAGATTGAGGGCGCTCGTGGGGCGCGGGCGACGCGGATGCTCGGAACAAGCCCAGATGCTGCGAGAGCAAACTGCGTCGCCTTTTTTCAAAAATGAACGATCGAGCCCGCTGATCGCCGCGGGGCGGTTGAAATTTGATCGGACAATCCCGGGATGAACCTCTAAAGTCAGTGTATCAGTCTTCCTGTCGGGACCCCGGCGCCGTTGCCTTGATTCCGACCAAGCCGATCTCGTCCGCCGAAGTGTCGTTCCAAGACCCCGCTGTAGCAACAACACGGTCACGGCTTCGCGATGAACATCTTCGATCCGCAAGGTCCGATCGCCGCTGCCCAGAAGACAATTCTGATCGACTCGGTCGGGATCATGCTGGCGATCGTCCTGCCGACGATCGCGGCAATCTTTGCCTTTGCATTCTGGTTTCGCGAGTCCAATCCACGGGCGACCTATCAGCCCCATTGGGCTTATTCCGGCCGCCTCGAGCTCGTGGTGTGGTCGATCCCGACGCTGACGATCATCCTGCTTGGCGGGGTGGCGTGGATTGGATCGCATCAGCTCGATCCCGCCCGGCCCATCGATGGGACCGGCGCGCCGGTCCGCATCCAGGTCGTGTCGCTCGATTGGAAGTGGCTCTTCATCTATCCGGACCAGGGGATCGCAACGGTCAACACGCTGACGGTACCGGTCGGCTCTCCCCTTGATCTTGAGTTGACCTCCGGCAGCGTGATGAACGCGTTCTTCATCCCGCAGCTTGGCAGCATGATCTATACGATGAACGGGATGGTGACGCGGTTGAAGCTGCGCGCCGACAATCAGGGTACCCTTCAGGGCCTGTCGTCTCATTTCAGCGGGGATGGCTTTCCCAATATGATGTTCGACGTTCAGGTCGTACCGCAACTCGAGTTTCCTGATTGGGTGGCACGCACCGCCCAGACCAATCGTGTCTTGAATGCGGAGAGCTATGGAAAGCTCGCCCAGCAGTCAGTCGAGACCGTGACATCGACCTATCGGCTCGAGGATCCGCGGCTGTTCAACGCCATCGTGACCCAGGAGATACCCCCGGGGCCGGGACCGAAGCTGACGTCAGAAAGCGCGCAGTCGCATATCGGAGGCCAAGATGTTCGGTAAGCTGAACTGGTCCGCGATTCCGATCGATCAGCCGATTCCGATGATCGCCTCGGGCGTCGTCGCGCTCGTCATCCTCGGGGTCCTGGTCTGGGTCGTCCTTGCCGGCCACCTGCCATATCTCTGGCGCGAATGGATCACCAGCGTCGATCACAAGCGGATCGGTGTGATGTATACCTTGCTCGCCATGGTCATGCTGCTGCGCGGCTTCTCCGACGCTATCATGATGCGATCGCAGCAGGCAGTTGCCTTCCAGTCGCAAGGCTATCTGCCGCCAGAGCACTACAACCAGATATTCTCGGCGCACGGCACCATCATGATCTTCTTCGTGGCGATGCCGTTCGTGATCGGGCTGATGAATTTGGTGGTGCCGCTGCAGCTCGGCGTGCGGGACGTGGCGTTTCCGACCTTGAATTCCGTCGGCTTCTGGCTCACCGCAACAGGCGCGCTGCTGGTCAACATCTCGCTCGTGGTGGGCGAGTTCGCGCGCACCGGATGGCTGCCTTATCCGCCGCTGTCCGGACTCACTTATTCGCCGGGTGTCGGCGTCGACTATTATCTCTGGGCGCTTCAGATCTCCGGCGTCGGCACGCTGGTTGCCGGCATCAATCTCGTTACCACGGTGCTGAAGCTGCGCACCAGGGGCATGACCTATTTGCGGATGCCAATGTTCTGCTGGACCACGCTCGCCTCGAGTTTGTTGATCGTGGCGGCGTTTCCGATCCTGACAGCAACGCTGGCGATGCTGATTCTCGACCGTTATTTCGGCTTCCATTTCTTCACCAATGAGGCCGGCGGCAACGTGATGATGTTCATGAACCTGATCTGGGCGTGGGGTCACCCCGAGGTCTACATCCTTGTGCTGCCCGCGTTCGGAATCTTCTCCGAGGTGGTCTCGACGTTTTCGGGCAAGCCGCTGTTCGGCTATCGGTCTATGGTGCTCGCAACCATGGCGATCTGCGTCATCTCCTTCATGGTGTGGCTGCACCATTTCTTCACCATGGGGGCCGGTCCCTATGTCAATGCGATCTTCGGGATCGCCAGTATGATCATCGCGGTGCCGACCGGCGTGAAGATCTACAACTGGCTGTTCACGATGTATGGTGGACGGGTGCGGTTCGACACGCCGATGCTGTGGGCGATCGGCTTCATGGTGACGTTCATCCTCGGTGGCCTCACCGGCGTGCTGGTCGCCGTGCCACCGGCGGACTTCCTGCTTCACAACAGCCTGTTCCTGGTCGCGCATTTCCACAATGTGATCATCGGCGGCGTGCTGTTCGGCGCTTTCGCGGGCTATGCCTACTGGTTTCCAAAGGCGTTCGGCTTCCGCCTGCATGAGGGGCTCGGCAAGGCGGCGTTCTGGTGCTGGCTGATCGGGTTTTACGTCGCGTTCATGCCGCTCTATGCGCTCGGTTTTCTCGGCATGACGCGGCGAATGCAGCACTACGACGTCGCGGAATGGCGGCCGTGGCTTCTGATCGCGGCGGCTGGTGCCGTGATTATCCTGATCGGGATCATCTTCCAGATCATGCAGCTCACCGTCAGCATTCGGCATCGCGAAGAGCTGCGCGACCGCACCGGCGATCCCTGGGATGGGCGATCGCTGGAATGGGCAACGGCTTCGCCACCACCGGTGTTCAATTTCGCGATTCCACCTGATGTGACCGGCGAAGATGCCTACTGGTCATTGAAGGCGCATGCCAAGCAGCAGGGCCTCGAGAAGCGCGAGCTCGACTACAAGGACATCGAGATGCCGCGCAATTCCCCGACCGGCTTTGTGTGCGCCTTCTTCGCGACCATCATGGGCTTTGCGTTGATCTGGCACATCTGGTGGATGGTCGCGGCCGGCGCGATCGGTGCCTTCGCCACCTTCGTCGCATTCGCATGGCGGGACCATGACGAATACGTCATCCCCGCGAAGGAGGTGGCGCGCATCGACCGCGCCAATATCGAAGAGCGGCGCGCCCTGACCAGCCTGGCGGGAGCCTGAGCCATGGCCGACACGACGCTGGCATATGCTCAAGCCGATCCGCACCGTCTGCGCGGGATCGCGCATGCCGCGGTCGCGCACACGGGACCGGTGCCGAAGCGGATCGTCACGGGGTTCGGCTTCTGGATATTCCTGCTCAGCGACATCGTCATGTTCTCGTGCTTCTTCGCGACCTATGCGGTCCTGGTTGACCAGACCGCAGGGGGGCCGAAGGGAGCCGAACTGTTCGATCTCAGGAGAGTCGCGATCGAGACCGTCTTGCTGTTGCTGTCGAGTTTCACCTGCGGGCTCGCCAACATCGCGGCTGACGTCCGAAACAAGCTCTGGTTCCAGGTGGGCATGGCGGCAACCTGCGTCCTCGGGCTCGCTTTTCTCTACCTTGAGGGACGGGAGTTTGCGGACCTGGTCGCACGCGGGGCGGGGCCGACGCGCAGCGCGTTTCTGACCGCCTTCTTCAGCCTGGTCGGTTGCCATGGCCTGCATGTCTCTGCCGGCATCCTCTGGCTGCTGACGATGATGGCGCAAGTGGTCGCCAAGGGCTTTCGAGCCGACATCGGGCGACGCATCATGTGCTTTGCGCTGTTCTGGCACGCCCTCGATATCATCTGGGTCGCGGTATTTTCGGTGGTCTATCTGCTCGGGAGCAAGCCATGAGCGATCGAACCTCGGACCAGCACCGCATCGATCTGGCGCCGGGCGACGAACGCGAAGGCGGCGTTGGCCTGCGCGTACTCGGCTATGTCACCGGCCTCGGCCTTGCGCTCCTGCTGACGGCGACCTCGTTCTTTATTGCCGGCACCGATCTGGTCTGGCAGCCGAGCATTCCCGTCGCCATTATCGTGCTGGCGATCGCCCAGATGGGCGTGCATCTGGTCTTCTTCCTTCACCTCACGACCGGTCCTGACAACACCAACAACGTGATGGCGCTTGCCTTCGGCGTGCTCATCGTCTTCCTGGTGATTGGCGGCTCGCTATGGATCATGGCGAACCTCAATCAGAACATGATGCCGATGGACCAGATCATGCAGATGCAGCGCTAGCGCCGCACGCCTCCATGAAGCTGCATCAGGATCGTACGCCGACCGCGGATTTGTGGTCCTGCCGCTTGGACCAGGACGCGTAATAGGCGACGCAGGTCATGCCGAGAATGCCGGCGGCGCTGACCAGCACCTGCATCGCCAGCGACTTGGGGCCTGTGATCAGAACCAGGTGCCCGGCAAATGAAAGGAAGATGCCGGAGCAGAACACCGCCAGCCATTCCTCGCCGCATTTGATGAGGGGCTGCACCGCCTGCAACTGGAGTCCGTACCAGTCGCGAGGTATCAGCATGGTGAAAAAGAACGCCATTGCGAGCAGGTGCAGCACCCGATAGGGAGCGAGGTTCGCCTTGTCGTTGGGCGGAAAGGCATCGAGCACTGAACTGGGTATCATTTCCGCCAGCGCAGGTGATTTCCCGGCCGACATGATCGTCAGGGCGACGAGCAGGTAGATCAACGCGGTGACGCGCAAGGCCGGAAGCTTCTGCATCGCGCGAACCAGGTGTGCATCTCCTGCGCCACCGACCGCGAACCAAGCGCCCAGCACGAACAGCAATTGCCAGCAGAACGGATTGAGATACCAGCCCCCCTCCGGAAAGGCGGTCAGATTCCAGTCGAAGTGCCGCGCCGACAGATAGAGTGCAAAGGATCCAAGCATCGTCAGGCGCGGCCAGCGCATCATGCCGAACAGCACGGCGGGAAGGAACGCCATGAGGACGATGAAGAGCTGCAATACGTCCAGGTTGAGCGGCTTGGCCTGCAGCAGCAAGCCGCGGACGATTACGCGAATCGGGTGCTCGATGAAGTCGGTGATGTTGAATTCGGCGAAGAGATCGGGCGCGGCGGATTGGGCCGCGACATATCCGATCAGGTCGACGTAGACGACGAACAGCACCACATAGGCTGCGTAGAGCTGCCATACCCGCTTGAGCACACGGGTCGCTCCCACCACGAAGCCACGTTCCACAACGATCTTCCCGTACATGATCGCAGCGGCATAGCCGATCACAAATACAAACAGCTCGGTCGCCCCGCTGAATCCAAAGTTCCGCAAGGTCAACGCACTGACGGCGTTGTGCGGAATATGATCCAGGAACAGGGACCAGGTCGCGATGCCGAGCAGAAGGAATATGCGTAGATCGCCGTCGCGCGCCGCGATCTCAGCCTTCACATATGGATTCATTGAGAGCAAGACTTCACAAATTCGGAGCAGCGAATCGCGAATCCATCGTACCCCGCCGCTACTCCGAATAGCCGTTTGGCCGAAGATATTTGATCTGCAGCTGACGAATTAAAGCGGCGGACGATCACGTTTTCGAAATTGGAATGTGATTCATCGCGATTCATGTGAAGGGCCGATCATGCTTGCTCGTGCTTGCGCAGATCGCGGCGATGGTCGAAGGTGCTCGCCTGCAGGTCGGCTTCGGCCGCGCTGATGTCGGGGAGGGCGGCCTCGGCGAGGATATCGGCCGTCACGTCCTCGACAACCGAATCGGAGATTTCGTGGATGAAGCTGATATTCCTGTATTCGCCCGATACAACCCGCGCGATGACCTCGCGCCTTGTGATTTCGGGATCAACGACGGCCTCGCGGCCGCGCCGGCCATAATCGATCATCACGACGAAATACTGCATGTCGGCCAAATCGGCCACCTCTCTCGACAGGAGTCGATGGCGGCATAATTTCCGAAAATCGGAAATTTGTCAAGTGTAATTTCTGAAAATCAGAAATTGGGCCGTTTATTTCTCCGGCGTCCGAGGCCCCTTGGCGGCTTTGCGGGACCGTGCGGCCGCCTTGCTGCGCAGTCGCTCGATCTGGCCTCGCGGCAGGGTCACGCAGATTTCGCCGATCCATTCGAGCTTCACCCCGTTGATCGGCTTGGCGTTGAAGCTCGTGAGGTTGACCACCGTCGGCGACTTTCCGCGCTCGATCGTCTTCAGATAGCGCTCGCCGGTCTTCAGGCGAACGGCAGCCTCTTCGCCATAGAAGCTCGAGAGCGGATGTCGCTGCTCGCGATAGACGACAATGATGTCGCCATTCTCGTATTTCGGCAGCATGGAATCGCCCGATACTTCGAATGCGATGATTTCTTCTGCGATCGGGAAGGGTAACTCGACTTCACCGAGCCCCTCGGGCGGCACCTGCTCATATTCCGGCTCGATCGACGCGCCGGCACCGACACGCCCCATGACCGGCACCGAGTTGAGCTCGAGATATTCCATGATCGGTGCAATCTCGGACGCCTTGATCAGGCGTATCCCGGAGAGGATTTCGGAAACAGCGCCGGGGCGAACACCCATCGCCTGCGCGAGCCCACCCTTGGTCTTGCCTGGCTTCCGCAGGCCCCGCTCGATCAATCTGGCGTCCAGCATGGCGTATCCTTCTTTCGAATCCCCAGAAAGCGTAGCAATTCTGATAATCAGAAATCAAGCTTGACTTTCATTTCGGAATATCAGAAATTGGCGGTGAGGCGTCGGGCGCCGAGCGAAGGACAAGAATCAACAATGGAAGTGACAGGCTGGGCGCCCGAACATTCGGACGCGTTGCGGGAATATCTCGCTCAAGGCATGAGCTTTGCGAAGATCGCCAAGACGATCAACGCCAGATTCAACACCGACTATACGAGAAGCGCCGCGATCGGCCGTGCCAGGCGGCTCGGCCTGTCGACGCCGGACGGTTCGCCACCGGTGACGCCGCGGCCGACGCCAGTGCCGCAATTGAACAGATCGAGCGAGCCGCGGGAACGCCAGCCAAGATCGATCGAATTCCCTTGGCCGATGCCTATGTTCGAGAAGGCGCCGCAGGTCGAGCTCCGTTGTGTCGAGATCGCGCCGCGCCACCTTTCGCTGGTGGAGCTCGAATACGGAGATTGCCGATACCCCTATGGCGGTGACAGCGATGGCGAACCCATCACGTTTTGTGGTCATCGGAGGCGGCCAGGCTCAAGCTACTGCACGCCCCATTTCCACTTGAGCCGCAATCCGGAGCTCGAGACGGAGCCGTCACCGAGCACCGTACCGCTGCACCTAAGCGAGCCGGCATAGCGGCGTACGCGCCTCCCACCTCATCCATCTTGCTAGCGACCCGTCTTGCCGCCGGCGAGATGGTCCCGGTTGAATTTTGCCCTGAAGGAGCCAAGCCATGCCGCGCGCCAAACGCAAGAAACCATATCATCCCGCAAGAGCACATGACCGCCGCGCACAGGATTTGCCGTACAACGCCGAAGTCGCTGCCGTTGAGGTCGACGATCCACTTGCGCTCGAGCCTGGAGACAAAGTCGTTGCGCTGCGCTCGGTCCGCAACGATCCGCTCGGACGCCTGCATTCGCACCGTCAGATCGATGATACCCAGTTTCGAGGTGGCCGCGCGTTTCAGAGTGATTGGGAGAAGGCCGAGCGTGGGCCGCGCGCGGTCGACACGACCAGGGAATATGTCGATGGTGGCACGCAGCGCGAGCCGATCACCGAGGCCCAGCGCAGGGCGGTATCGCGGCTCAACCGGGTCGAGCGCGAACTCGGCGCCGACGGTTCGGCACTGGTGCATGAAGTCCTGATCCTCGGCATGACCATGGAGCAGGTCGGCGAGCGGCGGGGACTGCGAACCCAGCGCTGGAACGATTACTTTGCGCGGCGCCTCAAGGAATGTCTCGACCGGCTGGCGCTGATCTACGGCTTTGCGACGCCGCATCCCGTTCCCGTCAAAAGCCTCCAGCGCTGAAGCGGAGCGGCTGCACCACGTCATAGGCGGCTTTGGTCAACGGCACCGCGTAGTCGACGGTGAGGGCGCCGAACGGGGAGGCCCAAGTGAGGCCCATGCCGACCGAAGAGCGCACGACGTTTTTATTGGCAACTTGCAGCGAGGTGCCGCCCACGCTCGTCGGACCGGTATAACGGAATACACTTCCGGCATCGACGAAAGCCGATGCCTTGAGGCCGTATTCGTCCGGCACGCCGGGAATTCCGCTCTGTAGTTCCGCCGTCGTCGCCCAATAGGCACTGCCGCCGACGTTATCCATGGTGGTGCCGGGCGTCAGATCACGTGGGCCGAAGCCGTTGGTGGCAAAGCCCCGGACCATGGTCGGGCCGCCGAAAAAGCTGTTCATCAGCGGCACCTGTTGACCGCCCCAGCCGGTGACGTAACCGCCCTGAGCACGGACCATGCCGACGAGGTCGCCCGTGAGTGATTGATAATAGCGCGCGTCTTCGCTGGTCCGCAGGAACTTCACGTCGCCGCCGAGGCCGGCCAGATCCTGGCTCAGTTGCGACCTTAATCCGCTCGTAGGGCTCTTGTTGTTGTCGAGCGTGCTGTAGGTCGAGGTCGAACCAACGGCGGAGACCCAGGCTGGCCCATTAGCGGCGGCCTGCTGGACTGCGAGGGAAGGGGGCAAGCCGGAGCTGGTCGGGCCGAGCGAGATGTCCTGGTTGTAGATCGAGTAACGCCATTGCACGCCGAGCTGCTCGGTGATCGGCGTGCCCAATTGCAGGGTCGAGCCATAGGTCGTGCTGTTATAGGACTGATAGCTGCTCACCTCGCTCTGCCGGCCGAACAGTTCGATTCCCGCCGACACCTTTGTGCCGAGGAAATAGGGCTCTGACGCCGCGAGGTCGATGCCGCGGGCGTATTGGCCATAGCTCACAGAGGCCTGAACGTTCTTTCCGGTCCCATAGAAATTGCGGTCGCCCACCTTGACCTCGACCAGCGCGCCGTCAGTACTCGAGTAGCCGCCGGAGATGTTGAACTCGCCGGTTGGCTGCTCCACGGTCTCGACATCGAGCACGACGCGATCAGGCGTTGAGCCGGGCCGATTGGAGATCTTGACGGTCTTGAAGTAGTTCAAGTTCTTCAATCGCCGCTCCGCGCGATCGATCAGCGTCTTGTTGTAGGGATCGCCCTCGGCGATGTCGAACTCGCGTCGGATCACATAGTCGCGCGTGTGGGTGTTGCCGTGGATCTCGATGCGCTCGACATAGGTGCGCGGCCCCTGGTCGATCACGAACGTGACATCGATCCGCTGTGCGGCGGCATCGCGTGCGATGCGCGTCACCGCCCGCGCAAAGGGATAACCGAGCTTGGCCATCTCGACGGCAAGGAGTTCGGTGCTCTTGTCCAGCGCGTTGCCGTCAAACACCGCGCCGGCGCGAGCGAGCGCGACCCCGCGCAGTTTTTGCGGATCGAGCCCGGGAATGTTGCAGGCGATGCTGACATCGCCGAAGTGATAGAGTGGGCCTTCATCGATCACAAAAGTGACTGCAAATCCCTTGGCCGCTGGATCGTATTCGGCCGTTGCCGAGCGAACGGCGGCATCCGCATAGCCCTTGCTGCGATAATAGAGACGCAATTGCTCCTGATCCTGCGCGACGCGGTCCGGATCGTAGACGTCGCCGCCGGTGAGAAAACTGAGCATGTTGGTGGCCGACGTCTTGATCACGGCGTTGAGCTGGCGTGCGCCGAATGTCCGATTGCCGACAAACTTGATCTGGCGTACGGGCGTTTTCGCACCCTCCGTGATCACATAAACGAGATCGACGCGGCTGTTGCCTCGGTCGATGATCTCGGGCGCGACGCGGACGTCGTCGCGTCCGGCATGGCGGTAAGCTTCGATGATACGGCCGACGTCCGACTGTACCGTTGCACGCTGCAGGCTACCGTGCGGCTTGGACGCGATCGCGGCGGCCAGATCGGCATCCTTTATTCTCCTGTTACCCTCGAAGGCGACACGGTCGAGGATTGGCGCTTCCGCTACACGCACCGTCAGACCATCGCCGGTACGCTCGATCGAGACTTTCTCGAACAGGCCCATTGCGACCAGCGCCTTCAAGGCTTCATCGCGCGCGGCTTCATCGAGCCGGCCGTCCGGCCCTGGATGAAAGTAGGAGCGTACGGTATCGGCCTCGACCCGGCGATTGCCTTCGACGATAATTGTCGGTGTTGGCGCCGGCACGCCCTCGGCGGCAAGCGGTGCGGCCGCGTTCAACAGGGCTGCGGCGGCGACAAGCACCGAGCCGATCAGGCGCAGCCTCGATGGTTGCCGATACAGCGTGATGCGCTCGAGCTTCACGTCCCTTGCGGTCTCCCATTGACCGGCGATATCGAATTGCCGGTGCCGGGCAAAACGATGTCGCATCTGGGGTGAGTTGCAGGCTGGAATTGGCCGCGCGCCATAATTTGAGCGCGCATATTTAACCTGGCGGTTCTCAGAATTGTCGCAATGGCCGCATCATGCTTTGCAGCACAAAGTCCGAGATGTTGGTGCGGTGATACATCAACGCTCGCCAGGAGTGCCGGATGCGTTACGCAGCTCTCGTCGTAAGCTCCCTGCTGCTGATGCAATCGGCGCATGCGGAGAAGACGCCGGACATCGACCCGCGCGCCTCGCTCGCCGTAGTCCAGCAGTGGATCTATAATTATCGCGCCAAGCCGGATTACGCCCATGTGCCGGCCGCGGTGCGCATTCTCTTCCATTCGCAAAGCTTCAAGGAGCCGGAAAATGCCGGCATCTATCTCGGCTTTATCGCCGGTGCGATCGGCTCCAATCCGGAAAAGGCCGAGCAACTGGTTGCGAGTTTCTTCCCCGTCGCGCCGGAAGATGAATGGGTGATCGTGCGCGCAATCGCCTATTCTGGGCTGGTTGACTGGCGGAATATCCTGCGCAGGGTCGCGGCGCGAATGCCGGGGCGCCGCGTGATGATTGACAGCTACCTTTTGGGCAGGCTGCCGACACTCAACGATATTCCACTCGAGGAGGCGACTCCCGGGATGATGGACAAGCTGCGCGTCGCGTTTACGCGCAATCCGTTCTCCAAGGAGGAGAGGAAGCTGAACACAAAGCTGACCTTTGCCACCAACCAGGATCTCCTGGACACGCTATGGGGATATTATTTTGCGACCGGCTCCCATGTTCCGATCCAGCGCATCATCGAAATGCTGCCGTGGAGCAGGAGCCGTGATACCGTTGACAAGCTCACGGTCGGCAGCATGGCGCGCTATACGCTGGCAAGCTATGCGATCCGCGACGCCAGCCTGCGTGATTTCCTGCGCAACGAACTGGCGCGGCAGAAACCGCCGATCAAGGCGCCGCTCGCGGAGGTCGTCGATGCGGCCGATACGGTGGAGATCGCGGCACTGCGCAAGGATGCCCTTGCTGCCGTCGACGAACTCAAGGCCAAGGGCTCGGATAGCCGGCGCAATCTGGACTTCTGGGGCCAGGTTGGCGTCGGTGCGCTTTCGCTCGGGTGCGTCTCGGCGGCGGCGCTCGGGCAGGTCGCGATCGGCATCCCCTGCGTGATCGGTGGCTCGGCCTCGCAGGGACTGTTGCAGTTCTGGGAAAAGCAGCAATGAGGCTCGATCTGGCGTGGTGCCCTTTCTCGCCGCGGAATATCGGCGGTCTGAGCCCGTAGCCATGTCAGGCTGATATCCCGCCCTGCAAAATCCGGGTTTGGCGTCACCTTGGTGCTTCCGCTAGAAAGTCGTGGCGTCGCTCTTGGCGACCACGGGTGTTTGCCCGTGAACTGACATAAGAGGAAACACCCAACCATGACCGCTGGACCACAATTGCCCGAGCGCGCGCCGCGCGCAAAGGGCGAACCGACCGCCCTCGATGGTCTGCTGGTTATCGATTTCACCCGCGTGGTTGCCGGTCCCGCCTGTACGCAGACGCTTGCCGACTTCGGCGCGCAGGTCATCAAGATCGAAAATCCAGATGGTGGCGACGACACGCGCGCCTATGAGCATGCGGAAATCGGCGGCGAGAGCGCGGCCTATCTCAGCCTCAACCGTAACAAGCGGGGTATTGCGCTCGACTTCACCAATCCCGCAGCGCTCGAGGTGGTGCGCGAACTCATCGCCAAGGCTGATGTCGTGGTGGAGAATTTCTCCGGCGGAGTGATGAAGAAGTTCGGCCTCGACTATGCTTCGGTGGCGCCGAGCAATCCGCGACTGATCTATTGCTCGATCTCGGCCTATGGCCGCAAGGGCGAGTTTGCCCTGCGACCGGGGTTCGATCCGATCACGCAGGCCGAAAGCGGCTTCATGTCGCTGAACGGCTTTCCCGATAGTGAGCCGGTGCGGACCGGTCCGCCGATCGTCGACATGGCGACCGGCATGTCGGCCTGCAACGCGATCCTGCTTGCCTTGCTGGCGCGCGACCGGCTCGGGCGCGGCCAGCATGTCGAGGTCGCGCTGATCGATATGGCGGTAGCGATGACCGGATTTTACGGCATGGCCTATCTGATCAGCGGCCAGAATCCCGGTCGCTTCGGCAATTCGCCAAACGGTTCGCCAACGGTCGGTCTCTACCAGGCCGCCGACGGTCCGCTCTACATGGCCTGCGCCAACGACCGGCTGTACCGCCGCCTCGTCACCGAAGTGTTCGACCGGCCGGATCTCATCACCCATCCCGATTTCGCGCACCGCAAGAACCGGACCGCAAACAGAGAGAAGCTGCGCGCGATCATTGCCGGCATCTTTGCTGCCGACCGGCTCGAAAACTGGATGGCGAAGATGAAGAAGGCCAATATTCCGGTCGGCTATCTGCGCACGGTCGAGCAGGGGTTCAATGCGCCGGAAGTGCGCGACCGTGATCGCCTCAGCAGGATTCCGCACCCGACCGCGGGCTTCGTTCCCAATATCGAGACGCCGATCGGGATGAGCGTTACGCCGACCGTCGATCCGGTTGCCGCGCCGCTGCTTGGCCAGCACACCAGGGACGTGCTGCGCGCCACGCTCGGCTATGACGACGGCCGTATCGCGGCGCTGAAGAAAGCTGGAGCGTTCGGGAAGACGGACTAAGCGGACCATCGTCTGGCGGATCGGCCTGGGCACGCTCCGCCGGCGATCTCTAGAGTATATTCGGTTCTGATTGAATCAGAACCGGAGCTCTAGATTCTTGTTTTGACGCGTTTTCTTCACGCGAACCGGCATCCACTTCGCTCGAAAACGCTGTAGCCTTGGGCCGATCTCGCTTTTCGAGCCAGCCAAGCTACAGCTTCAGTTCGGCTTGCTGCGGAGTTTGTTGTTTGGCCTCTCGTCCGCTTCCTTGTGCTCGGCCCGGTCGATCTCGAGACGCGCCATCCGGAGTATCAAGGTGGCTGTGGTCAGACCGAGGCGTTCGGCCTCTTGGGCTGCGGTTTCAACCTTCTTGGCCAAGCCGTCGCGTTTGCCTGGATATGCCATAAATTCTTCCTCTCCTAATAAGCGGATTAACAATCCAAGTTGTGTGTTGTGGAGCTGCAGTAGATAGCTCGGAGCTCCATCGAGCGAAACGATCAGTTGCGCGCCATATTGGCGGGTGGCTGGGTCGCGATTGCATAGACCGCACCGCCTTCCAGCGCTTCCGATTGGTGGACCGTGCCGGCCGGGAGGAAGATGGTATCGCCGGGGCTGACGATGCGCTGGCCGCCATCCCAGGTGAAATTCAGCCTGCCGCTGATGATCATCAGGATCTCGTCGACCGGATGGGTGTGGAAGCTATGGACCTTGCCCGCAACGTCATGCTGCAGTTCGATCGAGCCTTGTTCCGGAAGCAGGTTGAGGATCGCCGGATCGATCGCGAATTCGGTCTTCTGAGCTGTCACAATCCTGGTCATGCCGCTTGCTCCGTGTTGCTGGTGTGAGCCGACTTGTTCTGCGCGAGCTTGGCGAAGGGGCAGCCCCCTAGGGAATGGTTGTCGTCCTGCAGGAAATATTGCTGGTACTCGCGCCCGTCGGTCGCGCCGTAGCGTCCGAGCAGCGGCGAGGGACCGGTGCTGTCGTAGGGAATGAGCCGTTTGCGCACTTCCGCGAATGCCGCATTGGCCCCCTTTTTCGTTCCGAGGATCTTTTCGAACACCCACCGCGGCTGGAAGGTCAGCATGAACGCGCTGGAGCGACGGCTCTGGCGCATCACATGCGCGGGCGTCGTGCACACCACGAAGATCGGTTCGCCGGCGAAGGAGAATTCCCACATCGGATCGTCCAACTGTTCAGGAATGTCGCTTGGCCAAGCAGACTTGTCCAGCCGCGCAAGCTGGTCGAGCGTCGACCACATCTTGCGATAATAGGCGTCAAGCGTTTGTACCGGGCGCGGCCGCGTAAACATGATCAGTGAAGTATTGGGGCCGAACGAGCGGGCTTGCGAGACATAGTGCGCGAGCTGTTCTCCGAGTACTTCGACGTCATACGGATCGAGGAACAGGTAGCGGAGCTGGTCCTGGCGATAACCGGCTACGCCGAACACGCAGGGGAACGGTCTCGCTTCGCTGCTCATCTGCGCTTCGAACTCGGCGAACATCACGCTTTGCCAACTGCTCACCGCAAATTTCGACGCGACTTCTTCTTTTCTCAAGAACAAACGCTCCATAACGCCCCCTACAAGGTTAACGCCACTACTGAACTATCAGTTTGCCTCTCATCAAAAGCGGTCCGGCAATCCCGGGCAGCGACATGAGCAGCAGAATTGCGATCAAGGTGCCGTAGCCGGCATCTCCGATCGCACCTGCGCCATGTGCGGTATCGGCTACGGCGAACTGGCTCGCGACAAGCATGGCGAACCCGATGATCGGTTGCGCGATGCCGGTAAAGAACCCGGCCGCGGTCGTGTTCACGGATGCGCCGACGCCGATGAGGTCGGCCGTGTAGAGCCGCTTGGTGCATTTGAGCACAAGGGGGACCGTTCCGCCGGCGACCAGGCCGAGCGTGGTGAACACCACGGTGACATAAACAAGGCCGAATGCCTTGGCGATCGGCGGCAGCAGCATCGCGACGAGGATCATGCGGAGCACGCAAATGCGGATCAGTGCTGCGTCGAGTGCCGCCACGCGGTCGGCTGCGTGACCGAGGAAGATGGAGCCGATGGCGTTGCCGATCATGAAGGCAAGCAGCGGCGTTCCGGCGGCGATCGGCGAGATGTTGAAGAAGTGCGCCACCATCGGAATGCCCCATACTCCCGACAGCGTCGTCACCACTGCGAAGTGGGACGCAAAGGTCATGGCGCATCCCCAATTGGCGACATGCGACAACGATTGCCGTGCGGCGCCGATGACGCTCTTCAGCGTCTTGTTGCCGGATGACATCGGATTTGGTTTTAATGCGAACTTGGCGGCGACGAGATTGGCGAGGCCGACAGCGGCTATGAACAGAAAGCAGGCGCGCCACCCGAAGCCCGTTACGGCGGCCGCAAGCGGCGTCGTCGCGATCACGCCTCCGACATATCCCGACACCTGTGAGATGCCCGACATGATGCCGAACCGCTCATCGGAGAAGTTCTGCGCGACCAGCTTCAAGAGCGCTGTGAACACCAGCGCATCGCCGCAGGCGACGATCAGGCGCGCTGCGAAGACATCAAGCAGGTTCGGCGCCAGCGCAAAGGCTGCGCTGCCCAGCGACGAAGCGGCCATGCTGGCTAGCACCACGCGCTTGACGCCGTAACGGTCGACCAGAAGGCCGGCCGGAATCTGCATCAGCGTGTAGCCCCAGAAGTAGCCGGAGGCGAGCATCGCGACGCCCGCGGCGTCGGTGCCGAAGTCGTGCATCAGGCTCAGATTGACCGATTGCGGCGAGACGCGCTGCAGGAAGGCGATGGCGTAGGCGACAGCGACCGTCGCCCAGGCCCAATAGGCTCGGTCACCGAGCCGCGAGGCCGTCGAGGCGTATGCGGTTTGCTGACCCAGCATCGACATCACACCCTCGCAAATCCAACCGAGAATAGTGCATCCGCCGAATCCGGAATCATGCGGGACATCGCCGCATCGACCAGTGATGCGGTGCCGCGGTAAGCTTGCCGATGGTGCTTAATGTGGCCATAGGCGCCGCGCATGATCATTTCAGGCACCTCGAGCGGTTTGCCGGGATAGAGGGTTGTGCACATCTCGACGCAGGCTGCCTGCAGGGCGGAATCCCTGATGTCGTCGAGCAGCGAGGGCGTCACTTTCTCGCAGATCTTGGCATTGGCCGCCCAGACGATTGGATTGCGTGTCCGCCATCCGTAGAACAGGCCGCCAATTCCCTTTGCTGCGGAGCTTGCACGCTTCAGCACTTCCTGAGTGAAGAAGCCGTACAGACCGTGTCCCTGGTGAGCCGGAAGCACCTCGGTGCCGCTGCGATAGACCGCAGGTCCGCAGGACATCTGCAGCACGCGATAGACGGAAAAGGCCGCCAGTCCCAAGCTGTCAAACACAAGGATGAGGCTATACTTGCGGTCGAATGGGGGAGAGCTTGCGGTCCAGTGCGGCTCCGTCGCCTTCCAGTTTACGGCGATGATGCCATTCATGGCGTCCATCAGCGGCTGGCGGTCGGAAGCTCCGATGCAGGATGCATCCGGAAAACTGTAGACTGCATAACCGGTCCAGGGCGAGTTGATGGCCTGGTATTGGCCGCCGAGCTTTCGCACCATGGCAGAACTCCACTGTCCATAGAGAGCTATACAGGCGAGGCTCGAATGGCTTAAAGGACAATATGCCCTCGAAATCTGCCAAATCCCGACGGCTCCCTCCGCGCCCGCAGGCCGCGATGCGGCGGATTGCGATTGTTGCTTTCCCCGGCGTGACACTGCTCGACATCTCCGGGCCGGCGCAGGTGTTCGCCGAATTGGAGGCAATCGAATTGCCGGGCCCCGGATATTCGCTTTCCTATCTGTCCACCTCGGGCGGACTGGTTTCGACGGATGTGGGGATGATGATCGGCACGGCTCCGATCAGCAGCGTGCGACCGCACCAGATCGACACGTTGGTGATCCCGGGTGGCCCCGGCATCTGGGAGATCCGCAATGACGCGCGCTTGATGAAATGGATTTCGCAGGCGCTGCCGCAGGTACGCCGGATCGCCTCGGTCTGCCTCGGGGCTTTCGCGCTCGCCTGGACCGGTGTGCTGGACGGCAAGCGCGCTGCGACGCACTGGCGCTATTGCCCGCGGCTGCAGGACAGCTTTCCAAATGTCCGCGTCGAGCCCAATGCGATCTTCGTCAAGGATGGGCATGTCTGGTCGTCGGCCGGCGTCAGCGCCGGCATCGACCTGGCGCTCGCCATGATCGAAGAGGATTTCGGCCATACGATTGCGCTCGATGTTGCCCGGCGGCTGGTGGTGTTCCTGAAACGGCCGGGCGGTCAGAGCCAGTTCTCGACCGTTCTCGCAGCACAGGCTTCCGATGTCGAAGGTCGCTTCAGCGCGCTCCATGCCTGGATCATCGAAAACATCGCCAGCGACCTGCGGGTAGAAACGTTGGCCGCGAAAGCCGGCATGACGCCGCGCACCTTCGCCCGCACCTATGCCAGCCGCACCGGCATGACGCCGGCAAACGGCGTCGAGGCCCTCCGCGTCGAAACCGCTCGGCTGCTGCTGGAGAGCCGGCAAATACGCGGCGTCGTCGAGGTCGCAAAACGTGCCGGCTTTGGTGACGACGAGCGGATGCGGCGCGCCTTCCTCAGGCATCTCGGCGTATCGCCGACCGAATACAGAAACCGCTTTTCGGGCGGTTGAGCGCTGGCGTTCTCCGCTGTCGGCAGACGGGTGATCGCAAGCGAATAGCTGCCCTTCATTTGCATCCGGGATTTAGCCCTTCAAGGCGGTAGCTTTTGCCGCTTATCTGCGGCTAATGTGCCGGTCAAAACGGGAGAGAAACCACCATGAATGACGGGACCTCCATCCGGCCGACACGCAATGTCGAACTCGGGGCCAGCGGCGAAGAATACCAGAACCTGCACGAATTTGTCCGTAAGGCTCGCGCCAGGCTGAACCAGAACGCCTGGGATTACATCGTCGGCGCTTCCGAGACCGAGACCACGCTGCGGCGCAACCGGGTGGCGCTGGATGAGATCGCGTTCCGGCCGCGTGTGCTGCGCAACGTCGTTCACGTCGATGCTTCGACGGAGGTGTTCGGGCGCAAGTTGCGACTGCCGGTCATGCTTGCACCGGTCGGCGCGCTCGAGATCTTCGATCCTGCGGCGGGAGCGGCGGTCGCCCGCGGCGCGGGCGCATTCGGCGCGGCGCACATGCTGAGCTCGGTGTCCGAGCCAGGGCTTGAGAATACCGCGAAGGCCGCACCCGATGCGCTGCGCATTTTCCAGCTCTATGTCCGCGGGGATGATGCCTTTGTCGAGGACGTCGTCAGCCGCAGTGTTGCCAACGGCTATTCCGCATTCTGCCTGACCGTCGACACCGCGCACTACAGCCGTCGCGAGCGCGACATTGCCAAGCGGTACGTGCGGGAAAGCCGTATTCGCGCCACCGGCGGCGACTTCCAGAAAGGGCTGGAATGGCGGACGGTGAAGTTGATCAAGGACAAGTTCAAGATACCGCTGGTCATCAAGGGGATCGCGACCGCGGAGGACGCGGTCATCGCGCTCGATCACGGCGTCGACTGGATCTACGTGTCCAACCATGGAGGCCGTCAGCTCGATCACGGCCGCGGTGCGATGCACGTCCTGCCGGAAATCGTCGAGGCGGTGAGGGGCCGCGCCAAGATCATGGTGGACGGCTCGTTCTGCCGCGGCACCGACATCGTGAAGGCGATCGCCTCGGGCGCCGATCTCGTCGGCATCGGTCGCCTGCAATGCTGGGCGCTGGCCGCCGATGGCGAGAGGGGCGTCGCCCGCATGCTGGAATTGCTGGAAGACGAGGTGATCCGCTGCCTCGGTCTGCTCGGCGTGACCAGCTTCGCCGAACTCGACAAGTCCTACCTGCACCCCGCGACGGCGACCAATCCGCCGGGCGTGTTCAGCGCATTTCCGCTGCTGGACATTGAGCCGTATCGCTACTAGCGGCATCGATTTCCGACCTGCGGAAGCGGGCGAGGGAACGCGAAGGCGGCTGTCGCGTTATCGCAACCATCGCCGCCGCATCCGAGAAGCGGGAAACGAGAATGCCGGAATGGTCGACGCGAATGGCGGATAACCCGTTCGCAGATTTTTCTCTCGAACGAGCCATTGCGCTCCGCTGGGCGTTGCGGGACATCCAGGCTCGCCGCCTGAAGATATCCCCTGTCAGCGACGAGGACCTCCGCATCCTGAGCGAGCTCGGTCTGGTCGAGCTGCAGGACGAGAGTCCCGTTCTGACTCAGGCCGGCATGGCCGTGCTGAGCGGCTGATGCAAGCTTTAGCGGGCCTGCAGGAAGCTCTCGCCGGAGTCGCACGGCGTGCAGCGATAGGTCAGCACGTCGTAAACCTGATCTCGCGGCTCGATCGAGGCGAGGCGCATCTGTGCGCCGCACTTCATGCATGGCATTTCGATGCCGGTCTTGAATCGCGTGCAGGTCGGCGTCGGCCGGAATGTGCGCAGCATTGGATCCCCTCTCCCCCAAGAGACGCAACGCCACTGACTTGTGGGCGAACAACCCACCGAATCACTGTGCCACACTCTCGCCACCATTGGAATCCGGGCAGGTTCGATGCCGCCAGAAAATGTTTATCGAGGGAGGTGTCGACAGCCGTGCCTGGCCGCTGCGCTCAACGCCGCCGCGCTACCGCGACGCCGAACAGGAATGCGACGAACAGGCTCGTTAGCGGCGCTTCGCGGGTGATCGCGCTGATCGTGGAAAGCGTGCCGCCGGGTTGACGCGAGGTCTTGATCGCGTCGCTGAGCCGATCGATCGCAGCCCGAAGACCATCGGAAACGTCCGTGATCGTACGCGATACATCGGTTGCGGTGTCGATCGCGCGTTCGCCAAGGCTGGGCTGCAGCGGGGATTCGGGTGTTTCGAAGTTCACGGCTAGAACCTCATGAAATCTGGTCTGGCAGCGCACGCCGCGCTGAAGGTCATCCTCAGCGGCAACCTATCAAATGCGTCAACGGCCAATTTGTTCCGCGTGCGGACAGTCCGTTCGGTCTGGCGGGCGCGGAACCTCCGAGCTCCCGAGGATTTGTTCGTCAGGCCACACGCATTCGATGGAGAAGAGTCCTTTGAACGAAAGACGTTCGAACCGGCACGGCGGGGCGCCACTGTTGGTCGCACTGGCGGTGGCAGCGGCCGGCGTGCTCGGCATATTGGTCGTCGATCATGGTCCATGGAGCAAGCCGAAGGTACAGCCGGCCGCGACGGCCAATTACTCCACGACCGGGGAAGCCGCGCGAGCGGCAGGCGCCGCGGTCATGCCGACGGAGCCGAAATCGCCGATCGAACCTGCTCCGCCCGGACCGAAGCCCGCGCATCCGGCTAACTCCACGGCGCCGGAATGACACTCGAGACTGGTTTTCGTTTGCTTCGCTCACACGGGAGCTGTGCGGTTCAGCGCACGCTGACGAACTGGTCCCGAACATCGAAATCGTTTCTTAGAAAGCGTTTGACGCGTCGGGCAAATCAGGAGCATAAGGACATCGTCGCGGAATTCGTCAATGCCCGCAGCGGAAGTAACCGCTGCGGGCATTTTGCTGTCCCAGCGTGCGACCACCGATGATGCGCCGCCGGATCGCTGGCTCTGCGCCAAGTCAACTCGGACGTTGACACGTCGGGCAAATCAGGGGCATAAGGACATCATCGCAAACATTGTGAAGCCCGCGCGGAGAAAATCCGCGGCGGGCTTTTTCTTTTCCGTTTTTCGAATCGGACGACGGCGGCGCGTCACGACGCCACATCTCCATGCCCCGACGCCGCGCGTCGCAAGCGCGCCGTCGTCCGAACCACTTTCACCGTCAATCAGCCGGCGCGCGCGAACGCGCCGGCCTCGCGGCCTGGCGCAGATGTGCCATGGCCGCAAGCGGCCCCCGACGATCCAGGGGATAAGGTTCGCGCCGAAATGATCGCTGTCTCCGGAGCGATCTGCCGCAAATTCAATACGCCGTCGCGCGCAAGCGAAGCCATACGACCTTCCTGATCTGCATGAGACTTAAGTGGCAAAAACTCTTACCGAAATTCGTTCGCTCGCCCGCAGTCACACCAGAACAGCGTTGAACGTCCTGGTGGGGATCATGCGCAGCAAAGATGCAACGCCGGCTGCGCGCGTGTCCGCCGCCAATGCCGTTCTCGACCGTGGCTGGGGCAAGGCCCCGCAGGCGATCGAGAACGGCGATGGCCAGCTAGAACTCGTCCACCGAATAGAGCGCGTCATTGTCCATCCTGAAAATTCCGACCGCGAAAGCATTTGAACCGCTGCTGCAACCCGGCCGATACAAGGGAGCATTCGGCGGGCGCGGCTCGGGAAAATCGCATTTCTTTGGAGAGCTTCTGGTCGAAACCTGCCAGGCCGAGCGTGGCACGCTCGCGGTCTGCATCCGCGAGGCGCAACGGACATTGGCACAGTCCTCAAAACGGCTGATCGAAAGCAAGATCGCTTCGCTCGGCATCGGCAGCGGCTTCAAGCTGTTTGCCGACAAGATTGAGACGCCGGGTGACGGTATCATAATCTTCCGAGGCCTTCAGGACCATACGGCGGACTCGATCAAGTCACTGGAAGGTTTTCGCATCGCCTGGGTCGACGAGGCGCAGTCACTGACCGCGCGCAGCCTCGCGCTGTTGCGTCCGACCATTCGTGCCGAAGGCTCCGAATTGTGGGCGAGTTGGAATCCGCGGCGTAAGACCGATGCGATCGACGACTTCCTGCGCGCGCGAAAACCGCCGGGTGCGATCGTCGTGCACGCGAACTGGCGCGACAATCCCTGGTTTCCGTCCGTGCTCGAGGAAGAGCGGCGGACCGACCTGTCGCTCTATCCCGATCGCTATGATCACATCTGGGAGGGGGACTACGTGCGAGCGTTCGAAGGCGCCTATTTCGCCGAGATGCTGACGCAGGCACGGAAAGAGGGACGCATCGGAAAGGTTTTCGCCGATCCGCTGCTGCCCTTGCGCGCCTTCATCGATATCGGCGGCTCCGGCGCGACCGCCGATGCCTTCACGATCTGGGTGACGCAGTGGGTCGGAGCTGAATTGCGGGCCGATTTCCAGCACTTGCGACGTTGGCGGCGGAGCGTAGAGCAAGCTCAGAGTTACACTTTCAAGGCAGTAATCACGGTCATCGCCACCGGGTTGCTTGGGGCAATCTGGCTGGGCATCAAGGCGACCCTCGCCAAGTGAATGACGAGTGATTGGAGAAAACCAACCGATGTATCGAATTCGTGAGGTCGACGGCCAGGATGAAGACGTCGCGGACACACTTGCCGAACTGCATCAGCAGACGTTCTTCGACCGGGCGCGCGTTCCTCAGTTCGATCATGGACATTGGTGGGTTGCTTTCGATGGAGCTGAGCCGGTGGCGTTTGCCGGACTTGTTGCTTCGACACACGTCGACAACGCCGGCTACTTTTGCCGGGTTGGCGTACTAAGAGAGCATTTGGGCCGGTCTCTTCAACTGCGCGTCATGCGCGCCCTCGAGGCTCGTGCACGCCGCAACGGATGGCATTCGATCGTTTCGGATACCACAGACAATATCCCCTCTGCCAACAACTTCATCCGTGCGGGGTATCGGCTGTATCAGCCGCAGGCTCCCTGGGCGTGGCCGCACACGCTGTACTGGCGGAAAACCGTGGAGTGAGGCTCGAAGCGAGCTCGCGAATGGGAGCCCGCAGGAGGTTAGACGAGGCCGCAGGTCCGTGAGAAGTTCCGAACAAGCCCGGTGGCCGTCCTGGCCGCCGGGCTTATTTTTGCTTCCAGGCGGCAACTCGTTCACGTCGGGATGCTGCGAGGAGTCTTGATCCGTGGTGTTCAAGCGATAAACTGCGAGCGGTCTTGGACACTTTGGGATCAGAAAGGCCGAGCGGGAAAACGCCAATGGCAACGGACGGCCACAGCCCCGGTGGAAGCTCGCCTATCGAGCGGCAAGCAGAAGATTATGTGGCCATGGTCGCGCGGGCCAGGGCACTCATTCCGGCACTTCGCGAGCGGGCGGCACGGACCGAGGAATTACGGCGCCTGCCGGCGGAGACCGAGTACGATCTGCATAACGCCGGCCTGTTCCGGATTCTGCAGCCGAGGCGCGTCGGCGGCGCGGAGCTCGACTATGTCGCGCTGATCGATTCTGCCGATGCGCTGGGGCAGGGCGATGCTTCTGTTGCGTGGAATTTCGCCAATCTTGCGAGCCACCACTGGATGCTTGGGATGTTCGATCCACAGGCTCAGGATGTGGTCTGGAGCAAGGAACCGAATACTCTGATTGCGTCCTCCTTCATATTCCCTGCCGGCCGGGCGCGGAAGGTCGATGGCGGCTACGTGTTGACCGGATGCTGGCCATTCTCGTCGGGCGTCGAATCCTGCGAATGGAATATGCTTGGCAGCGTGGTCTCCTCCGATGACGAGGCCGATGGAGTCGAATATCGGATATTCCTGCTCAATCGGCGGGACTACAGGATCAAGGATATCTGGAACGCGACCGGCCTGCGCGGGACCGGCTCGAATGAGGTCGAGGTCGAGGGAGCCTTTGTCGCAGATTCGATGTCGATCGCGGTGAGCGATCTCGCGGGTGGGCCGACGCCTGGCAGTTCGGTCAATCCGAACCCGCTCTACGCGCTGCCGGTCTTTGCGCTGTTTCCATATGTCTTGTCAGGCGTTGCCCTCGGCAATGCACAGGCATGTCTCGACGACTATGTCGGGATCGCCCGCCATCGCGTTTCGACCTCCAATCGCGCCAAGCTTGGCGACATGCAGAGCACACAGATCAAGATCGCGGAAGCTTCCGCCAAGATCGATGCGGCGCGCCTGATCATGCGAGCGAACTGCATCGGCGCGATGGCGAACGCACGGAGCGGCCATATCCCCGATATCGCCGCCAAGACCAGGCTGCGGCGCGACGGCGCTTTCTCAGTCAATCTCTGCAGCGAGGCGGTATCGCTGTTGTTCGCCGCAAGCGGGGCGCGCAGCCTTTTCACGTCAGGTACGTTGCAGCGGCAGTTCCGCGACGCCCATGCGGTCAATTCACACCTTGCCTTCAATTTCGATGCGGCGGGGACCAACTATGGACGCGTGGCGCTGGGCTTGCCGTCCGAAAATCTGACGCTCTGAGGTTCACCGGATGTCTGATGTACCCAAGCATCCGGCCGACCCGGCCAACGAATTTGCCAGCGGAAACTCGCCGATCGATCCACGGGATTTTCGGAATGCGCTGGGCACATTCGCGACCGGTGTCACGATCGTGACGGCGATGGCCGCGGACGGCGGGCCATATGGCGTCACCTGCAACTCCTTTGCGTCGGTATCGCTGAATCCGCCGTTGGTGTTGTGGAGCCTTGGCCTGTTCTCGCAGGGCCTGCCCATCTTCCAGAATGCGAGCCACTTCACGGTCAATGTGCTCGGCGCGTCCCAGCAGGCATTGGCGTCGCAATTTGCAAAATCCTCAAACGATAAATTCGCCGGGGTGAGCTGGACGCCTGGACTGGGGAATGCGCCCGTCATCGCCGACTGCGTCGCCAACTTTCAATGTCGTGCCGTCAATCGCTACTATGGCGGCGATCACGTCATATTCTTGGGTGCGGTTGAGGCCTATTCCTACAACCGACAGGAGCCCCTGCTGTTTGCGCGCGGGTCGTTCGGTCGCCTTCTCGCGGACGAGGGCGGCAAATAGACCCGGATTGCCGCGGGTGACGAGGCCGGGCGGCGCGGCAGCGCTCCAGCAAATTGGCGCAGTCACTTTGGAACGTGAAGCTGAAATTACTTAAGTTTGTCGTAGAGTTGTCGGATGTGTCGCACGTGCCGTCCAGGTGGCAGATGCAGGCGAGGGCTACTTGGGCGAGACAGGAGAGGGCTCCGGACGGCTGGCTTCCCACGTCAGGATCGGAGCGTTACACTCACATCAACGTATGAGGCCGCTTTCCAGTTGAAAAGCCGGTTTTGGTTGACTACGGAAGAACTACATCCCAGGCAGTCTTTGCTTTCGGAGTTGTAACGAGCGTGCCCCAGGATAAAACGGGCGAGACTCGCGGATTTTCGACCAGCAAATTGTCGGTTCTCCGCAAGCATCCATACTTTGTCGATCTCGAACCCGAGGCGTTCGAGCAGCTTTGCCGTTACGCCAAGCACACGACGCTGAAGCGCGGAGCTGCGATCTTCTCGAAGGGAGATCCGGGCACAAGCCTGTTTGCTGTCATATCGGGCACCGTCAAGATCAGCATCTCATCGCCCGACGGTCGCAACGCGATCCTGAACCTGATCGAGGCGGGAGAGATCTTCGGCGAGATCGCGGTGCTTGATTCAGGGTTGCGGACAGCCGACGCTACCGCGAACAGCAATTGCGAACTTTTCATCATCGATAAGCGCGAATTCATTCCCTTCGTCCGAAGCCAGCCGGCGCTTGCGATGAAGTTCATCGAACTCCTGTGCATACGGCTGCGCTGGACCAGCGATCAAGTCGAACAGGTCATCCTGCAAGACCTTCCAGGTCGGGTCGCCAGTGCTTTGCTTCGCCTTACCGAAAAGCACAAGCCTGAGCCGCAAGGTCGTGTCATTGCCATCACCCAGCAAGAGATCAGCGAGATGGTCGGCATGACCCGTGAAAGCATCAATAAGCAGCTCCGGGTTTGGGCCACGCGTGGCTGGGTGCGGCTCGAGCATGGTGCGATCGTGGTGCTGAAGCCGGAAGAACTACAGACCCTGGTCGATTCTGGATCGGAAAACGGCAGCGAATAGCACGCTCCGTGACATCTTTCACAACGCGGTGAGTTCGTCGGCCCTGTGAAGCTGCTCACAGGGTGGTGGCGCGCGTTGCGGTAACCCCACGTCAGGGACCGCAATGTGGAGAGATCCATGCACGACTCATTCGACCAGCCCCCTGACGACGACCAGAACATCTATCAAAGCTGGAGCATCAAGCTCATTGCTTTGCCGTTGCTCATCGTCATCGCCCTGATCGGCATGGTGGTTAGTCATCCGTCGGCTATGAATTGGGTTTCGGACACGGCGCAGGCCGAGCCTGTCGGCCCAGACTTCGTCGGCCCAGACATCATACCGGACGCTCCCCGACCGACACGACTTGCTCTCCCGGCGAGTCGAATCCGCACGCTCCCCGGCGATTGATGTCGCTGCTTGGCGGAACCCGGCTTATGCCCTGTTTCGCACGCAAATTCCCGACAATCCCCCTCGGCGGCGCTGGAATTTGATGTTACCTATTTGGCATGAACGAGCGCGCCAAAATCGACATTCGCCATTCAACCTGTCCGCACGATTGTCCGTCGGCCTGTGCGCTCGACATCGAAGTGATCGAGGGCCGCTCGATTGGACGGGTCCGCGGCTCAAAGTTGCAGACCTATACAGCAGGTGTCGTCTGCGCCAAGGTTGCGCGTTATGCCGAGCGTATCCATCATCCCGAGCGGCTCCTCTACCCGATGCGGCGAACCGGGCCGAAGGGCTCCGGCCAGTTTGACCGCATTTCCTGGGACGAGGCGTTAGACGAGATCGTCGCGCGCTTCGATGCGGCCGAACGCGAATTCGGGGCCGAGTCGATCTGGCCCTACTACTACGCCGGCACCATGGGGCTCGTGATGCGCGACGGCATCAATCGCCTGGCGCATGTCAAGAAATACTCCCGCTTCTATTCCACGATTTGCGCGAATATCGCGCGCGTCGGATTTTCGGTTGGCACCGGCAAGATCGCCGGCGTTGATCCGCGTGAAATGGGCGTCTCCGACCTCGTCGTGATCTGGGGAACCAACCCGGTGAACACCCAGGTCAACGTCATGACGCACGCGATGCGCGCTCGGAAGGAGCGAGGCGCCAAGATTGCCGCGATCGATATCTACAACAATGACACGGTGAAACAGGCTGACGTGAAGATCATCCTGCGGCCCGGCACCGACGCTGCCTTCGCCTGCGGCGTCATGCATGTGCTGTTTCGCGAAGGCTACGCAGATCGCGCCTACATGGATCGCTATACGGATTGCCCGGATGAACTGGAAGCACATCTCGCCACCAGGACGCCCGAATGGGCTTCCTCGATATCAGGCGTGCCGGTGGAGGAGATCGAGGCTTTCGCCCGCCTGGTCGGCCAAACCGAACGCTCGTTCTTCCGCCTGGGCTACGGCTTCACACGAAGCCGAAATGGTGCGGCGCAAATGCACGCGGCGCTCTGCATTCCGGCGGTGACTGGCGCCTGGCAATATGAAGGCGGCGGCGCATTTTTCAACAATGCCGCGATCTGGAAATTCAACGAATCCGTCATCGAGGGACATGATGCGATCGACCGCACCACGCGTTGGCTCGATCAATCGAGGATTGGACGTATCCTGACCGGCGACGCCGAGGCCTTGAAGGGCGGACCGCCGGTCAAGGCGATGCTGATCCAGAACACCAATCCGGTGACGGTGGCGCCAGAGCAGACCTTGGTGCGCGAAGGGTTTGCTCGGGAGGACCTGTTCGTGGCGGTCCATGAGCAGTTCATGACCGAGACCGCAGCCATGGCCGATATCGTCCTGCCCGCGACGATGTTCATGGAGCACGACGATCTCTATTACGGCGGCGGTCACCAGCACATTTCAGTTGGGCCCAAGCTGATCGAGCCTCCGGCCGAATGCCGCAGCAATCATCAAGTGATTCAGGCGCTCGGGCGCCGCCTCAATGCAGTCCATCCCGGCTTTGAGATGTCACCGCGTGAATTGATCGACGTGACGCTGAAGAAGAGCGGTCATGGCGATATCGAGAGGCTTGAGGCGGATTTGTGGCGTGACATCCAGCCAGATTTCCGTAGCTCGCACTACCTCGACGGCTTTGCACATGCGGACAAGAAGTTCCACTTCAAGGCCGATTGGGCTCATCCGCCTTTCGGGATCGCCGGTCTGGGGCCGTGGGATCAGATGCCGTCGCTACCCGACCATTGGACCATCATTGAGGAGGCCGACGAGCAGCACCCGTTCCGGCTGGCGACCTCGCCGTCACGGAGCTATCTCAACACCAGCTTCAATGAGACGCCGGGATCCCAGGCACGCGAGGGTAAGCCGACGGTGATGATCCATCCGGACGACGCGGCGGCCCTTTCGATTGCCGACGGCGATGCGGTGACGCTCGGCAACATGCGCGGCGAAACGACGCTAACGGCAAAGCTGTTCGACGGCGTGCGTCGCGGCGTGCTGATCGCCGAATCCATCCACCCAAATAAGGCCCATATCGGTGGCCGCGGCATCAATACGCTGACGGGCGCCGAGACGGTCGCCCCTGTCGGCGGCGCCGCGTTCCACGACAACAAGGTTTGGGTCCGTAAGGCTCGGGTCTCAGCCTAAATCGCTCTTGCAGTCGGCCGCCACCTGCCGCAAATGGTTGCCGGAAACGGCAAGAACAGGCGGGCAAGATGACCGAGAGCAGCAGCGTGATCCTGGAGAAGCGAGGCCAGGCGTTCTGGATCACGATCAACCGGCCGGACAAGCGCAATGCGCTCAACGGTGACGTGATCGCGGGCATCGCAAGAGGTTATCGCGACGCTCATGATGACAGCGAGGTCCGCGTCATCGTGCTGACAGGGGCGGGCGACAAGGCCTTTTGCGCCGGAGCCGACCTGCAGAACAGCGGCGCTGCCTTCGCGATGGACTATTCCAAGCCGAATGTCGATTACGCTGATCTGTTACGACTCTCGCAAAACTCGACCAAACCCGCGATCGCGCGCGTAGGCGGGGTGTGCATGGCCGGCGGCATGGGCCTGCTATGTATGACCGATATGGCCGTGGCCGCCGATCACGTGATCTTCGGCCTTCCGGAGGTCAAGGTCGGCGTCTTCCCGATGCAGGTGATGAGCCTTTTGCAGTCGATGGCGCCGCCTCGCCTGGTCAACGAATGGGCGCTGACCGGCGAGCCCTTTGACGCCAAGGCCGCGCAGGCCGCAGGGCTGCTGAATTATGTGGTGCCGGCGGCCGAGCTGGACGCGAAGGTCGAATGGTTGATCAACCGCATCGTCGACAAGTCGCCGACCGCAATCCGGCGCGGCAAATATGCCATGCGCGCGATAGCCTCGATGTCGTTCGACGAGAGCATCGCCTATACCGAGAGCCAGATCGCGTTGTTGGCGATGACCGAGGACGCCAAGGAAGGCCTCAAAGCGTTCAGCGAGAAGCGCAAACCATCCTGGCCCGGGCGATAAGGCCGGTCCAGGATAAGGAAATCTGCCTCGTCGCGCCTACTGCGACTGACCCGGATTCGCCTTGAGGCCGGCTGCTTCGATGCCCGCGATCGCGCAGATCTCATCGTTATCCGAAGTATCGCCGCTGACGCCAACGGCACCAAGCAGCGTGGTGCCATCCAGAACGAGTACGCCGCCGGGCACCGGTACCAGGCGGCCCTGCGCCAGCGCATTCACCGCGCCGATGAAATAGGCCTGCTCCTGCGCGCGCTGAAACAATGCCCGTGATCCCATGCCGAGCGCCAGCGCGCCATAGGCTTTCCCATGCGCGATCTCGGCGCGCATCAGGCTGGTCCCATCCTGCGCGGCGGTCAGTTTGACCGCGCCGCGCGCGTCGAGGATGGTGATGACAAGGGGCTTGAGCTTTTTCTCGACGGCCGTAGCAAGCGCGGCGTCGAGGATCTTTCGGGCAACATCAAGCGTAAGCTCAGTCATGGAGGGGTTCCTTTACGGGAGTGGAGTGACCTTCGGATTTCGCGCGATCCAGGCTCATGGCCAGCACACGTGCGACATGGAGCGGAGAACGTGCAGTGCCATCCTTGATCTGGTGTCGGCACGAGGTGCCGTCAGCAACAATCAGCGTCGTGTTGTCGGCGCGGCGCACTGCGGGAAGGAGAGAGAGTTCAGCCATATCGATCGAGGCCTGGTAGGTGTCAGCGCCGTAGCCGAACGCGCCGGCCATGCCACAACAGCTCGACTCGATGCTTTCGACAGTCAGGTCCGGGACAAGGCGCAGCACTTTTTCGACAGGCTTGAACGCGCCGAATGATTTCTGGTGACAATGGCCGTGGACCAGGGCCTTGTTGGCGATGGCGCCAAGCGGCAGCCGCAAGCGGCCAGCCTCCGCTTCGCGCACCAAGAACTCCTCAAAGAGCAGCGCATGGGCGCTGATGTTTCTTGCGATTTCGTCGGAACGCAATGAGAGCAGTTCGTCGCGCAGGGTCAAAAGGCAGCTCGGTTCTAGGCCGACGATCGGCACGCCGCGCGCTGCGAAAGGCGCGTAGGTGGCGACCAACCGGTCCAATTCGGTGCGAGCCTGATCCACCATGCCAGCCGAGAGGAATGTGCGTCCGCAGCAAAGCGGCCGGGCGCGATCGATGGGCTGCGGGAGATGAACGCGGTAGCCGCCCTCCACGAGTACACGCAGCGCGGCATCGAGGTTCTCGCGCTCATAGGTGCGGTTGAAGGTGTCGGCGAACAGAACCACTTCATGGCCCTGTTCCGGACCAAAGACTTCCGCGTCCGTCTTGAAGACATCGCGCCGGAATGCCGGCAGCGATCGTTTCGAACTGATGCCCGTGAACCTTTCGAACAGCGCTCGTAACGATCTACTGCTGTTGCGCCAATTGGCTAATGGCGCAAAGCGCGACGCAAGACCCGCATAACGGGGCAAATAGCCAACCAGCCGGTCGCGGAGCGAGAGCCCGTGCTTCGCCGCTCGCGCAGCCAATACCTCGATCTTCATCTTGGCCATGTCGACCCCAGTCGGACACTCATGACGACAGGCCTTGCATGAGACGCAGAGCTTTAGCGTCTCCATCATCTCGTCCGACGAAAGCGCGTCGGGTCCCAACTGCCCAGATATGGCCAGCCGCAACGTGTTGGCGCGTCCGCGCGTAACGTCCTTCTCGTTGCGTGTCGCGCGATAGGACGGGCACATCACGCCGCCCTCAAGCTTCCGGCAAGCGCCGTTATTGTTGCACATTTCGACGGCACCTTGGAAACCGCCGCCGGCGCCCGGATATGCCGACCAGTCGAGTACGGTCTTCAGTTCGTTGACCTTGTATTGCGGCGAGTAGCGAAACAACGAACGGTCATCCATCCTTGGTGGATCGACGATCTTGCCGGGGTTCAGCACACCGTTCGGATCGAACCGATGTTTGATCTCCCTGAAGTCGGCGACAATGCGCGAGCCGAACATCGTCTCGTGAAATTCCGACCGCACCAGGCCGTCGCCATGCTCGCCGGAATGCGAGCCCTTGTATTCGCGCACCAGGGCAAACGCCTCTTCGGCGATGGCGCGCATCGCCTTGACGTCCTTTTCGAGCTTGAGGTTAAGCACGGGGCGGACATGCAGACAGCCTTCGGAGGCGTGAGCGTACATCGTGCCGCTGGTGCCGTGCCTGGCGAACACGGCGTTGAGCCGGTCGGTGTATTCAGCGAGATGCGGCAACGGCACCGCGCAATCCTCGACGAAGGAGACCGGCTTGCCTTCCTGCTTCATCGACATCATGACGTTGAGCCCGGCGGCACGGAAGTCGGCGATAGCGCTTTGCAGGGCGGGTTCGACGATCTCGACCACGCCACCCCATTTGCGCGGCGGCTTGTCCCAGCCGAAGCCGAGATCTCCCATCAACTCGCCCAGTTGCTTCAGCCGCGTGAGATTTTCAGCCTGATCCTCCTCAGCGAATTCCACCACCAGGATCGCATCGGGATCGCCGCGCACGGCGGAGGCGATGACCGGTTTGAACATCGCGATATCCCGGCCGAGCGCGATCATGGTGCGATCGACCAGTTCGACTGCGATCGGCCGCAGCTTGACCAGATGCTGGGCTGCGTCCATCGCCTCGTAGAAGCTGCCGAAATGACAGACGCCTAGCACCTTGTTGCGGATCGTCGGCCACAGCTTGAGCTCGACTTTGGTGGTGAAGGCGAGGGTACCCTCGGATCCCACCAGCAAATGCGCCAAGTTGTTCGGCGCATTGCGCGGCACCAGCGCATCGAGATTATAACCGCCGACCCGGCGCTGCACTTTCGGGAATTTGTCTGCGATTTCGGCTGCCTCACGCTCGCCGAGATCGAGCATGTCCCGGAAGAGTGTCAGCCCGCTGTCCGGTGAATTCACCTGCGCGAGATCGCGCGGCACTTCGCTGAAATGCAGGAGCGTGCCGTCGGCAAGCGCGGCATCCATCGACAGCGTATTGTCGCGCATGGTGCCGTAGCGCAGCGAGCGCCCGCCGCAGGAATTGTTGCCGGCCATGCCACCAATGGTGGCGCGTGAGGCGGTGGAGACGTCGACCGGAAACCACAGCCCATGCTTTCTGAGCTGGCGGTTGAGATCGTCGAGCACGATGCCCGGCTCGACCACGCAGGTCCGGTTCTCCACATCCAACGATAGGATTTTATTCAGGTGCCGCGAGAAATCGATCACAACGCCGTGGTTAACGGTTTGGCCGCATTGCGAGGTGCCGCCTCCACGGGGAGTCACGATCCGGCCGGCGTCGCGCGCGATCGTCAGCGCCCGCAGCGCCTCGTCCATAGTTCGGGGAACCACCACGCCCTCGGGCACGATCTGGTAGAACGAGGCATCGGTCGCGTAACGTCCGCGGCTGAAGGCGTCGAAAAGCACATCGCCTGTGATCTCGCGGGCCAAGCTCTTAGCGAGCGCGCTGCTGTCGGCCGTTTTTTGGGTCTGTTCGGCTCTCATTGCCGCCGCCGGTCGGTTCTCGTGCATTGCACCATTCTCTTGCCTTCCAAGGACCGGCTTGGCAAGGCAAAGCCCTGCTTCTTATGCATTGATGGGCACCGTTGGGCGAGGGACAAGCCCGCAAAATGGTGATATTCGAGCGGCTCGCGACGCCAAGCTAGACCGGGAAGGACGCCTCATGACCCTGCATACTGGACGGCATTTTCTGCAGATTCCGGGACCGACTAACGTGCCGGATCGGGTTCTGCGCGCCATGGACATGCCGACCCTGGACCACCGCGGTCCCGAATTTGCGGAGCTCGGCCATGCGGTGCTGGCGGCCATGCAACGGGTATTCCGGACCAAGCAGCCGGTGATCATCTATCCGTCCTCGGGGACGGGCGCCTGGGAGGCCGCGATCGTCAACACGCTCGCCCCCGGTGACAAGGTGTTGATGTGCGAGACTGGCCAGTTCGCCGTGTTGTGGCGCGGCATTGCCGACAAGTTCAAGCTCGACATCGACTTCGTTCCCGGTGACTGGCGCCACGGGGCCGATCTTGAGCAGATCGACGCGCGGCTATCCGCCGACCGCCAGCACAAGATCAAGGCCGTCATGATCGTCCACAACGAGACCTCCACCGGGTGCGTGACGTACCCCCTCGAGGTTCGCAAGATTATGGATCGGATCAACCATCCGGCGCTCTTGATGGTCGACACCATCTCCGGCCTCGGTTCGCTTGAATATGAACATGACGCCTGGGGCGTTGACGTCTCGGTCGCGGGTTCCCAGAAGGGATTGATGCTGCCGCCGGGCCTTGGCTTCAACGCCGTTTCGGAGAAGGCGCTGGCGGTGGCCAAGGCCAACCCTGCGATGCGGTCCTACTGGGACTGGCAGGAGGTGATCGCCATCAACAAGGTGGGCACTTGGCCCTATACGCCGGCGACTAATTTGCTGATGGGCCTGAGAGAGGCCGTGAAGATGCTGGAAGAGGAGGGCCTCGAAAATGTCTTCGCCCGCCACAAGCGCCACAGCGCGGCAACGCGCGCGGCGATGAAGGTGTGGGGGCTGGAGACCCAGTGCCAGGATCCCCAAGCGCATTCGCCGGCCCTGACCGGTGTGGTGATGCCGGAAGGCCATGACGCCGACAATTTCCGCAAGGTGGTGCTGGAAAACTTCGACATGTCGCTCGGGACCGGCCTGAACAATATCAAAGGCAAGGTTTTCCGGATCGGCCATATCGGGCACTTCAATGACCTGATGCTGATGGGCACGCTGTCGGGCGTCGAGATGGGGCTGGACCTGGCCAAGGTGCCGCACCGGAGCGGTGGAGTGTTGGCGGCGATGGAGGTGCTCAAGGGGCGCGACGTCTTGCCGATGCCGAAGGCCGCGGTCGCCTGAGCCGGTCCGACAACGAGAGAAAGAGGTCGCCATGAACGCCCCAGTCACTCCCAGCGAAGACCTGATCTATTCCGTCGAGGAGGGGATCGCCAAGATCATTTTCAACCGGCCGCAGGCGCGTAACGCGCTGACCTTCGCGATGTACGAGCAGATGGCCTCGATCTGCGAGAGCATCAACGAGGACCGCTCGATCAAGGCGCTGATCCTGACCGGTGCCGGTGACAAGGCTTTTGCCTCCGGTACCGACATCTCGCAATTCCGCGCCTTCAAGACCGCGCAGGACGCACTTGACTATGAAGCGCGGATCGACCGTGTGCTCGGCGCTCTCGAGCAGTGCCGGGTGCCTGTCATTGCGGCGATTGCCGGAGCCTGCACGGGCGGCGGCGCCGGGATCGCAGCCTGCTGCGACATCCGGATCGGTACCGAAGCGACGCGGATCGGATTTCCAATCGCACGTACGCTCGGTAATTGCCTCTCGATGTCGAATATTTCGCGCATCGTCGCGCTGGTCGGTCCGGCGCGCACCAAGGATATGATTTTCAAGGCTCGCCTGGTCGAGGCGCCGGAAGCGCTGGCGCTCGGCTTGCTCAATGAAGTCGTGCCCGACGTCGCGACCTTGCAGCGCCGCGCCGACGAGACCGCAAAGCTCATTGCGAGCCACGCGCCGATCACGCTCGAAGTGACGAAGGAGGCGGTGCGTCGCATCCGCCGCACGCTGTCGCGTGATGAGGGCGAGGATCTGATCCTGCGCGCCTATATGAGTGAGGATTTTCGAGAGGGCATGGACGCCTTCCTCAACAAGCGCACGCCGAACTGGAAGGGCAAGTAGGTATCATCGTCTTTTCTGCGGCCGACGCTGGGCAGACGTGCCGCGAGAGCGGTGTGCGCTGGGCGGGCCTGCGGAGAGGACCGATTCCTCGCGCGGCGCTTACAATCTCATTCCAAAGTCAGTAGCAATCTGGCGGTTCGCGGCTTGAACTTCGCGTTCCCAGTCCGCACAATGGCGTGCGCAGGCATGCCCCTGATGTGCCAGATCCAAATAAAGACATAGGGAAGAGACGTGAGACATTTTGCAGGAGCCGCGACCGCTTTGGCGGCCGTTCTTATGACCGCGCCGGCACTTGCCGCTTGGGAGCCGACCAAACCCGTCGAGATCGTCGTCGCTGCCGGAGCCGGCGGCGCCTCCGACCAGATGGCGCGCATGATGCAGGCAGCGATCCAGAAGAACAATCTGATGAAGCAGCCGATGGTGGTTTCGCTCAAGGGCGGCGCATCGGGTGCCGAAGCGCTAATGTATATGAAATCGAGCGAGGGTGATCCAAACAAGGTGCTGATCGCCTATTCCCTGATTTACATGCTGCCGCTGTCGGCGAAAATTCCGTTCAACTGGCGTGACCTCACTCCGGTATCGGTGGTCGCAATGGATCAGTTCGTTTTGTGGGACAACGCATCGGGTCCCAAGACAGTGAAGGAGTTCATTGCGGCAGCGAAGGCTGCATCCTCGCCGTTCAAGATGGGCGGCACCGGCTCCAAGCGCGAGGATCACGTGCTCACCGTGTTCATGGAGCAGAAGACCGGCGCGAAATTCTCCTATCTGCCCTACAAGTCTGGCGGAGAGGCGGCGACGCAATTGGTCGGGAATCACACCGAAGCCAACGTCAACAATCCATCTGAGAATCTGGAAGTCTGGCGCGCCGGCCAGGTGCGCGCGCTTTGTGTGTTCGACAAGGAGCGCATCTCCTACAAGACCAAGGTCACCGAAACGCAATCCTGGAACGACATCCCGACCTGCAAGGAAGAGGGGCTCGACGTCCAATACCTGATGCTGCGGGCGATGTTCCTGCCGGGCAAAGTCACGGCCGAGCAGCAGGCATTCTATGTCGACCTGTTTCAGAAAGTAACGCAAACGCCGGAATATAAGGATTATATGGAAAAGCAGGCGCTGAAGCCGATCTTCCTCACCGGCAAGGACATGGTGCAGTTCCTGGAGGAAGACGACAAGCTCAACGCTTCGCTGATGAACGAAGCGGGCTTCGTCGCCAAGTAACGCGTCACGGCAGCAGTCGGATTCCCCGGTCTCATTTATCCGCGTGGCCGTAACCGGCCATGCGGACACGCACATTTTCGATCTCTTCGGTCGGCAGCTGACGCGGCTTCCCGATCTGCAGACAGCCGTGGTACTGCCGCGCCAGCGTTTCGACCTCGACCGCCAGCCACATGGCCTTTGCCAGCGATGGCCCGACGGCGATCATGCCGTGATGTTCGAGGAGGCAGGCCAGCCTTCCATCGAGCGCCTTGACCGCATGCGCCGAAAGTTCCTGCGTTCCGAATGTGGCGTAGGGCGCACAGCGGATCGTGTCGCCGCCGGCGCACGCGACCATGTAGTGGATCGGCGGGATCTCCAGACCCATGATGGCGAGGATCGTGCAATAGGTCGGGTGGGCGTGAACCACGGCGTTCACGTCCGGGCGAGCGCGCAGGATGTCCAGGTGGAAGCGCCATTCGCTCGATGGCCGCTGCGCCGGATCAAATGAGCCGTCGAGACCCATATAGACGATCTGCTCGGGCCGCATCGTCTCATAGGAGACGCTGGTCGGAGTGATCAGCAGGCCGGCCTCATGCCGCAGGCTGATGTTGCCCGAAGTGCCCTGGTTGATGCCGAGCGCATTCATGCGCAGGCAGGCATCGATGATGGATTGGCGTTTTTCCTTGTCGTTCATGGTTAACCTACCAAACGCCGTTTACGGCCCTCGAGAATGCTTGATTATTGCGTCGCAGTATAGTCGAACGTTACTTCGAAAGTCTGATCGGGAGAGGCCATGACCAGCGCCGTGCTAGGCATTATCGGCGGATCCGGCATCTATGACTTGCCGGGTCTTGAAAACGTCCGCGAGGAGGCGATCAGGAGCCCCTGGGGCGAGCCCTCCGCGCCGCTCCGCTTTGGCACCATTGCCGGCCTGCCGATCGTGTTCCTGCCGCGGCACGACAAGGGGCACCGCCTGTCCCCGTCCGACATCAACTACCGGGCCAATATCGATGTGCTGAAGCGGGCGGGGGTTACCGACTTGGTGTCGCTGTCGGCCTGCGGCTCGTTCAAGGAGGAACTGCCGCCTGGTACTTTCGTGATTATCGATCAGTTCGTGGACCGCACCTACAAGCGCGAAAGCTCGTTCTTCGGCAGAGGTTGCGTCGCTCATGTCTCGATGGCGCATCCGGTGTCGCCGCGCTTGCGCATTCATCTGGCGACCGCCGCAGACGCCGAAGGTATTCCCTTCGCGAGGGGCGGCACTTATCTCTGCATGGAAGGTCCGCAGTTCTCTAGCCTTGCCGAAAGTCTGACGTACAAGGAACTCGGCTACTCGGTGATCGGCATGACCAACATGCCTGAGGCGAAGCTCGCTCGCGAAGCCGAGATTTGCTACGCGAGCGTCGCGATGGTGACCGACTTCGATTGCTGGCATCCGGATCACGATGCGGTGACCGTGCAGGACATCATTCGCGTGCTTAATTCGAATGCCGAGAAGGCCAAGGCGCTGGTGGCGCGGCTGGCAAAGGATTTCCCGCGCGAGCACGAGCCGTGCCCGATCGGCTCCGATCGCGCGCTTGAGACCGCGCTGATCACGGCGCCCGAGGCGCGCGATCCGGAACTGCTCAGGAAACTCGACGCGGTAGCAGCGCGGATCCTGCGTTCATGAAAGTCGATGGCCGGCATTTCCGCAGCATTTGGCTCGACCCCGACGGCTGGTCCGTCGGGGCTATCGATCAGCGGTGGCTGCCGCATGAGTTTGTCATCGCGAGCCTGACGAGTGCGGAGGAGGCTGCGGACGCAATCCAAGCCATGCTAGTCCGCGGTGCGCCGCTTATCGGTGCTACCGCCGCTTACGGCATGGCGTTGGCCATGCACGCTGATCCGTCCGACGTGGCGCTCGATCGCGCATACAAGCTGCTGATCGCGACCCGGCCGACGGCCATCAATCTGAAATGGGCGCTCGACGAGATGGCGGCTGTGCTTCGTCCGCTGGCGCCCTCCGTGCGCAGGGAGGCAGCATATAAGCGTGCCGGCGAGATCGCCGATGAGGACGTCGGGATCAACCAGGCGATCGGCAGCCACGGCCTCGAAGTCATCGAGGCGATCGCTGCCAAGAAAGCCGGCGGCACCATCAACATTTTGACGCACTGCAACGCGGGCTGGCTGGCTACCGTCGATTGGGGGACGGCGACGGCACCGATCTACCGGGCTCATGACATGGGACTCAGCGTTCATGTCTGGGTCGACGAAACGCGTCCGCGCAATCAGGGGGCCTCACTCACCGCCTGGGAACTCGGCCACCATGGCGTCCCACACACCATCATCCCCGACAACACGGGGGGTCATCTGATGCAGCACGGCATGGTCGATCTGGCGATCGTTGGAACCGACCGGGTCGCAGCCAATGGCGATGTCTGCAACAAGATCGGTACCTACCTGAAGGCGCTCGCCGCGCGCGACAACAGCGTGCCATTCTATGTTGCACTGCCGTCGCCGACTATCGACTTTAGTATCAATGATGGCCGGGAAATTCCGATCGAACAGCGTGCAGCAAGCGAAGTGACGCATATGAGTGGGCGTACGGCGGATGGACGAATTGAGATGGTGCGTGTGGTCCCCGAGGGCTCGCCGATCGCTAATTACGGCTTTGACGTCACGCCGGCGCGCCTGGTGACTGGTTTGATCACCGAACGCGGCGTGGTCCGGCCCGATCATGCTGCACTTGCGAGCGCGTTCCCGGAGCGGACCGGCAGGCGTTGAGCGCTAGATTGACGCCGGTTGCGGCAGCACGTATCCACGCTGGAGCGCCTGTCCGAACCGTCTGCCTCCATGTCCAACACCGATATCGAAATCGTCGTCGACGATCCGACTGCGCCGGAAGCTAATTCACCCGCGGTGACCAGCAATCGCGTCGTGGACGCTGTCGTGTCGCTCGTGTTGCTCGCGCTTGCCGTCACGCTCGGATGGGATAATTGGCGCACGGGCGCGGCCTGGGATGCGACCGGCCCCGAGCCGGGCTACTTCCCGTTCTACCTTTCGATCGTTCTTGGCGGCGCCAGCCTCTACGGGCTGTCTGCAGCGATCTTCTCGCGCAAGGAAGCTTCCGAGATCTTTGTGACACGGGCACAGCTTCGCCGGGTCATGGCGGTGTTCGTGCCGACGGTCTTGTTCTGTCTCGCCACGCAATTCCTTGGGCTCTATGTTGCGAGCTTCCTCTTGATCGCTGGCTTCATGCGCTTTGTCGGCAAGATCGCGGCGTGGAAGTCTCTGCTCACCGCTTTCATCTTCACCGCCGCGATGTTCGTGACGTTTGACATCGCCTTCGACGTCATCATGCCGAAGGGACCGCTCGAAGCGGCCCTTGGCTACTAATCGATCGGCGGGACTTTCAGTCATGGAAGCTTTTGGCCTGCTCCTTCACGGCTTCGTCGTTCTCCTCACCTGGAAAACGCTGTTACTGATGATGGTCGGGCTCGTGCTCGGCATTTTCGTCGGCGTACTGCCGGGGCTTGGTGGGCCGAATGGCGTGGCGATCCTGTTGCCGTTGACGTTCACGATGGACCCGACCTCGGCCATCGTGATGCTATCCTGCATCTACTGGGGGGCACTGTTCGGCGGCGCCATTACCTCGATTCTGTTCAATATTCCCGGCGAAGCTTGGTCTGTTGCGACCACGTTTGACGGCTATCCGATGGCGCAGCAGGGCAGGGCGGCGGAAGCGCTGACGGCTGCTTTCACCTCGTCCTTCATCGGCTCGCTGGTCGCGGTGCTCCTGATCACATTCCTGGCGCCGATGATCTCGTCATTCGCGCTGAAGTTCGGGCCGCCGGAATTCTTCGCGGTCTATCTACTGACCTTCTGCTCCTTCGTCGGTCTTGGCCGCGAGGCCAAGCACAAGACCGTCATCTCGATGTCACTTGGTCTTCTGCTTGCCGGCGTCGGCATGGACACCGTGTCCGGCCAGCTCCGCATGACCTTTGGCTCTACTGAGCTGCTCCGCGGCATCAACTTCCTGGTCGCGGTCATCGGCCTGTTCGGCATCAGCGAAATCCTGCTGACAATGGAAGAGCGTCTGGCGCTGCGCGGCCATGCTGCCGGCATCAGCCTGCACGTGGTGCTGTCGGTCTGGAAAGATTTACCGAAATACTGGGTGACGCTGGTGCGTTCATCCTTCATCGGTTGCTGGCTTGGAATCACGCCGGGCGGCGCGATCGCCGCCTCGTTCATGGGCTACAATCTCGCCAAACGCTTTGCCAAGGACCAGGACAGTTTTGGCAAAGGCCGTATCGAGGGCGTATTTGCGCCGGAGACGGCGGCGCATGCGTCCGGCACGTCAGCGCTGCTTCCGATGCTTGCGCTCGGAATTCCCGGATCTGGAACCGCCGCCATCCTGCTCGGCGGCTTGATGGTATGGGGACTTAATCCTGGGCCGCTCTTGTTCGTCGAGCACAAGGATTTCGTTTGGGGCCTGATTGCCTCGATGTATCTCGCCAACGTCGTTGGCCTGGTCCTGGTGCTGACGACAGTGCCGATCTTCGCCTCGATCCTGCGCGTGCCGTTTGCGGCGGTTGCACCGATGATCGTGGTGTCCTGTGCGATCGGCGCTTACGCGATCCAGAATGCGATGTTCGATATCTGGCTGATGCTGGGCTTTGGCGTGGTCGGTTACGTCTTCAAGAAGATCGGCATTCCCTTGGCGCCGTTTACGCTCGCGCTTGTGCTCGGCAACCGTGCGGAGGATGCGTTCCGGCTATCGATGATCGGCTCCGGCGGCGATATGAAGGTGTTCTGGTCGAACGGGCTTGTCGGTTCGATCACGACGCTCGCAATCGTCCTGTTGTTCTGGCCCTTGATCGACAAGGCGCTTAGCGGCGCCACTCGCCGGCTGCGGCCGGCGAAGGCGTAAAGCCTCACACGACTTTGCGCTGCCTGAGTTCGGCGATCTCATCCTTGCTGAAGCCGAACTCCGCCAGCACTTCATCGGTCTGCTCGCCGAATTCCGGTGGGCGCGCCGCCATCGTGCTTGGCGTCCGCGACAGCGTCACCGGCTGGCCCACCAGTCGGATGTGGCGGTTCTCTGTGTTCGGCACGTCCTGGGCGATGCCGAGATATTTCACTTGCGCATCCTCGAACATCTGGTCGATGGAATAGATCGGGCCGCAGGGCACGCCGGCTGCGTTCAGCTCGTTGACCCAGGTCTCAGTGGATTTCTTATGCGTCAGCTCGTTGATCCTCGCATTGAGCGCGTCGCGGTTCTTGGAGCGTGCCGGAGCCGTGGCATAGTCGGGATCGCTGATGAGTTCGGGCGCCCCGATCGCCTGTGCGCAGCGTTCCCAGATGCGTCCGCCTGTCGTGGCGATGTTGATGTAACCATCCGACGTCTTGAACACGCCGGTGGGGATCGACGTCGGGTGGTTGTTCCCGGCCTGCTGCGCCACTTCCTTTTCCATCAGCCAGCGCGCGGCCTGGAAATCCAGCATGAAGATCTGCGCCTGCAACAGCGAGGTTTGTACCCATTGACCCTCACCCGATACGTCGCGTTCCAGGAGCGCCGTGAGGATGCCGATCGCACAGAACAGGCCGGCGGCAAGGTCGGCAACGGGAATACCGACCCGCATTGGGCCGCCGCCGGGCGCGCCGGTCACTGACATCAATCCGCCCATGCCCTGCGCGATCTGATCGAACCCCGGGCGTTTATGGTAGGGCCCGTCCTGGCCGAAGCCGGAGATGCTGCCATAGACAATGCGCGGATTGATCTGGCGGAGACTCTCGTAGTCGATGCCGAGTTTGGCTTTGACATCAGGCCGGAAATTCTCAACCACAACGTCAGCCTGTTCGGCTAGCCGCTTGAATACTTCGAGGCCTTTCGGATCCTTGAGATTGAGCGTCATCGCGCGCTTGTTGCGGTGCAGGTTCTGGAAGTCCGAGCCATGCCGTGGGCCGCCCGGTTGCTCGCCGCCGGCGTCCTCCGTCAATGCATCGATCTTGATGACATTGGCACCCCAGTCCGCGAGCTGCCGCACACAGGTGGGGCCGGAGCGGACGCGGGTGAGGTCGAGAACTGTGAATCGGGACAGGGCTTGCGATGCATGCGGGACGGGCATTACGAGGAGCTCCGGATAGAACGGCGGCGCTACAATAGCGCCGGACAACCTCCCGGCAAGGTCTGCCTCCCGCCAGCAACGGCATGGCGGACTTGATGTTTTGAGTGGCTTGGCGGGGATCGTAAGGGAAGGCGGCCGGGATTTGCTTTAGGGACACCCCGCAAGGCCGGGTGCGCTTTTCATATTCGGGTGGCTGCTCCGCGCCAGTGGCCTCTGTGGTCCATGAGAGGCCGCTAGCCGCATGTTTTGGCACGAGGGCCAAGTATCGACATCCCATCGGGTTGCTGCTAGCCCCCCTCTGTACGCCAAAGGGGTCCCCGGACTTGATCGAAGAGCCAAACGCGCGCGGCAGAGAGAACGTCCCCGCGGGCATTTCGCCCCCGACCCGGGCACGACGGCTGCTTGCGGGTTGGTCCGCCAGCATTTTCCAGATGGTGCTCGGGATCATCCAGCAGGTCGCGCTGGTTCCTGTCTTTCTGCATTTCTGGAACGGCGAGGAGCTGGCCGCCTGGTTTGTCATCTATGCGATCGGCAATCTTGTGCTGGTTGCTGATGCCGGCCTGCAGCTTCGTGCCATCAATCGCTTCTTCTCATTCAAGTCCAGCGTTGATTGCGACGGCCGCACCACGACATTCTATGCTGCGATAATGCGGCTCTACCTCTGGCTTAGCGTCGTGCTCGTCGGTCTGGTGCTGGCAGCGGCGCTGGCTGTTTCGCCGTCCACGGTGTTCCGGTTCGAGGCGATCGAGAATTTCGATGCTGCCTTTGTGGCGATGACGGCGGGCATGCTGCTCACGCTTCCGGCGGGTCTGGTGTCGGCACTCTATCGGGCGCGGGGCCTGTACGGCCGCGCTGTCTGGTTGCAGAGCTTCGGAACGCTGATCGGACAGGTCGCGCAGTTGGTTGCTATTGTCGTGACAGCGAGCTTGTTTGCCGTCACGTTCGCCTATGTCGCGATGCAGATATTGATTGCGGTCTATCTGATCACCATCGATGCGCCGCGCTTGCATCCATTCCTGCGCAAGGCGCGGGGCAGGCGTCCCATGCGCTGGATGGTCGGTCAGCTACGCAAGGCGGCGCCGTTCGGAATCGCTGGCGCGACCGAGCTGGCGCTGATGAACCTCCCGGTGCTCCTAGTCAGCGCGCTGGTAGCCGATCGCGTCGCTGTCGCACAATGGGGATTGATCCGCGTTGCGGCTGGGCTATTGCGGGCGCTCTGCCTGCAGGTAACTCTTCCGCTGGCTGCTGAACTCGGCCACGACTATGCTGTTGGTGCGACCGAACGGTTGCGCGCGCTCTATGCCCGCGGTTCGGTATTTGTGGCGGTGCTCGCCAGTGCGGTCGTGTCGGGACTGTTGCCGTTCTGGCCTGATTTCTTCGTGCTCTGGACCCGCGGCGCCATTCCCTACGATCCGTTGCTGGCAAAGACGATGCTGATCGGCACCAGCGTGGCCGCGCCCGCGATCTTGGCGTTAAGCTATGCCAATTACAGCAACCGGGCCGATCTTCTCGTACGCAGCAAGGGGCTGCAGATCATTGTCTTTCTCGTGCTATCGCTGCTGCTGATCCCTCAACTGGGCCCGCTCGGCGCGGCGGCCGCGATCGTGGCGAGCGATCTGCTGGTTCAGTTCGGTCTGTTGACGCTTGTCATCATGCGTCAAACGCTCATGCATCCGTTCCGTCACCTGGCGTTTCTGGCGGGGGTAATGGGTGCGACGATAATCGCAGGCTGGGGGTTGGGAATTATGATCCGCTCCATGATATCCTGGACCGGCATGCAGGGCTTCTTCGCGGAATGTGCGATCTGGCTGGTGGTTGCAGGAGTGGCGGCGATCCCGTTGCTGATCGGAAATATCCGCGAAAAGATAATCGCGACGATACCCCGATAGGATCGTCCGCGGTCCTCAATAGATCCGAGGGTAGCGGCGGTACCGCAGTCTCAGAAGGTGCTGCGCGAACTCGCGATGTCCGTCGTCAATCTGGCGCGCAAAATATTCGAGCCTCTCTTTGCCCGCTGTGGCGAGCCGGGCACGTTCCTCGGGTAGGCTGACCTTGACGATGGCTTCCGCCAGCGAAGCGGGATTGTCGTAGTCGAACAGGATGGCGGCATCGCCGGCTTGCGCCTTGAAGGCTTCGGGATAGATCACGGGCGTACCGACCGACCAGGCTTCGAGCGGCGGCAGATTGGTCGGACCGAAGTAGCTTGCCATCACTAGCGCCCCTGCGTTGCGATAGAGCGGGCCGAGTTCGATAGAGGGAACAAAGCCGAGGATACGCACGCGGTCGCCAAGGCCGAGTTGCGCGGCTAAGGCTTCGATTGCGCTACGCGAACCGCGATCCGATCCACATAGCACCAGCGTTGTCTGTACCCCGTGCTTCTGCAGCAAACTCATCGCCAGCAGGATGGTTGCGTGATTTTTATGAGACCAGAACTGGGCGGGGTAGAAGAGATAGCCGGGCTCGAGCCCGTACTTGCGCAGGATCGCGCCGTCCGCATCCGTTTGCTCGCCAGCCTCACTCGACCGTGTCACATAAGGCGATGGCGAAAACGGGATACAAACCGCACGATCCTGTTCCATCGCATAGCGACGGCATAGCGCATCAATCACCTCTTTGGCATTGGCGACGACCAAAGCTGCCTTGGTGCTGGCGCTGCGAAAGACGATTTCGCGGCGTTCGAACTCGGCGAATTCGCGCGCCTCGTCGAATTCCGGCGAATCGCGGTGGCAACCGTCGAATATCGTGACGATGAAAGGCAGCTTGTAGAGCACAAGTTGCCAGTTCGACGTCGTCAGGAAATAGACGATGTCGACCTGCTCCCGGATCAGCCGCTTTTCAAAGGGCGGACACAGATGCAACGCGTACTGCAGGAGGTCGAACCATCCGCAGTATTTCAGGAACAGGAACAACCGGTCGAACCAGCCAATCCGCAACAGCTTGGCCTCGATGCCGAGTTCAGCCAGGATGGCGATATTGTTCGGCTGAGTAGTGAAGACGGTCACACCAATGTCGGCCGTCTTCGCCCAGCCGCGCAGCCATGTGATATCGCTAAGCCCTTGCTGGAAGCCGCCGCCAACCTCGAGCGGCAACTCCAGCACGACGCCAACGTGAAACTGCCTCACGGTTGAACCGTCTTTTTTCTGGCGATAGAATAAGCTGCCCAGTCTCGCGAGTTCGGCGGGCTGGTCGTCGACAGCCACGCATAGTGACCGATTGGTTCGAAACCGGTCGCGCCGAGAAGCGCCTCGACCTCGAACGGAAACCAGTAGCGGAGGTGGTGTGCTTCGTCGATCCGATGGATCGTCGATTGCGCAATGTCCTCGCAGAACAGCGTGTAGTTGACCTGAACGGTCGCGCTGGCCTCGTTATGGTTGGATTGGGCGATCCGGGTGACGCGCAGTGGCGCGCGTTCAACGACCTTGACACGGGTTTCAACGCCTTGCGCGAGTACGGCGCCGCCATACCAATAGTCGAACAGGAGAATACCGCCCGGCTTGAGTGCGATGGCCGCACTCGCCAGCATGTTCTGAAGTCTTCCCCGGCTGGTCTGGTAGCTTGCCACATGGAACAGGGCGACCGCGGCGTCGAAATCCCGCTCCGGGCCGGATTCACAGACGTCCCCCTGCCGGAATCGAACGTGTTCCGAACCGCCTCCCGTGCGCGCCTCGGCCCGGCGGATCATGTCTGCGCTGATGTCGACCCCGGTGACTGTCCATCCCATGCGCGCGAATTCATGGGCGTGTGCGCCGGTGCCGCAACCGAGATCGAGCAACGTACCGGGCGTAGCGCCATGACGACGGAGTTGCACGTCCACAAAGGATGCTTCCGCGGCATAATCCTTGTCCTGATAGAGGAGGTCATACCACGGCGCGTAGCGTTCGAAGGCGCTCAAGCAAGGATCTCCTTCAGCGCCTGTGCGGATCGCACGATCTGGTCGTCCGTCAATCCAAGGCCGCTCGGGAGATAGAAGCCGCGGCGCGCGATCCGCTCCGCGTGAGGATGCGAGTCGCTCGCGAACAGGCCGGCTCTGCGCAGGACGGGCTGTTCATGCATGCACCAAAAGAAGGGACGGGTGCCGATGCCCTTGCCGGCAAGCCGGCGCATCGCTTCCTTGGCGTCGAACTCGACCGCGTCTTTCAGGACGACGCCGTACACCCAATAGACGTTGTCAGCGTAATTGGTGCGGGGGACAGGGCGCTGGATCAGATCGACCGCTTCCAGGAGCTCGTCATAGCGTCGGCCGGTCCGGCGCTTGATATCGATCATCTCGCCCAGCCGTTCGGTCTGGGCGACGCCGAGCGCGGCCTGCAGGTTGGTCATGCGCGCGTTCCATCCAAGCTCTTCATGGACGAAACGCTGCTCGGGCTTGAAGCAGAGGTTGCGGAGGCTGCGCAGCCGGTCGGCGAGTTGCGCGTCATCGGTCAGGATCATGCCGCCTTCGCCCGTCGTGACGTGCTTGTTCGGATAGAAGCTGAACGTGCTCGCGTCTCCAAAGCTGCCGCAGGGCTGGCCGCGATAAGTCTGGCCGTGCATCTCGGCAGCGTCCTCGATCACGCGAAGGTCATGCTTGCGCGCAAGTTCAAGGATCGGGTCGAGGTCGACCGGCAGGCCGTAGATGTGCACCACCATGATTGCGCGGGTTTTCGGGGTGATCGCTGCTTCTACTGCGTCCGCGGTCATATTCCAGGTGTTCGGATCGCAGTCGACCACGACGGGAACAAGTCCGGCGCGGATCACCGCGGATGCGCAACTGATGATCGTAAACGTCGGGATGATGACTTCGCTGCCCGGCTCGAGCGAAAGCGCGTGAACGGCAATATCGAGCGCAACGGATCCGTTGGTGACGGCAATGCCGTGGCGCCGTCCCGCGATCTGCGCCATCGCCGCCTCAAACCGCGGAATGAATGGGCCTTCCGAAGATATCCATCCGGTGCGAACGCACTCGGCCAGATATTCAGCTTCGTTTCCGTTCAGGAGCGGCGTGTTGACTGGAACGAAATCCTGCGTCACGCAATCGGACCCTTGATCCGCCTCACGGCCGCTGGCGCCTCGGGAAAGCGCGTTTTGTCACCTTCGCCCGCGTATGGGCCCTGCTTGATTTCAATCATCTCAAGCGGTTCCAGCACCTCGAATCCGTGGGCGCCGCTGCACAGAAGAATGACGTCTCCGGCCGCGAGCACGCGGCTCTCCAGATATTCTTCGGCCTCCGTGTAGAAGTCGACCTGCAGCTTGCCTTTCTGGATCACCAGCACTTCCTGGGTGTAGTGAACCTCGCGCGTCACCTTGTTGTGCCGATGCGGCGCGATGCTCTTGCCCTGGGGGTGGCTCATATAGGCAAGCTGCTGCGACAATTCGGGTGTGGAGAAAAACGTGATCCCCGGTTCCCGAAAGGAGGCGCGAACGATGATCGCGTAGAGCTGATCGTTAAAGCGACAGTGTTCGACGCTATCCATCGGCCGGCCGAAAAAGGTGAGTAAAATCAACCGCAAAGCGGCTATTTTGAGGGCAATGTGGCTGCTTTGCCCCCCGGCGTCAAGGAAATATTCCGTCCATCCCGTCGCGCCGGAGTGGTCACGAATTTTCGACGGCGGCCAGGATTGCGCGGGTACGTTCGCCGTAATTATGCACCGTCAGCGTGCGGCGCTGACCGGCAGCAGCGATCTCCTTTCGTGCCGCATCGTCCGCGAGATATTGTTCAATCTTTTCGAGGCAGTCGTCGATCGAGCGCCACGCCACGACTTCGTGGTCAAGATCGAACAGCGTGTGCAGATTGTCCTTGAAGTCGGTGAGCAGAAACGTGCCGATGCCGGTCGCTTCGAATAGCCGCACATTCCCGGCTTCCTGGCCGACCATATCGATGTGAGAGTTCAGCGTGATGCGGGAGCGCCGCAGAGCCTGATACATCTCGGCACCCCAGGCCTCGCCCTGAAAGCAGCGATGCAGGGGAGAGGAGGCGGGGAGACCCGGCGCGATGTTGCCGAACAGCTTGAGGTCGTAGCGCTTGGCGACGGCCTCCAACAGCGCGATCCGTTGCTGGTGATCGGCCGAGACCGTGCCGACGAAGGAGATATCGACGTCGGCGGCTGGCACTGCAGGAAGCGCATCGTTCACGGTGGGCTCGAAGGCGAGGTGACTCACTTCGGCGCGGACGCCCTGGCTTCGGAAAAACTCAACCGTGGCGGCCAGCTGGGAGATCAAGAGATCATAGACCCGCCAGTCCTCACCGCGGGTCGGCGAAATGCCGATCTGGCCAACAAGTTTGGGCTTACCGATTCCCTTAATGCGCCGCATCAGCGCGGTATCGATGTGAAACGTATCCTGGTTCAGCACCAGGTCCGGCCTGAAATCCTCGATTTGGGCGAGCAGGATTTTTTCCGCCTGCGCATCGAGCTTCGGGCTAAGCCCAATCTTGCGCGCGAACGGCCTCAACATCGGCTTGAACGGCGCGACCGCCTGCAGCAGCCACGCAGGAAGTCGGTTACTGGTGCCCATGGCCGGCTCGGCGAGCGCCACCGCCATGCCACGCCCCCGTGCCCAGGCTGCCTGCAGCCAGGGATTGTTGACGTGGATCTCAGCAGCGGAGTGCCCACAGGCGTGGAAGTTCCTCGAGTAGAAGTCCGCAACGCCGAACAGGCTCCTGTTGCGCGCCGCCATTTGCGTGGCGTAGGGCGCGTTGTCGAGCCCCGGCTGGCCGCGATAGAGCCAGGTCAAGAAGCGCGGGTAGTCGGCGTTGAGGATAAGAATCCGCATATCTCGGCTAAGCCACAGGGGTATGTGTCACGTGCGGACCAGCACGCCGGACACCGACCCCACGAGGGGCCGTCTGTTCTGTAAACATCGAGCGCGGTGTTAGATACCAAAGCAGGAAAAGAAAAGCGGCGCCGTGCGAAAGGAGGGTCGTCGTCAATGGAACATTCAAGAGAATCTGAGGGACAATCGAGCCCGAGATGAGGATGAAACGGGGTGGTAAGCCCGAAGAAAGGCGATTTGCGAAGGCGATCACAAGTCCGCAGGCCAATGCCGAAATCGGCGCCCACAGGGGGCCAACCGAGGCGATCCCTTCAGTTGCGAACAGCGAGGCATTGAAGTTACCGAGATCGTAGGCCTTTTGCATCACTTCGCCCAACTGTTCCTGATAGGGACACGAGACAAAGGCTTTGAGAAGCGTGATCTGGCAAAAGTGAGTGAAGGGGTGGCTGAAGAAGAAGTCGTTGTACACGTCCATCGCATTTGAGGGCGTTGCGATCATCCGCAAATTGACGATTTCGAGATAGCGCGCATCCTGCAGGCCGAAAATCCCGTACAAGACGATCCCGGCAAGCAGAGGCAGCAACAGCGAGGCTACGACCACAATCCTGCAATCGAACACGCGCGTCAACATAGCCAAGACCAAGAGCCATCCCGGTGCAAAGAACGCGATCTTGTTCAGAGTAATTGGATAGAACAGCAGCAGGAGGGCGAGCGTAAGGCCGGCTCGCCAGTAATTTTCTCGGACTGCGAAGCAGGCAAAGACGAAAGGCAAGAGGGCGTTCGAAATGATACCGACCCAATAGATGAGCACGGTCGGCATATTGGACTTGCCGCGGAAGTCATACATGCGTTGGAGCGACACCATCTTGAAGCCATAGCTTGCGCTGATGATGATCGTGGCCACGCCAAGTATGAGGATGAGAGTTAGCACGCGATCAAAAGCGGCTTCCGAAATCGCGAACCTTTGTTGGAGCGGGGATCTGACGAACAATGCGGGAATCAGGAATGCGGCAATCGACAGAACCGCGGAGCCTCCGCTGAGCCAGTGATTGTACTCAAAGCGGGAGAAGCAGTTCAGCCAAAGATATCCCAGCACCATGGTGTAGAAATAGAAGCCGAGAAAATAGCCGAAGCTGAATGGGGCTTTCAGGAAAAGGTACGAGAGGATGGAAAACGCGGCGATCGTCGCAATCGCACCGCCGAGCAGCGCCGGATCATAATAGATATGATAAAAGCCATAATTGCGGCTGAGATAGGCGAGCGAAATGCAGCTGGCAATGATGTGCAGGCCAATCAGGAGAGCCAGGCTCACACGCATCGAAATCTTGTCCGCTAGTACGTCGGTATTCGCACGCATTTGGGCAATCCTACCGCAGGTTCAAGATCGAGTAGACGGACGCGACTCGTGCAGCTCGAAAATCCGAGGCTTCGACTAACTTCGTAAATGGCCACGTGTAAATGATCGTCACGGAGCCGCTAAATCGTTGTAAAGCTGGACAATCGCGCTTCCGATGATTCTCGCTGAGAACCTCTCAACAACAACTTGCCTTGCTGCTTTACCGTACCGCGCTCGCAATTCTGGGGATTCGGCAAGCCGTACAATGGCCTGTGCTAGCGCGGTTGGGTCTTCAATCGGCACGAGTAGACCTGTTAGGTCGTTGTGGACAATTTCCCGGCAACCCGGAGCGTCGGTTGCGATCAGTGGGCGGGCGCATGCGGCCGCCTCCATCAGGGCTCCCGGCAGGCCTTCGCGATGCGACGGCAGCACTGCGATATGACAGCTGCGCCACAACGAGACGATGTTGTCAATGTGCCCGAGCCAGGTGATACCGGACCGATGCGTCCACCCTTCGACTTCGTCGCGTGAAATCGACGCAGGATTGGCCGGATCGGGATCGCCCGCGATGATGAGCTTAAAGTCGTACCCTCGGCTGCGTAGGATACCGTGGGCGGATACCAGCGCACGGATGCCTTTGTCGATCAAAAGTCGTCCGGCAAATCCGATCGTGATGGGTGCTTCCGGCTCCGGTAGGGGTCTTAAAGCCTCGGTATCGACGCCGGACCCGGGGATCAGCGTCATCCTGTCCGGCTTTACGCCGAGCGCAAGGAGAGTTTCTCGGTCATCAGGATTTTGGACCAGGACGGTGCTGTGCTTGCCGTTCAATATCCATGGCAGGAGGCGCACTATACCTTGTTTCAACAGTCGCGACCGCCACCCCGCGGAGGTGAAGATGTAACCGAGCCCGGTGATCGCGTTGACCATGGGCAGGTTTTGGCCGAGCGCGGCCACTGAGCCGAAGACGCAGCATTGCAGGCCGGAGTGATGCACTATGCTCGGCTGGATTTTCCTTTCGAGCTGCCGGATCGCTTTCAGCGTCCGCATTGCGGCAAGCGGCGAGAGCCCGCCGCGCTGGAACGGAATCCGGTGCAGAAGAAACCCTTCGGCCTCAATAGCGGCGGCGGCGCTGTTCACGTTGGTCGCCACATGTACCTGAAACCCTGCATCGCGAGCCGCTCGTGCCATAGGCAGACGGTTGAGCAGGAACGCAAAATCCTCGTTGACGACATAGAGGACACGCCGCGGGGGACTCCTTTCTCCTGCTGTCATCGTTTTCTTGATAGCTATTGGCTCGGTTTATCGAGGGTGCGCAGGGCCGAGCCACGGCCCACGTCATCCGACCTAACAAAGCAGCTGCGAGCGGCGCCCGAGCATCCCAATCGCGTCGGCACTGGCGGTATATTCTGGGCTTGGATGCCGACATGGCTCTGGGCGGCCAAGTTATCGATCTCGGCGGACCGGATCGGCTGGATCGGGTTGGTCGAGCCGGTCATGTCGCCATAGTGCAGCAGGAACGGCACATTGCCGGCGTGGCGATCCTTAAAGAAATGGTCGACGCGCTGGGTGTTGAACGAGGACGAACGCCGCTTGATGCCATGCACGGAGTAGCCGAGGCCAAGCAGATATTCGGCGAGATAGGCGCCGTCCTGCCCAGTCGCACCGGTGATCAACGCCACGCGCCGTTTCGAATCCTGGGCCGCCAAATTTTTTCTCCAAATACGCCCCGCCAGCCGCCCATAGCATTGACTCCCCCGCGAAGTCTAATGTCAAGGCGGCCGTGGATGGATCCGCCCGGCGCCCTGGTGTCAATCGAAAGGGCCATCGGTCGAAGCGACGACCAGCGTACAACGCTGAACAGGATCCGGGGATAAATAGCGACCTATATCAGAGGCTCGAAGCCCTGCCGAAACAGCCTTGATGTGAAAGAGGCGTGAAATCGCGCGTACCGCGACTAGTCGCATTCCTGCGCGAAAGGGTACTAGATTCGGAGCGCCGAAGCAGGCCCATATCCCACCGACGCCAAGTGTCTAGCTGGAAACGCGATTGACTTCAGCACCGGCTGAAGCGCGAGGGAACGCCAGGACATTCAGGCCGCCTCCCTCGGGTATTATCTTTCTCAACTCTGCTGCTACAGTGGGAGAACACGTTCAGTAGCCATGTCTTTAAGATCATAGCCAAGCCGGGTGATCTCACGTATAAGATTGTCGAATACTTCAGGTCGGTCCCGCATGCACGTACGGGGCGAGCTCGATCATGAGCCTTGGGACGAACGTCTTACAAGTGGATCGCGCACCTCTCAGAACGCTAAGCTCGTTGCCTTCTACGTTGATCTTGATGAAGTCAATGTGGTTAATTCCGGCGCTCTTGAGCAATGCATCGAGCGTCGAAGCGCTCGCTCCGGTTGTCGCCTCAGACGTCCATGATGATCTTCGTGCAAGTCGTCCGCGGCATCGAGTGGCCAACTTGAGTAGATAGCATCGGGCATCGCGGCCGTTTCTGATCCGACAAACAACATTTGCTGCGCAACGATGCGCGAACCGAGATCTTTGTTGAGCTCGATATTGAGCGTCAACTTCTTGAAGGCATAGGCCGTCGGCTCGAACGGGGAGACTTTTCGGCTTGTGCCGACCAGCTTGGCTAGCGGTAGTATATGTGCTCCGATATAGAGCACGATATCGCCCTCCTTGCCGAGTTCCCGATAGCACCGAAGTATGCGGACTTTGAAGCCGCCCAGTATATATATCGAGAGATCCAGTCCTTCAGAGAGGTCGAGATGCCAATTGATGTCTCCGCGGCGCACAGCGGCGGTAGATGGTAGCCCCACGATGCGCCGCACGAAGAGCAGGAACACGCCGAATTAGGCGCGCTACTTTAATCTTATAGCTCGTTGGTAGCATTCGCATTTGCCACTGGATAGAGGTCTACGGTCGCGCGACAACCACGTTGCAATATTGATCTATCTTGCTCGGTCGCGACAGGAGGGTTCTGATTGAGCCGTTCGGTTCGTCGAGTATGGGGATAATCTTGAAACCGAGTTTTTCTAAGAAGACGAGCAACTCGTGCGGGTCCGTTCCGGCGCGGGGGAGGCCGTAAAGTCAGAGCTCCATCAACACTGTGATGCCATCGCTCTCCTGCAGCGTGCGAAGCGCGCCCTTCAGGACTTCCATTTCGAATCCCTGTACATCGATCTCGATGGCGTCGACTTCTCTGCTATGAAATAGTCGTCGAGCGAAATGAGCGGTATATCCACGCTCACGCGTCCCTCGCCGCTGTCGAACGTCTGACGATCCACGTTGAGTTGCGGTGATAGATAGAGCCTCGTTTTGCCGCTGACATTGCCCACGGCCGATTGATTGGCTGTCACATTCTTCAATCCGCGGGTGGTGGCTCGCAGCCGACGGAAATTCTCAGGTGCGGGTTCAAACGCGTGAACTGCACCTGCGCCGCCCAGTACCTGAGCAAAAAAGCGCGTGTAGACCCCAATGTTTGCGCCAACATCGGCGACCGTCATGCCGGGTCGAATGATGCTTTTCAGAGCCGCTCTCTACCAGCGACCCGCAAAGGCCTTCCACGTCGAGTATAGCGGGTAATAAAGCGGATAGACGTGCGAATACAGCCCATTCGCCAAAAGGAATGCTTGATCGTGTAGAATCATTTTGCTGAGATCAATCTCGCGATAAAAAATGAAGCGAACAACCTGGGGAGGGCATCGGCCACCGCTTTGTCAATCGCGAAGCCGAACCGATAGAGCCACTTGGGGATCGGAAATTTGCGTGATATCCCCCCTGTGAGGGGGTAGGATAGGCCGGTGAAGAAAGTGACGCGGGTATCGGCAAGCCGGTAGACGTCGGAGAGCTCGGCGAGCCACTCTGGCCGCGAGAAAAAGATCATGTGGGGCATAGCCTGGTTTGACGTCGATAGTGGCCCCTTGATCTCGCTTAGCACCGGGCGATCGATCAGAAAGTCGACGGGCTCATGGTGCAGGATTTTGTACATCGGGTATGACAGCCAGGAAAAGTATGGCTCCGTAAGGTAGAGTCTGCCGCCTTCCTTCAGTTTTCTTGTTGCGCTGCGCAGAAACAAGAGTGGATCACGCAGATGATGTAACACGTTTGTCAATGTTATAATATCCAAGCTCTTATCCTGGATAAGCGAAAGCTCTGCGATGTCGTGACAGTCAAAGATGATATCCAGATAATCGAGCTCGAGTACGTCAGAGGTAATGACGTTTGGAATGATCGTTTTGAGCGGCGAAGCGCCGCTGCCGATCTCAAGTATCTTCAGAAGTCGAACATCTCCTTCATCCCGAAACTGTTCATCGTACAGGCGGCGGTACCAACTCATGAGGTTTGGATGCGACTGGAGCCGCGCACGATGATCAAGCGTCTTGGTATGGTCAGTGGCGAACTGCATGGCGCGGTGCGGTCTTCAGATGAATTTGATTCGTCGGGCCGCGAATATAAGCATGGCCAACAGGATCGCGCCGTGCTTCCAGCGTGAGATATTTGTCTCGCCGTAAATCCGTTCACGATAGATAATTGGTACCTCAACAATCTTGAGGCCCATACGGGCTGCACCGAAGATCAAGTCAAAGTCGCCGAACGGGTCGAAATCACCAAAGTATGACCTGTTTGCGCTGAGCTTCTGATAATGGGTGCGCGAGATGACCTTAGTACCGCACAGCGTGTCCTTATAGCGCTGGCCGAGCACAAACGAGAATGCAAGTGCGAAGAATTTGTTGCCGAGGAGATTGAAGAAGCGCATCGCCCTTTTCTCCATCGGGTAAACAAGGCGCGTGCCGTTGATGAAGTCGCCTTTCCCTTCAACAATTGCTTTGTAGAACTTTGGAAGGTCCTCTGGAGGGACTGTCATATCCGCATCGAGGATCATCAGGATGTCGTTGCTGGCAAGGGAGAACCCCTTTCGCACTGCATCACCCTTGCCCTTACCGTCCTGCTGGGCGATCAAGATCCGCTTCGCTCCAGAATATTGTCTGTGGACAGACTGAATGACATCCCATGTTTTGTCGCTTGAGTTGCCCTCAATGAAAATCAGTTCGTCGTTCGGACCCATCTTCGGTAGGCGCTGGACGATACGCTCAATATTTCCCTCTTCATTGCGGGCGGGTACCACGACCGAGACGGACGGTGCTTCTTCGGCTCTGGGGTGAAGTGGGCGCGCCACGGCAATGTTGAGAAGGCAGAAATTGCGAATGAAGGGGAGCGGAGCGAGGTAGCGGTTCACAAAGGTACTGATGACCGGAATATACAAAGGTATCAGAACCTTTTGTTCGATGCGAACCAGTTCAAAATTCTCGAGCGTCAGAAGGTTTTGCACGTCTTCGTGCGCAAGCCAATTCGGTTCCGGAACCTTGTCTCGTAGGCCTAAGCGCGACATGAGAACGGCTAATGGCTTCCACAAGCTGCTATAATAGGTCAGGATTAGTCGGGTGTCCGGACTGCTCATCTTGTGAGTCTGAGCCAAAAGGCTCAGGATATCGCGCTCGTAGTGAATGAGGCCGCCCAGCATGATGTAGTCTGGCTTGAGTTCCGGAATCTCGCCTGCTTCAATGACCTTGAGAGGATCGATTCTGTTTCTGATCACTGCCCATGGGTCTCGAAATGCAACCTTGCCCTGCGGCAACTCTGCGGCGAGCAGGTCAGTCGTCGGATCGATTTCTACGATGGAGTTCTGCGCTAGAACAAAAACTGAAACGTACTTGCGGATCAGCGAATACAGATACCGTTTCATGGTTGGTCTTTGCCTCGTCGCGGATAGAGCATTCGCCCCAGCACTATCAATGCGAGCATCGCATACGCGAGGAATAAAAGAAAGCGAATCACGACGCCGGGAAGCAGTCGCTGCGGCCGACGCCGGAGGATAGTAAGGTCCGGAAACGGCGAAATGGCGACTGCGTCAATACTCGATGAATCTGCTTATATCATGTGGCCGAGCGCGCCCGTAGTACACCCTGACGTCGCACAGATCTAAGGACTCGAGTTCCGGCCACCATTATGTACGATGGCGTTGTAGAACGCGGTCGATATAGCGAGAGTCACGACTGCGGGGACGGCCGTTTCTGACAGGAGGAAGTTTCTCCTTCATTCCTGACCAAATTGACAATGCCGTCATAAAAGAAAGTCTTGCAATCGGGCTGTTCGGAAATCGGTCTGGGCGCGCTGAAGAAACGTGAGGACGACGAGAGCTTTGTAAGATTGGTCGCAAAGCCGACCTTTGCGCCTGGCGACAAGGTACGGGTGCTTACGGGCGCATTCGTGGACAACACCGGGCTTTTCAATGGAATGGCTGACCGTGATCGGATCTCCATTCTTCTGGATATGCTTGGGCGCAAGGTTCGCGTGCGGCTTGACGCGGATATGGTCGTCGCCGCATAGGTTGCGTCGAAGCGCGCTGCAGGCCGCCGTGCGTTTTTGTTTCGGCTCCGATCAAGGGGCAACCGTGTGACTCGAGAGTCACCCGGAGTGCGGTAGCGTGGAATTTCTTTGACGAGGTGGCCGGAATAGCGCGAGAATTAAGGGCGAGTAGTTCAGCCGGCGGGAGGTGTTAAGGTTCGTGGATCATTCTCGAACGTTATCTCGCTGTAGAGTTGAAGCGTGCGAGCGACCATAGTGGATATGCCATAGTTAGAAACGATCCGCTGACGCGGATCGGGCCAGTCCGCATGCTGTGCAGAGAGAAGTTCGGTTACTGCGCGCCCTAAGGCTTCTGGATCTCTCGGCGGTACTATACGTCCGCTTGGACCCACGACACGTTTCACGTCCCCAACGTCAGTGCCCACGACCCGCAATCCACAGCTCATCGCTTCCGCCACAACGTTTGGAAAGCCCTCGCCAAACGCAGATGGCAGAACGAATGCGTCAGCTGCCGAATACGCATTCTCGATGTCGCTCATCCTTTCAATTAATTGCGCTCGACCAGTAAGTCCAAGTTTGTCGATTTCCGATCGCAGCTTTGACTGTGCTTGTGCGGGTGCGGATCCAACGATGGCGAGAAGGGAGTTGGTCGGCCAGTATTCGATGGAACGGAGCAGGGTCTCGTGATCCTTCATCGGATCTAGTCTTCCAACGGCGAGGCAAAGTTTTGCTGTTTCGGGAATTTTCCAAAGGGTGCGCAGCCGCATCCGTTGGTCAAGGCGAAGCCTGAAGCGTTCTGTGTCGATGCCGTTCTCAACGACTTCGAAGCGTTTCGGGCGAAGACCACGCTGAATGTGTGCGCGAATTCCGGCGTGTGAGTTTGCAATTGCAAGATCGCAGCTGGGAGACAAAACCGTTTCGAATTTGGCGCAAAGCCTGCTGAACGCGTCGTAATGGCTCAGGTCCACATCCGAGTTTCGTATACCCCAGACTAGGCGCGTTCGCCCGAGCCTTGGCCGAAGCAAGGAGCCGATAACGTTCGGGGTTGTCAGAAACGTTTGGAATATATCGGGACGAAAGATGCTGATGACGTTGGAGAGGGCTAGGAAAAAAAACGCGACGTCCCACCTTCCCCTCTTTTGAAGCCGAAAGATTTTGACATCGGATGCAGCCAGTTCGCCCTCTAGCTCACCGCCCGGGTACATGATGGCAATGCCGACCTCGTGTCCGAGTCCAGCCATGGAGCGCGCCATTATGGAAATTTGGCGCTCGGCGCCTCCTAACGCCAAATTTCCCGTAAGGATAAGGATTCTCATTTCGATAAGAAAAACCGTTGCATTTCCCCGACTAAACGGTAGATACGAGAAGGTAGGACAGCAACTTGAAGTTTTTCGTGCGCGACCATGCAATTGCGACAACATTCGCAAGAGCAGTGATTTGCATTGCTAGGAGCCAAGAGCTTCCTTGTGCCTTAGTGCGCGAACTGTCCTCATTCCAGCGCCCGTTGCGTCCCGAGCTTCATTCGCGTATCAGATCAAGGCGTTACCTCGCAACTCGGGAGTGTGCTTCTCGGGGCGCTCGTGAGCAATTTTGCAGGGCAGCGGCTTCGTGGGTGGACGAGATAGCCACTTTGTGCGTCGGAAGTTCCTTGCTCGGTGGCGCCTTGTTCGGCGAATCAGCATTCGGCCGGCGAGATGATGGCATTTGAGAGCTGACACATGATGCGAAAGATTTTCAGTAACAGGTTTGTTCTCAGGGTAGCTCGCGAAGCTCTTCCCCACCGCTTCCGTCAGAAAGTCGGCGAGATCGTCCTTCCAAAGCCGACCGAAGCGCATTTTCAGGCGATGCTTGCTGACATGGCCTCGGAGAAGGCCATTCCCGGCCGCGTGGTCCTAGTCTGCGGCTCCCTCCAGCCGGGCGGGGCGGAGCGGCAGGTTGCCAATAGTCTCGTAGGACTCGCTCCGGTCCTTGGCAATGAAAATCTGACGCTTCTTTGCGACTATCTGCACGCTGGCGCGAAGGAGCGATATGATTTCTACTTACCCCACGCGCGCAGATCTGGGGCCACCGTTCGCGAAATCCGAAAGGATTTCGCCGCGAAGGATCCGCTTCCGCCAAGCTTTGAGAAAGCGGCGCGGCTCCTACATCCTGGCCTCGTAGCCGATATCGCTGCTCTATTTCACGAATTCCGAGTTCTGCAGCCGGAGGTCGTCCACGCGTGGCTCGATTGGAGCAATGTCCGGGCTGGCCTCGCGGCGCTGCTTGCCGGAGTACCACGAGTGCTTCTATCGGGCCGCAATTTGAGCCCGCGGCACTTTGCACTGAATGCGGACTACTATCATCCAGCTTACCGGGCTTTGCTCGAGTGCGGAGATCGGATCGTTTGGCTGAACAATAGCCAAGCCGGAGCAGCCGACTATGCTGACTGGCTGTCCATTCCTGCTGGGCGTATCCGGGTCATTCGAAATGGCGTCCAGTTTGAGGAACAAATGCGACCCGAACCGGAACATTATGGCGAACTCCGGGCCAGATGGCGTATTCCCGCCAACGTACCGCTGATTGGCGGCATGTTCCGTTTCAGGCAGGAGAAGCGTCCTCTTTTGTGGATCGAGGCAGCGGCGCGAATTGCCGACGCGCTGCCGGACGTGCATTTCGTCATATTTGGCGAAGGTCCTATGCGTTCCGAAATGGAGACGCTAATCCGCCAATGCGGCCTCGGCGAGCGCGTCCAAATGCCCGGCGTCGTTTTGTCCTCGCTCGATGCTTTAGCACCCTGTGATCTCGTCCTTCTGACTTCGTCCGGTGAAGGAATCCCCAACGTGCTTTTGGAAGCGCAATGGCTTGGCGTCCCTGTCGTCACGGTCAATGCCGGTGGCGCCGGCGAGGCAGTGAACGATGGTACCACAGGGCTGGTCGTTGACTCGGACGGCGTCACCGATATTGCGGCCGCCGTCCTAACTATTCTAAGAGACGCCGTATTGCGGGCCAAAGCTCGCAAGGCTGGGACAGCCTTCGTCAACGCAAGATACGGAATGGACCGTATGATCGCCGAAACACTCGCAGCTTACGAATTGCTGCCAACGGAATCGTTCAGCCCATCCATCAAGGCAGTGAACAGGATCAGTAAATGAGCGGTGGTCACGAGCAAGAGATCCGGGCTGGTAAGCGATTTCGCTTCGGCGGCAACTGGCGTCGTTTTCTGCGCGTACTCAATGCGGAGCGGATTCTCGAAGCAGAGAAATCATTGAAGGAGTTCCTGCAGACGGACTCGCTTGCCGGGCGCACCTTTCTCGATGCTGGAAGCGGCAGCGGCCTGTTCAGCTTGGCAGCCCGGCAGCTGGGGGCCAACGTCGTCTCGTTCGACTACGACCCTCAATCTGTTGCCTGCACGACCGAATTGAAGCGTCGCTATTTCAACGGCGATGAGAATTGGCGCATCCTCGAAGGATCGGTACTCGATCCGGCTTTCCTCCGGTCGCTAGGCACTTTCGACATCGTATATTCTTGGGGCGTGCTGCACCACACCGGCGCGATGTGGCAGGCCCTGGAGAACATCAAACTTAACACGCGGGTTGGCGGAAAGCTTTTCATCGCCATCTACAACGATTGCGGCGAAATCAGCCAATACTGGTTGAAGAAGAAGATCATCTACAACAAACTGCCCAGGCCGTTGAAATTTCCATATGCCGTCGCGGTGTGGACGCCCGTCGAGGCGCGCTATCTTTGGCACTACTACAAAAACAAGAACATCCGCGGCTATTTCGCCCTCTGGTCGGAATACAAGAAGAGCCGCGGCATGAGCCGCTGGCACGACATGGTCGACTGGATTGGCGGATATCCTTATGAGTACGCCACAGCCGAAGCATTGACCGCGTTCTACGAGAAGGACGGTTTCAAGTTGGACAAACTTTTGCCCAACGACGGCTATGGTTGCCATCAGCTTGTCTTTTCTCGAAGTGCGTAACACGGCGACCCTATGTGCGGATTGACCGGCTTCCTTCTGAGCGGGCAGATCGACGAGTCTATCGCTCGGCGTCGTCTGTCATCGATGGCGGCCACGATACATCATCGCGGGCCTGACGACGAAGGCGTCTGGACCGACGGGCGAGTAGGTCTCGGCTTCAAGCGTCTTGCTATCATCGATCTGACGCCGGCGGGACATCAACCCATGGGCAGCGCCGACGGCCAGGTTTGGCTCGTGTTCAACGGAGAGATCTATAATTTTCCGGAACTAAGGGCCGAACTGGAAGCCAAGGGGCACATCTTCCGCAGCCATAGCGACACTGAGGTGATCCTGGCTGGGTATCTCGCATGGGGCGAGAAGGTTTTGAGCCGACTGCGCGGCATGTTCGCCATTGCGATCTGGGACGGCCGGACGCGCCGGCTTATGCTTGCTCGTGACCGTATCGGCAAGAAACCGCTTTACTATGCTTTGACCGACCAGGGGCTGTTCTTCGGCTCGGAGATCAAGGCCATTCTCGCTTGGCCTGGCATTGAACGACAGGCCGACCTTGGCGCTTTGCACCTCTTTCTCAGCTACCAGTATATTCCGGCGCCGCAGACCGCTTTCCGCTCAGTACGCAAGTTGCCTGCTGCGAGCGTTATGACCGTAAGCCTTGACGCTGAGGGGCGTCTATCTTCTCCTCAAATCGAGCGCTATTGGCGGCTCCACGCACCGCGCCCACCCAGCCGCACTCGCTTTGATTCCAGGGCGGCTGCGGATGAGTTGACACATCGCCTCAAGGAGGCTGTGAAAATACGGTTGATATCCGACGTCCCGCTGGGTGCTTTTCTATCAGGTGGGCTCGATTCCTCCGCCATCGTCGCAATGATGGCGCAACAGAGCGGTGACCGCATCAAGACGTTCTCGATTGGCTTCGAGAATGAGGAATATGACGAGACGCGCTATGCGCGCATGGTGGCGGAGCGCTACAACACCGACCATCACGAACTCGTCGTGCGCCCGGACGCCGTCGCGATCCTGCCCAAACTGATCTATCAGTACAATGAACCTTTCGCCGATCCTTCGGCTGTGCCCAGTTTCTATCTCGCCGAGCTTGCGCGTCGCCACGTGACTGTCGCGCTCAATGGTGACGGTGGTGACGAGGCGTTCATGGGCTACGGCCGCTATGCCTCCATGCATGCTCTGTCCCGGGTCGACAGGGTGCCGAAATCGCTCCGCCACATGGCTACCGCCGCCATCGGACGACTACCCGGCGGAACGTCCTCGCGAGCCGCGAGCCTGGCAGCGCTTCTGCGTTCCGCTGATCGGCCGCGCCAAGATCGCTATTCTTTCACCATCACGGCGTTTGCCGATGAGCACAAGGTCGGCGCATATGGCGAGGCGATGCGCGGTTATCTAAGCCAGTCCGCGCTTGATCTGTTCGCCCCCTTTCTGAACGAGGCAGAAACCCTCGTCTCCGGCGCGAACTGGGCAGACATTCATATCTATCTCCCAGATGATCTCATGGTGAAAGTCGATATTGCCACCATGGCCTATTCGTTGGAGAGCCGCTCGCCGTTACTCGATCATGTTTTGTTGGAATGGGCGCTTACACTACCGGAGAGCGCTACGATACCCGGCGGCACGACCAAGGCTATCTTCAAGAAGGCGATGGAACCCTTTCTGCCACACGAGGTGCTCTATCGTCCGAAAATGGGGTTTGGCTGTCCCGTCGATCATTGGCTGCGCGCAGAACTCAAGGAAATGGCGTATGATCTACTGCTGTCGCCGCGCGCCCAAAGCCGTGGCATCGTGGATCGCAACGCTGTACAAGTTATGCTGGACGAGCATTGTTCCGGATCAAACGCGCACCATACGCGGTTGTGGCCTCTATTGATCCTAGAGCTTTGGTTCCGCATGTGGATTGACCACGAGACCGATACTGCTCGGAAGGAATCTTGAGGAATGCCGAACAGTTCGAACGCGGTTTTGATCTCACTTGATCTGAGTCATATCAAGCTCGACCAGGGCTACTGCTACGTTTACGAACTCCCGTCAGATGTGCCCTCGGGGGATAGCGAGCGCGATCCGTACAGTTCGGCTGCCGTCTTGTTCGAGAACGGTGTGGCACTAGGACCAATGCACGTGTCTCACGAGAGTATACGGGCCAATGGCAACGGCCGATTTTCGCATTGGAATAGGAATCTCTATTTCTCAACTAGCGACAACACGACGCCGCTTTTGGGCAACCGCCAATATCATCTCTATGTCCCCGCTGACGTGGGTTCCGATCCGGACTGGTCGTTAGTCGACCACGTCAGGACCGCGCCAGAGAGTGTATCGCTGCAGGAGAGGTTCGATGCAGCGCGACGCGCTTTTCGTCGGATCTGGGGAAACATGTTGTTGCCTGATCATGGTCGAATGATTGACCACAATGATGAGTTCTCGCGGGAATTCGCCCGTCTTTCGCCGGAGAATGACGTAACCGCCGAACGCAAATTCAATCTCAATGAGCTGTTTCGGCTTGTCTACTCGATTGCTGGAGACGTTGCTGAGTGTGGTACCTATAAGGGAGCCTCGGCCTACTTTCTTGCACGCCACATCCAACAGGCAGCCCTAAACAAGAAGCTGCTTCTCTTCGATTCTTTTCAGGGACTTTCTCAACCTGAATCCATTGACCAGTCCTACTGGAAGGAGGGCGACTTAACCTCTCATTTCAACGATGTTTGGAGCGCTCTGGCACCGCTCGGTCCCACGTCGTTCGTGGAGCTTTATAAGGGATGGATTCCGACGCGGTTTTCTGAGGTCGCCGATCGGCACTTCTGCTTCGTCCATATCGATGTCGATCTCTATAGGCCAACACTTGATGCAATCGCCTTCTTCTATCCGCGTATGAGTTCTCGAGGCGTGATCCTGCTCGATGATTATGGCTTCTCCTCTTGCCCAGGTGTGACCCAAGCAGTGGAGGAATTTATGGCGGACAAGCCTGAGCCGATCATAAATCTGGCCTCCGGCGGCGCATTCATAATGAGAGAAGAAAAATGAATGCTGTTTTTGAGGGCGTTCCCGTTCACGGCCGTCTCAATCGGGCCGTTTGAAATGCTCCGGCTACTCGACCCTAGTGCCAATGCTCGAGCGTTCCTGCTTCTCTGGCGCAACGTCAAACAATATCGCGAATTGCTTTGGGAGATGACGCGGCGCGACGTGTTCGAGCGGCAGGCCGGGTTGGCCTTCGGAAGTTTTTGGGTCATCGGGCAGCCGCTCTTGATGATGCTGGTTTACGTCTTTGTGTTTTCCTTCATCTTTACGGTTCGCCTCAATGTTCACGATACCGGACTCGGCTATACTGCGTTCTTGATGGCGGGGCTCGTGCCATGGCTTGCGTTTCAGGAAGCACTAGGCCGCGCGCCGACCGTGATCCTCGAAAGCCGGAGCCTTGTGAAGCAGATCGTCTTTCCAATCGATATCTTGCCGCTCAAGGTGGTGCTGTCCACTCTTGTGGTTCTGGCCGTCGGGCTTGCTTTCCCACTGGGTTTGATGCTCTTCGACGGCACGGCGCGGCCGCTCTTCTGGCTTCTTTTGCCAATACCCATAGTGAGCTATCTCGCGCTCGCGATTGGACTCACCTACGCGTTGGCGGCTGCCGGCGTTTTTTTGCGTGACACGCGCAACATCGTTCAGCTTTTTCTTATGGTAGGGCTGTTCCTGCATCCCATTCTCTATGCGCCTGGCATGGTCCCGGAAAAGCTGGAATTTATCTTTTATCTCAGTCCCTTAAGTCACAATATTTGGTTATATCGCGATGCGGTTCTTGGTCATCTAACGCATCCATCGTCCTGGATTATAGCGCCGGTGGCTTCGTTTTTTGTTTTGGTAATCGGCTATCGACTGTTTCGCAGTATGAGCCACATGTTCGGAGACGCGTTATGAGCGAGATAGCGATCTCCGCGAGATGTGTTTCCAAGGCTTTCCGCGTCTACCAAAGTCCCATCGACATGTTGCGCGAAGTCCTGACGGGCAAGAAAAGACACTTCGACTTTGTCGCGCTGGACAACATCGACCTATCAATCGAGAGAGGACAGGTTGTAGGTCTCATCGGCCGTAACGGCGCCGGCAAATCAACACTTCTGAAGATCATCGCCGGTACACTGGAAGCAACCTCCGGCGAAGTCAATGTGAATGGACGTGTCTCGGCCATTCTGGAACTCGGCACCGGATTTAATCCCGAATATACGGGGCGCGAGAACGTCTATCTTGGGGGGCTGTGTCTTGGCCTCTCGCGCGATGAGATCCGTGCGCGTGAGGCGGACATCATTGCCTTTAGCGAACTAGAGGAGTTCATCGATCGGCCCTTCAAGACGTACTCCAGCGGCATGCAAGCGCGGCTCACCTATAGCGTAGCGACGTCGGTCGACCCGGATATTCTCATCGTCGACGAAGCACTTTCAGTCGGCGATGCGAAGTTTCAGCTTAAATCCTTTGATCGCATGCGTTCTTTTCGCGAGCGTGGCAAGACGATCTTGCTCGTAAGTCATGAATTGAACTCACTGGCTTCGATCTGCGATCGAGCCATTCTCCTCGACCGAGGGAAGGTCCTTGCCGATGGCGAACCAAACGCCGTTGGAAAGTTCTATCACGAGCTCTTATTTGCTTCTGAGCCTCGTCCAATACCTGCGAGCGCGGTAAGCACCACCGCCGAAGAAGCAACGCCGCGTGAGCATCGGTACGGCGATCATCGTGCTATCATCACCGATATTCGCCTTCTCGACCAGGCTGGCCGGCCAAGCCTGCACATGGAAGTCGACGGAGCGTATCTCGTGCGATTTGAGATTCAAGCCCGAGAAGACATTGACGATTATTCTCTCGGCATGTTGATCAGGACGCCGAAAGGGGTTGAGGTTTTCGGAACCGACACGACGCTTTGGGACCGGCAGGATGCGCCTAAGGTCGTCCTGCGCGCCGGCCATCACTATTGCTTCGATATTGCATTCACCAATCGCTTGGCACCCGGCCGCTTCTTTCTGACCGCTTCTATCGCCGAGAGCGATGGAACCAAACTCGACATGCGCTTCGACTGTTTGATGTTCGAAGTGATAAACCAGGCGCGCAAGCTTTACACCAATTCTCTTGTTGCTCTCGACATGCGAATTGTAGATGCCGCGGATATGGCTGTTCAACAGTCGACGGAAGGGGCCGAATGAACGTGGGGTTCCTGAAATCGGTTGGGTCTGCTGCGCGATTTCTGCCACTGCTCGGGGCGACTTGGTCGGATCTTTTGCGGAAGATCGATTAGATCCACGTGACCCGATCCGCAGACGGATTCTTCGGCGCTCCCGCTGTGCGTGGCAATTGAGAAAGGCATTCGCAGCAGGGAGTTGTAGGTGTATTGATGGGCTAGGCTTGATAACTCTGTGAATGAGCGAAAGAAGATGGGAAGCTGTCGTTGCTTCCAGCACGACAAGGATAACGAACTTCATTGACTCGCCCCGATGCGACAGACTGATCGATCCCCGGCCAACATCCTGTTCGTCGTCAGTTCGCTGAGCGTCGGTGGTACAGAGAAGCATCTTGTTTCGATATCCCGAGCGCTGCGATCGCGCGGCTGGAATGTCTCGGTCTACAGCACCGGAGGCAATGGTCCTTTAGCTAACGATCTCCGCATTGGTGGTGTGAGGGTAATTCCATCGCCGCCGAGTGTATGCAGCATCTCCGGGCTCGGGCCCGTCTTTCGTTTGCCGCTGACGGCGCTGCATCTGCTGAGCGTACTTATCAAAGGGCGCTTCACGATTGTTCACTTTTTTCTACCAGAAGCCTACTTAGTCGGCGCTCCGCTCGCGTTATTGGCGGGAATCAAGTTGCGCATTATGAGCCGACGCAGCTTGAACGTGTATCAAAACAAGCATCGCGTGGCAGGCTTCGTTGAACGCCGGTGGCATTCCTTCATGACCGCCGTTCTGGCGAACTCTCGTAGCGTGGCGAGGCAGCTTGAATTGGAAGGCGTAAGAGCAGAGCGGCTGGGGTTGATCTACAACGGATTGGATAGGGAAGTGCGCCCGCGAACCGGCCGCGATCGGGTCCGCGATGCGCTCGGCGTTAATGACGCCACCTTGGTTTTTGTCATTGTTGCCAACCTGATCCCCTACAAAGGGCATCTCGATCTCATTGAGGCGTTCGGCCGCGTGGCCGATCAGCTGCCCGCAGACTGGCGGCTTCTGGTCGTGGGGAGAGATGATGGCGTCGCGCCGGCGGCCAAGGCTTTGGCCTCGTCGTTCGGTATTGCCGATAAGATCTGGTTCCTGGGGCCGCGAAACGACGTGCCGGACCTGCTCAGCGCAAGTGACATCGGCCTCTTGTCCTCGCACGAGGAGGGGTTCTCGAACGCGATCATCGAAAGCATGCAGGCAGGCCTTCCGATGATCGTCACTGACGTTGGCGGCAATGCAGAGGCCGTGATCGACGGCGAGACCGGGCTCGTCGTTCCTCCACACGATCCGTCCGCACTCGCCAATGCGATCCTGCAACTGGCATCCGATCCGCAGCTTCGTCGCAACTATGGTGACAAAGGACGCCGTCGCGTGGAGCAATACTTTACACTGGAGGGTTGCGTCGCAGCTTACGAGGCGTCTTATCTTGGCTTGCTGGCCGGAAAATCGCCAAGCCAGATTGCGGAAATCCGTTATTAATAGACGCCGCGACTAGGCTAGCAGCCCCATCGCTCGCGCCACGCCTCGAGCATCAGCACGTCCCACAGCAGGTATTGCCAATTGCGGTGTCCGGCCAAGTGCTCTTGCCAACGCTGGCGAACGAGCCGAGCATCGAGCAAGCCGCCATTATCGAGTTGCTTCGCGAAGATCAGGCTGCTGGCCCATTCACGCAGCGGCCCCCTGAGCCACTCCCCGAGAGGCACTCCGAAACCCATCTTGGGTCGCTCGATCAGTTTGCGCGGAACATGTCGGTACAGCACCTCGCGCAATACCCATTTCGTGACACCGCCTCGCATCTTGAGTGATTGAGGTAGCCGCCATGCAAGCTCGATCACCCGATGGTCCAGCAACGGTACTCGCGCTTCAAGGGCAACAGCCATGCTCGCGCGATCCACTTTGGTCAGGATATCGTCCGGCAAATAGGTGACGAGATCAAGGAACTGCATTCTGTCGAGCGATGACGGAAAGTCAGCACGGACCGAGTTGTCCCATAAAAGCCCTCGAGGTTCTCTTGCGCTAGGGATAATTTCCGAAGGCTCCCAATGGCTTACGATACGACGATAGATAGCGTCGCCATCTGATAGTTCTAGGATCTGGGCTACTTTATGAAGTTTGTCGCCGACCAGCGGCGGCAGAGGCGCTGGCAAGATACGCGCCAGCATGTCCCAATGCTCTGTGCGGAGCGAACGAATGCCCGAAGCCATTATGCCTCGCATCGGTCGTGGGATTGCGGAAAGTGCGCGGTGGAAACGCTTTGCGATTTGGTAGCGATTGTAGCCTGCGAAAATCTCGTCGCCGCCATCGCCGGACAATGCAACCGTAACGTGTTTTCGCGTCATCGCCGAAACGAGATAGGTCGGTATTTGTGAGGAGTCCGCGAAGGGCTCGTCATACAGCTCTGCGAGACGCGGAACTACGTTCAATGCGTCACGTGCTGTCACGGTCAGTTCCGTATGGTCGGTGCCGAGATGCTTTGCAATGGCGGATGCGTACGGCGCCTCGTTGAAATCGGTGTTCTCAAAGCCGATCGAGAACGTCTTCACGGGACCAGAATTTGACGCTTTCATCAGGGCAACGACCAGTGATGAATCGACTCCTCCCGAAAGAAACGCGCCGAGAGGCACGTCGGCCATCATCCTCCTGCCGACTGCATCCGTCAGCAATGCCTCTACACGATCGATAAGCGTCGTATCGTCTTCGCCAAGCGGATTCTGAAGGCCGTCAATCGCGACACTTCGCGCGTCCCAGAATTTCTCGAAAAGCGGCTCACCGCCCAACGGAAGCGTCAGAATTGCCCCGGGCTCGAGTTTGTATACTCCCTCGTAAATGGTGTGAGGTGCAGGGATATAGTTGTGTCGCATGAAGGCCGCGACGGCGTCGGGCTTGATGCGCGGTGACCAGCCCGGATATTCGCGGAGCGCCTTGAGTTCGGAGCCGAAGATGAAGAGGCCGTTGAACTTCGCCCAGTAGACTGGCTTGATCCCAACTCGGTCTCGCACAAGAGTTAGAGTTCGCTGCTGCCTATCCCAAATGGCGAGCGCAAACATGCCGATCAATCGTTTTGCGGTCGCCTTGACACCATGCCGGGCAATGGATTCCAGGATAACCTCGGTATCGGAGTGGCCACGAAATCGAACGCCGCTGGCCTCCAGCTCGGCCCGAATTTCAAGATGGCTGTAGACTTCGCCATTGTACGTGATGACAAGGCGACGATTGGCGGACATCATGGGCTGATGACCGGCGGGAGAAAGATCCACGACCGCCAAGCGACGGTGTACGAGTGCCGCACCAGCCTCGGGATCGATCCAAATGCCGTTCCCATCAGGGCCGCGATGCGCGAGAGATGAATCCATCGCCCGCGCAATCGTCTCGATTTGAGCGAGGGATTGTTGACGTGGGCTGGAGACGAAACCGGCGATGCCACACATTCTCAGATCATCTCAAATCCAAACGGCCCGATCGTTGCGCCCGGTTCAAAAAGCGCATTCGAAATAGCAGATAATGCACGCTCGCCTATCAGTCATCAGCTTTCATGATCGCGGAGCGTCCAGCTTCAGTTCCACTCTTGAGGTCCTCGCCGATAGGGGGCTAAACAATCGTTGGAGTGCCGTCAATGGCGTCGCCTTCGTTGGCAATCTGTCGGTCACGGTTGATACTGACTCACTTGGGTGTGAATACTATGGGCCCCTGTTCTGATTGCCCCGGGACGCGAACTCCGGTGCGGACGCCGCCAAGAAATGCAAGTCTTGACGGCCCACGTGTTCAGCGAGCTTGCACTGATGTGTCGGGCGACTTCAGAAACAGGGCGTCGACGTAGCCCTGACGCAATACCCTTGCGTGAATCTCTTCAGGGGGGGCTTGCTGGTGCGGACCTCTTCGCATCAGCCAATGCGCCGTATAGCCATGCTGGGCGAGATGATCGAGAATTGCGGTCACCGAGCTGCCGAACTTGTTCAATCCATCCTCCGACAGCTCGATAAAAAGGGCTGGACCGGATTGGCTCAGGATCTCGGATGCACCCTGCAGAACCAGCATCTCCGCGCCCTGAACGTCGATCTTGACCAAGCTTGGTCTCAAAACGCCCTTATCCTGGATCAGGTCATCCAGCCTCACGGCAGCCACCGGCACGCCCGGACCGTCTAAAGTAAGCTTGTGATCTGCGGGGTGAAGGCGATTGATTTCAAGGGTCATCGTACCGGCAGTCGCGGCGGCTACAGCTCTTAGCGGACGCACCCTGGTGAGCAGGCCTTCGCTCTTAAGCGTCGAGAGCAGAATTTGATAGTTGCGCTCTTCCGGCTCGATTGCAATAACCTCACCGGTGCCGACCCAACGTGCGAAACGGCGCGCGAAAAAGCCGACATTTGCACCGACATCGATAGCGACGGATCCCTCCGGAACGAATTCGCGAAGTCGTTCGACTGGACCGGCTTCAAAATGTCGCTTGTAGCCGGCGTAGAGCGCCAGAAAAAGCCGATCGAAAGCCGGCAGGCGATCGACACCGAGCGTTGTAGCCAATCCGAAGAGGCGCACCGCCGATTGTCTTATGAGATTTGCAAACATCCGAATACCTGCAGTTGGGGAGCAGCACGAGTGGTGCCGCGCGCATAGCTTACACTGTAATCTCATTTGGCCACATGTGCCCTTCGATCCTGATCCGAGAACCCGACTGCTCTTCCGGGAAAATGATGGCGATTGGGTCCGCGCAACCGTCTGTTCCGATTGGCCGATTGCACGCGAGGTTAGTACTCGGCCGGCGTCGCCTTAGTGACTAAAAGAAAGGGCTGCCCACGCGCCGGGCTTCGATCGTAATCAAACTCCAGCCGCCAATGACTGGATGTTCTATTGGTCATCAGCTCTGGCGGACCAATAAAGTACGCAAATCCCCGTTGTAAATCCTGCGGTACAGCAAATACGACGGCGAAAGGTGCCTGAGGCAAATAACTGAGTGCTGCTGGCCCAAGCTCGGCTGCATAGATTGCGCGGTACATTGTAGTGTATTGGGACAGATCGAGAGACGGAATGTCACCTTTTCGCTTTGATCCATCTGGCACAACTATAAATCCGGTCGTGATGGGCGTTCCAGGAATGGTGCTGGCATCGGTTCTCTCAGGTGAAATCGGAGGAGGGAATTTAGACGCCCATCGGACTGCCGCTCCTTGGACCAATGGAATGACTAACAGCACAAAAAGGGCAGCCACCAGCGCGTAAGTAGAACGCTGCCAAGATAAGGGGGTAACTTTCGCTGGAATGAAGCTGCCTGGCGTTGAGAGGCCAAGCGACACAAGGATCGCCACGAAGACGTAGGTGACGATCATCGTTCGGTTACCGTCGTCCATAAAGATGATCGCCGCGGAAAAAATAGAACTGACGATCAATAGGAGTGCGAAGGAAAGCAGCCGAGATATTCCCAGCTTCGTTAGTAAATACGTCCATCCTGGTATCAACAACAGCAAGCCGATGTTGAGGTAGCTGCTGTCTACCCGATCGATGCGCGAGTATTGCTCCACAAGCATCGCTGGAAGGTCAAGGGTGAAGGAATAGCCATTTTTCCAAAGCTCATGAAGAGCTATGAAAGGATCTTGTCGAAAGGCGCGCATCGCCTCCGCGTAGAACATCTGGTTCCTTGCGTTTATCGGCGCCGATGCTATCTGGCTCGCGAACAAGTCGAAGCAAGTCGTCCAATTCGAGCCGTGGGCAAGCCCGCAGAGGGTGGCCGAAAAATTGCCGCCAGCCTCGCTGCCTTGCGCGGCGTAAAGCCAGCCGAGCAGCCCGTTGGCTGCGACAGCACCGATCGCAATTCCGACCGTTCCGATTAGTATCATTAACCTGGGACGCCACTCCCGGGCAAAGGCAAAGGGAAGCCATAACATTAACGCGGGGATGTTGAACATACTTCCCATCCGCGTCATCAGCGCACCGGTTAAAGTCGCGAATCCCAGGAGTCCCATGGGAAGCGATTGACGGCGAAAGGACTCAGCAAAAAAGCCGATCGAGATCACGGCCCACACGAAGCCGAGGTTTTCGGTCAGCGTGGTCAGAAGAAATGGTCGGATGAGCCCGTACGTTAGCGCGAAAAAGGCCAGCCCGACCCAGAATCCCCGCCAAGCTACGACTCTTCTGAGAGCGAATGCGATGCCAAGTGTTATAAGAGCGGTTTGGGCGACTAACGTCCCTGCATAGGTCTCACCACCGAGGAATACGGTCAGATTGCGTAGTGCTGCCGCAAAGGGGCGTTGCGAGGCAATCCAATTCCAATGCCCCCAGTAGCCGATTTCGAATGCTGAAGAATAATAGGCTGCCGCATCGGAGTAGGGCACTAGCCCCGCGTTGCTCATATAATTGATGTCTGTCCTTAGATAGTGCCCGCTCCAGCCTCCGCCGCTCATATCGAACACGAAAGTCAAGAAAATTACGGGTATCGCCGTGTAGCTCCAAAAATTAATAAGTCTTCGTTCTCCTGTTTGCCAATGATCCGATGGGAGTCTCACCGCTACCCAAGAAATCGCCGCTCCTGTTGCCGCAATAGCGAGAAGGCTCCAAGGTAAAAACAGCCAGGCGCGATGCAGGCGGGAGGCGGTCGATGAGACGAAGAAAATGGCTGTCGTCGGTAGGGCGTAGCCAGACAGGAATCCGTACACTATTGTTACAGCGTAGATCGCCGAGGCGGCTGCGAAAATCCAACTCGCTATAAGCAGCGCCGTCCATACGGCGGTTGGCAGCCCAGCGATCCGTTCGGGCGTGACCCAAGGTCTCGCGACCGCAAACCAGATCGCGCCAAGCAGGGCAACCAGAATTAGCGTCAGCCACGGCGAAGCGAGCTGTATGGGGTAGTTGAGCTCAACAATCGTGCCAGGACCGTTGTCGGTTCCTGGTGGAAGCAAGAAGTAGACCGCTCCTCCCCAGTGACTGAAGGTTCCTAATGCACCGGAGCGAATGTCGTCGTGCAGCGCATGGGGCTTTGTAAATTCGGTACCGTTCACCCACAATCGAAGCTTCGAGCGGTTTCCGCCACCTATCGAATCATCACGGGCAACAAGAAAGGGTGCCGGTTGCCGGACAGGGATGCCGAATATCTTGGTCGGGCTCTCGGCGCCAGCAAATGGCCCCGGGACAACGAGCACGCGCCGCACCAACCCCGCTTCGAGAATGAGGAGAAATACAGTGAGGCTAAGGATCGAAACGGCCGCAAAGATCCGAGCCCACATCATGCTTCTTGATGATATCAAGTGACCGAGCATCCCACGAAGTGATCCAGGTTGAGAGTTTCTTGATGGTCTCGGCGCCAGCTTGAGCCTGACGAACCAGTACGCCTTTCCGCTCCCGCGTGTTGAACGATGCGGCTTCGGCCATTGACACGGCAACACCAACATTGCCTCGAGATTTATCGAGGAGAGAGATCGCTCCGGGCGCCGGCGGCCGCATCCACGTTAGTAGTCTTGTTACGTCTTAAGCGGCTCCGTCTAGCGACGTCACCGAATTTTCTTGAAAACGAACTCGTGGCATCCTGATCCAAACAAACCGAAGCTGGGCGGCAGTGGGAACGAGCGCTCCTCAACGAAGCCCATACGGCAGACGCGGTCGCGGATCTCGGTCGCGGTTGCCGTTTCATAGGGGTAGCCGCCGAGCCAGTCATGGACATCGTGCGAAAAGTTCATGCCTCGCATCTTTGAATAATTTCGCACGTATGCGATGGGGCTCTCCCGTGAACGGAGGGTCCTTGCTGCGAGAAAGGCCGCTATATACGCTTGCCTGATCGTCCACTGAATGGAGCGAGGTGCACGGGCGTAGAACCTCTTTTCGGCCTTCCAGATGTTGTCACAAGCGGTTGCAGAATAAATCGCGAGCGCGAACTGCCCGCCCAAACTCACAAACTTGGTGGCGCGGTCAATCGCACGCCACATGTCGCCTGTGTGATGTAGGACACCCCAAGAATAGACAACATCAAATTGGCCGAGCTCATCGGCCGACGCATCGAAAATAGAAACGATTTTCGCGTCCCACTTCGAGTTTGACGCTCGGTTGCCAAGCAACGCGCGTGTCGTGCTGACCGAGTTCTCGTCGATATCGATCGCGAGAACGGATGCTGCGCCGAGCGACAATGCGGCGAACGAGTGCAGGCCCGAGCCGCAGCCGATGTCCAAGAATGTCTTACCGGATAGCCTGCCGGGAAAAAGCTTTCTTACGCCTTCGATTGCCCAGTCGACACGCTTCTGGTCAATCGTCTTCGAATAGCTTCTCCAGTTTTCCCCGAACTCGAAATGCGATTCTCGGTCAGTCAAACTCATAACACCCACACCCGTAAATAGCCGAGGAACTGGGCACGGTAGCCCGACACGCTGGTTATCAAGACCTTGTACGTTGGTTATGGCGTAAGTCAACTTTCCTAGCCGCGTAAGTTGTGCTAGGTATGGAACCTCCGAATACTCGTGCCGCGATGCTCTCGTCGCCAGGGGTTTCATCATCGAAACATCCCTCACTACGAACCTAAGTGCAAAGCATCCGGAGCTGCGTAGTCACGATTTTCAAATTTCGGAAGGGGCATAGGCTCATTGTGATGAGGCACTGAGAGCGCCTGGCCACAACCTTCGGTTGCGCGGAGCGTCCCTGGAGGTCCGGTCGCTAGCCGAAGGTCTCTCAATTCCATTTCACCAGGGCAGAACCCCTAGAGCTTTGAGCGAGAAGAAGTCACGGAGCGCCAAGGAAGGGTCGCAAGAGGAGAAACGCTGCTCGGGGCGAGCGCGCTGGTACAAATTCCCGATTTGATGTGTCTTTGAAGACCCTGCTGAGGTAAGCCCTGTCTGTTTACGGGCAGGTGCGACCCCTTGCGGTCTCCATCATCCGCTGGCTAAACAGTTGGCGGAGCAGCGTCAACAGCCCTAGAAACCTGGAAGATCATTTTATGTCATGCGGCCGGAAGATCGCTGTCATTGGACTTGGTTATGTCGGGCTGCCTGTGGCGGCGGCATTCGCCCGAAGCGACAGGCCGGTGATCGGCTTTGACATCGATGCCGCCCGTATCAGGGACTTGCAGGCGGGGAGGGACGTCACCCGTGAGGTCGACGCTACCGCTCTCAAACTGGAGACGCTGAACTTTACCGCCGAGGTCGCCGCGCTGCGCTCCGCCGATTTTTTCATTGTTACGGTTCCGACCCCGATTGACGGCGCCCGCAGGCCGGATCTGCACGCCATGTTCGAGGCTTCGCGCCTGGTGGGCGCGGCGCTGAAGAAGGGCGACATTGTGGTCTATGAGTCAACTGTCTATCCCGGGGCCGTCGAAGAGGAATGTGTGCCGATCCTGGAGCAGGCCTCTCACCTCAAGGCAGGGTCGGATTTCAACGTCGGCTATTCGCCCGAGCGCATCAATCCCGGCGACAAGAAGCATCGCTTTGAAACCATCACCAAGGTGGTCTCTGCCCAGAACGCAGAGACACTTGACATCGTCGCTGATGTCTACGGATCGGTGGTGACTGCCGGCATTCACCGAGCGCCTTCGATCAAAGTCGCCGAAGCGGCAAAGGTCATCGAAAACACCCAACGCGACCTCAACATCGCCTTCATGAACGAGCTGTCGCTGATTTTCCAGGCGCTCGATATTGACACCGGCGACGTACTCGCGGCAGCAAGCACCAAATGGAATTTTCTTCCTTTTCAGCCCGGTCTCGTCGGCGGTCACTGTATCGGCGTCGATCCCTATTACCTGACCTATCGTGCCGAGAAGGCCGGCTACCATCCCGAAGTCATTCTGGCGGGCCGCCGCATCAACGACGAAATGGGGCGCAAGATAGCGCGAGAATGCATTCGCGGCCTGTTGCGGGGGAAGGGAAGAGGCGGGGTGGTGACTGTTCTTGGCATGACGTTTAAGGAGAACGTGCCCGACATCCGCAATTCCCGCGTCATAGACGTTGTGCGCGAATTGCAGTCGTTCGGTGTCAAGGTGCAGGTCGCCGACCCTATTGCCGACACGCGTGCCATCGAGGAGGAATATGGGGTTGCCCTGCGTGACATTGGCGAACTGGATCCAGCCGATGCCATCATCCTAGCGGTCGCGCACGATGCATACGTTGAGGGAGGCTGGCGGCTCATGCAGCGATTGCTGCGCGATGGGGCGGGCCTCGTCTTTGACGTCAAGACAAGGCTGGATCGCGGCTCCAAGCCCGCGGGCATCGAGCTTTGGCGGTTGTAAGAGAAACCGGAGAAATGATGCCGCAGGATATGTTGTTAGTCACCGGAGCTGCCGGCTTTATCGGCTTCCATGTAGCCCAGCGTCTACTTGCAGCCGGTCGCAAAGTCGTTGGCCTCGACATCGTCAACGACTACTACGACCCACGGCTGAAGGAGGCGCGGCTCGAAACATTGAAGCGCGACCCTGGATTCCATTTCGTGAGGCTCGATCTGACCGACCGTGCCGGCATGAAGGCGCTTTTCGCCGAGTATCGCTTCCCCGAGGTTGTTCATCTCGCCGCCCAGGCCGGGGTGCGCTATTCGCTGGATCATCCTCATGCGTACGTGGATGCGAACCTCGAAGGCTTCATCAATGTGCTCGAGGGCTGCCGCCACAACGCGTGCAGGCATCTGCTGTTTGCATCATCATCATCGGTCTACGGAAGCAATACTAAGTTGCCGTTTTCCGTGCACGACAATGTCGATCACCCGATCAGCCTCTATGCCGCGTCAAAAAAGGCCAATGAGCTGATGGCGCATGCCTACAGCCATCTGTACGGCATACCCGCTACCGGCTTGCGGTTCTTCACCGTCTACGGTCCATGGGGGCGTCCCGACATGGCAATGTTCATTTTCGCAAATGCAATCTTGAGCGGAACGCCGGTCAAGCTGTTCAACAATGGCAATATGCGTCGCGACTTCACCTATGTCGATGACGTCACCGAGGCGATCGTGCGGCTCATAGATCGTCCGCCTCAGGGCAGGCAGGCCTCTGCCGCACCTGATCCATCGAGCAGCAGGGCGCCGTGGAAAATCTATAATATCGGCAACAACACTCCCGAGGAGCTCTCGCGGGTGGTTTCACTGCTCGAGAAAAAACTTGGCCGGACCGCAACGAAGGAAATGCTGCCGATGCAGCCGGGCGACGTGCCCGCGACCTACGCCGATATCGACGACCTCGCGCGTGACATCGGGTTCAAGCCTGCGACCACGATTGAGGATGGCATCGAACGATTCGTGAACTGGTACCGCGAATATCACAAGGTCTGAGCAAGGACAGTGAACCCCGTTCACCTGTCCGGGATCCGTCTCAATCAGAAGATTGGAATAAATGGCTCCGGGTTCAGCCGGTTTTCTGCACTTCCGCCTTGATCCGCAAAGGATTTTCTTAATATACGATGGAGCGGTCGCCAGTGCGTATAGGCTGCTGTGACCGCACGAGGGAGGAGAAGCATCCTGCATGAGGACGCCGGAATCAGATGATCCACAACCCTTTATCCATTCGACCGCCGTGGTCGAGGAGGGGGCGAAGGTCGGCAAGTTCACCAGGGTCTGGTATTTCTCCCACGTCGCGCCAGGTGCGGTGATCGGCGAGAACTGCAGCCTCGGCCAGAACACCTACGTCGAGCGCAACGCCATCGTCGGCAATGCGTGCCGGCTTGGCAATTCGGTCTCGATCTTCTCGCATGTTGAGCTCGAGGATTTCGTGTTCTGTGCGCCCTACATGGTGTTCACCCACATTTCCTTTCCCCGTGCCGCGATCAATCGTCACGCTGTCTTCAAGAAGACGCTGGTGAAGACTGGCACCACGCTTGGCGCAAACTCTACCGTGGTTCCCGATATTACGTGTGGCGTCGGCACTTTTCTTGCCGCCGGCGCGACTCTGACCAAGAGCTCGAAGGACTGGTCAATGATGGTAGGCACGCCAGCCCGCCAAGTCGGCTGGGTGAGTGCGTTCGGCGAGAAGATCGATCTGCCGCTATCCGGCCACGGCGAATGGCGCTGTAAGCATACGGACGATCTCTACGTCTTGAATGGTGCAGAGGTGACACGGCATCCAGGTCCCAAGGATATTCTGAAGTACGAGCCCGGACAACGATTGGTGCGAATGGAAGTCCGCTAGAGCTCCAGCCGCTCACGGCCGATCCAGATCCAAGAGTGGTGCCAAGAACTGTGCGAGGTTGCCCCCTACGAATAAGTGCCCTCTTACTCCGGCCAGGCGGGCGGCTTCCAGATCAGTTGGATTGTCGCCGACCAGAATACTGCGAGAGACATTCACCGGAAACCGCTTCAAAAGATCGGTGATCATACCCGCGCCCGGTTTGCGTCTATCACTTATTCGACGGTACTTCTCCACCGTACCTTCGGGATGATAAGGGCAATACTCAAATGCATCTATATGAGCGCCAGTCTTTGCCAGCTCCGCTGCCATCCAATCATGTAGCGCATTGACGTGAGCCTCTTCATACATGCCTCTGGCCACGCCTGACTGATTGGTAACCACGAAGGCAAAGTATCCGGCATCATTGACGATCTTTACCGCCTCGCGCGCTCCCTCTATCCACCGCACCTTGCTGATCTCAAATACGTACCCAGTGTCTTCATTGAGCACTCCATCGCGATCGAAGAAGACTGCTGGTTTCTCTATAGGCATGTGATCCCGCTCAACGTCCGGTGCCTAGCCATAGCAAGACAATATCAAAACAGCCAGCGCCGGCCATAACAATGAGCGATGCGACTTAGCGCTATCTTCGCTTGTCGGGATTTCATACTTTTCGCCGTAGAGTCTTCGATCAACTCCTTTCGTCCGATATCACCTTGCCATCGTTCGGCAGCGCGCCGGCGCCGACCAGTTCGACATTGCCGCCGAGCTTGGTCACGGTCCGCAGGGTCGCTGCGAGTTCGCTCTGAAAGGCTGCACTTGCCGCGACTGCTTCTGCCTTCAGCGTCATCACGTCGGTCTCGTCGGAACGTGTCACGACCAGGCGCAGCCGCCCGAGCTCCGGATGACGCTTGCCGATCTCGGCGATCTGTTCGGGTCGCACGAACATGCCTTTGACCTTGGTCGTTTGGTCGGCGCGCCCCATCCAGCCTTTGATCCGCATGTTGGTGCGCCCGCACGGGCTTGCGCCGGGCAGCTCCGCGGTAAGATCGCCGAGTGCGAGGCGGATCCAGGGGTGGTGCGGGTCGAGGGAGGTGACCACGATCTCGCCGACGTCACCCTCCGCGACGGGGTCGCCGGTCCCGGGCCTGACGATCTCGAGGATCAGCTCCTCGTTGACCACCATGCCGTCGCGGGCCTCGGTCTCGAACGCGACCATGCCCAGATCGGCGGTGCCGAATGCCTGATAGGCCTCGATGCCGCGTGACTTGATCTCCTCCTGCAGCGACTTCGGAAAAGCCGCCCCCGACACCAGCGCCCGCTTGATCGAGGACACATCGCGTCTGGCACTCGCGGCTGCGTCGAGCAGGATCTTCAGGAAATCGGGCGTGCCACTGTAGCCGATTGGCCGGTAGGCCTCGATCAGCTCGAATTGCTGCTCGGTATTCCCGGGGCCCGCGGGGATCACGGCGCAGCCGAGCGCCCGGGCGGAGGTATCGAAGATGAAGCCGCCCGGGGTGAGGTGATAGCTGAAGGTGTTGAGCACCACGTCGCCCGGACGAAAGCCTGCCGCGAACAGCGCCCGCGCCCCGCGCCAGGCGTCGCCCTGGGCGGCCTCGGGCTCGAAGATCGGTCCGGGCGACGTAAACAGGCGCGCAAACGATCCAGGCGGCCCGGCAACGAAACCGCCGAAGGGCGGGGCGGCCCTGTGCAGGGCCGGGAGTTCCGACTTCCGCAGCACCGGCAGGCGCGCCAGCGCGGCGCGGCTGGTGATGGTGGCGGGATCGACGTCTTTGAGGCGGTCGGCATAGGCCGGAGCCGCCATGGCCCGCCGCAGGACCTCCGGCAGGCGGGCGAACAGTTCCGCCTCGCGCTGGGCGGGATCGCGGGTTTCGCGGGCGTCATAGTGATCCGTCATGGGTGATCCTCACGGGTTCGCGCCAATTGCGCTCCGCCTTCGACGTGCTATCAGACGGTTTCCCGCCGAACTGGCGATGCTCCGGGAAGTGCAATGGCAGACATGCAGACCGCCGCGGCGAGCGGCCCTTCCGATGCCGACGTCGTCGGCAGGCTGAAGCGTCGCGTCATCGAGCACTGCCTGCCGTTGTGGTGCACGGAAGGCTGGGACGGTGCGGCAGGGGGCTTCGTCGACCGGCTCGACCCCGACGGCCGCGCCGATCGGCTGACGCCGCGGCGCGTCTTCGTTCAGGCCCGGCAAATCTACTGCTACGCCAAAGCCGCGCAGATGGGCTGGTACGCCGAAGGCCGCGAGATCGCCCTGAAGGGGCTCGATCACCTGTTGACGAAGGCGAAGGCGCCGGACGGCCGCCCGGGCTTTGTCCACAGGTTGACGGCCGACGGCGGGGTGCTCGACGCGCGGCGCGACACCTACGACCACGCCTTCGTGCTGCTGGCGCTCGCCACGGTCTACGGACTTGATCGCGACGCGCAGGTGCGCTCGGAGATCGATGCGCTGCTCGCCTATCTCGACGGGCACCTGCGCTCGCCGAATGGCGGCTTTCTCGAGGGGGCGCCGGCGTCCCTGCCGCGGCGGCAAAATCCGCAGATGCATCTGTTCGAGGCGATGATCGCCGTATTCGACGCGACGCATGATCTGGCGTTCCAGCAACGCGCCGGCGAGTTTTTCGCGCTGTTCCTTGCCAATCTCTATGACAAGCAGACCCAGGTGCTTGGCGAATATTTTGAAGACGACTGGTCCAAAATTCCGCCCATTAGCGTCGAACCCGGACATTTGGCCGAATGGGTCTGGCTCTTGAAGGGATTTGAACGGATCACGGGCTGTCCGACGGGGCGCTATCGCGGCGAATTGCTGGCGTCGGCGCTGCGCTACCGCGACGAGGCGACCGGCTGCCTCACCGACGAGGGTAGTGTCGAGGGCCGTATCCGGCGTCACTCTCGGCGCCTGTGGCCGCAGAGCGAGATCGCCAAAGCCTGGATCGCGCAGGCCGAAGCCGGCGAGGCGGCTGCCGCCGACGAGGCGCGCGCCGCATTGGCGCGCCTGGAGCGGCATTATCTGAGCCACCCTGTTGCGGGCGGCTGGTACGATCAGTTCGACCGCGACGGCAAGTCGCTGGTCGACACCATCCCTGCGTCTTCGTTCTATCATGTTCTTTGCGCGGTTACGGAAGCGGAGCAGGTGCTGCAATAGGCACCCGGCTACACTCACAGCCACCGCTTCCGCCGCTTGAAGCTCTTGAGGTTCTTGAAACTCTTGCGCTGGTCGCCGGCGCCGCCGAGGTAGAATTCCTTGACGTCCTCGTTGTCGCGCAATTCGTCGGCGGTTCCGTCGAGCACTACCTTGCCCTGTTCCATGATGTAGCCGTGGCTCGCCACTGAAAGCGCAGCGCGCGCATTCTGCTCGACCAGGAGGATGGTAACGCCGAGGTCGCGGTTGATCTCCTTGATGATGGCGAACACTTCCTTGACCAGCAGCGGCGACAGACCCATGGACGGCTCGTCCATCAGGATCATCTTCGGGCGCGCCATCAGCGCGCGGCCGATCGCCAGCATCTGCTGTTCGCCGCCGGAGAGATAGCCGGCGAGCCCCGTGCGCTCCTTCAGGCGCGGGAAATAGTTGAAGACCATGTCGATGTCGGCATTGACCTCGCCGTCGCTGCGGGTGAAGGCGCCAAGCCGCAGATTCTCCAGCGACGTCATGTCGGCGATGATGCGGCGCCCCTCCATGACTTGAAAGATGCCGCGGCGGACGATCTTATCGGGATCGATGCCGTTGATGCGCTCGCCGTCGAAGACGATCTCGCCGCGCGTCACCTCGCCGTCTTCGGTCTTGAGCAGCCCCGAGATCGCCTTCAGCGTGGTCGATTTGCCCGCGCCGTTGGCCCCCAGCAGCGCCACGATCGACCCCTTGGGCACTTCGAGGCTCAGGCCTCGCAGCACCAGGATGACGTCGTCGTACACCACCTCGATGTTGTTGACGCTGAGGAGGGGCGGCGCAGGGACCGCAGTCGGTGCCGGGTGATTTGCTTCGACGGTTTGGGTCATATTGGGATCACCTCAGACTGTCGTCACCCGCGAAGGCGGGTGACCCAGTATTCCAGAGACGCCTGCGATCAGATCCGATGCCACGGCGTACTGGATCCCCCGCCTGCGCGGGGGATGACGCTCGCTTATGGGGGATGAAGTTTACCACCCCAGCCATTCCGGCTTGCGCGGCAGCTCCACGGTCTTGACCTTCTCGAGCTTGATCACGCCCTTGCCCATGAGGTCGTTGAGATCGCCGTCGGTCGAGCCCGTGACCTTGGAGCGGTAGAGATCGACTTTCGTGGTCGGGCGATGGTCCTTCTCGGTCCAGGTCGAGGCGTTGCAGACGCCCTCCATGCCTGATGGCACCCAGTCCTTCTTCTGGTGGAAGCCTTTCGCGACATTCTCGCCGGTGGCGCCGCCGTTCTTGTCGGCCCATTCGATCGCCTCCTTCATGTAGAGGGCGGAGCAGACCGCGGCGATGTAGTGCACGGGACGGTAGATCTTGCCGGAGGGATCCGACATTTTGGAGATTTCCATCACCGTCTTCATGCCGGGCGCATCGCCGCCCCAGCCGACCGCGGTGCGCAGCGGGAAGATCACGCCGTCGGCGGCATCGCCGGCGGTCTTGGCCGCGTTCTCGTCCATGCCCCAGACGTTGCCGAGGAACTGCACGTCGGCGCCGGCCGCCTTGCAGGCTTTCAGCACGGAGATGTTGGAGGCCGCCGTATTGCCGAGATAGGCGTAATTGGCGCCGGAGCTCTTCAGGCTGAGGCATTGCGCCGAGTAGTCGCCGGGGGTGAGCGCGAACACCAGCGGCGGCAACACCTCGAAGCCGAGCTCGGTGGCCATCGCTTCGCCGGCCGCCTTTGGTGCGTTCGGATAGGGGTGGTTGGCGCCCATATGGACGAATTTGGGCTTGCCCGGCTTGCCCTTGGCTTTCCAATCATCCGCCGCCCAGATCAGCATGGCGCGCAGCGAGTCAGAATAGCTCGGACCATAGAAGAAATTATAGGGCGCGGGCTTGGCCTTGCCACTGCTGCCTACCGGATCGGTCAATGCTGCCGCATAGGAGCCGGAGATATCGGGGATCTTGTCCTGGGCGAGGAAACCGGTCAGCGCCTCCGTATCGGCGGTGCCCCAGCCCATGATCGCCGCGACCTTGCTGTCGGGCGCCGACCATTTCTTGTAAAGCGCGATCGCGCGCGGCACCTGATAGCCATAGTCGTTGGTATCGACATTGAGCTTCTTGCCGCCGATGCCGCCGTTCTTGTTGACCCACGCAAAGGTGTCGGCGACGGCCTGGCCGTAGGGTGTGCCGACATCAGAGGTGCCGCCTGAATAGTCGGCGAGGTGGCCGATCGCGATCTGGGCCTGCGCCGCCACGGATGCGCCGCCGATCAGCAGTGCCAACGAGGCCGTGCTCAAAAGGGATCTAATCGTCATGGTCTTTCCTCCTGTTATTCGTTGATACGTTTGTAATTCTTGCCCGACCTTAATGCGAGAACGGGTAAAGTTTCCAATATGCCTTGATCTGCCGCCAGCGGTGCGCGAGCCCGTCCGGCTCGAACATCAGGAACGCGATGATGATCAGCCCGATCGCGATCTCGCGCAGGAACGTGATGTTGTTGTTGAGCTCCAGCGCCCTGTCGATCGCGCTCCCCTTCAATTGCAGGCTGAGCCACTCCATTGCCTCCGGCAGCAGCACCACAAAGGCCGTGCCCATCAGCGTGCCCATCACCGAGCCGGTGCCGCCGATGATAACCATGGCCAGGAACAGCACGGAGCGCTCGATGCCGAAGCCTTCCTGCGAGACGACAAGCTGATAGTGCGCATAGAGCGCGCCGGCGATGCCGGCGAAGAACGCGGCAATACCGAACGACAGCGTTCGGTATTTGGTGAGGTTGATGCCCATGATCTCAGCGGAAAGATAATGGTCGCGGATCGCGATCAGCGCGCGGCCGTCGCGCGTGCGCATCAGATTGGTGACCAGAAGATAGCTGACGATGAGGTAAGCCAGCACGACATAAAAATACTGGCGGTCGCCGCGCAATGTGTAGCCGAACATCGAAAATGGCTCGGCGCTCGCCGGCACCGAGCCGCCGGAGAACCATTCGGCGCGGGAGAAGAAATCGAGCAGGATGTATTGTGCGGCGAGCGTGGCGATGGCGAGATAAAGTCCCTTGAGCCGTGCCGCCGGCACGCCGAAGATCAGGCCGACCAGCGCGGTGACGAGACCCGCAAGTGGAATGGCGAAGAACACCGGGATCGGCGCGTTGTTCGAGATATAGGCCGAAGTGAAGGCGCCAAGCAGGAAGAACGCCGCGTGGCCGATCGAGATCTGCCCGGTGAAGCCGACCAGCACGTTGAGGCCGAGCGCCGCGATTGCGAAGATGCCGATCTGGATCGAGATGCTGAGCCAGTAGTTCGAGAAGACGTAAGGCGCAAGGCAAGCCAGCACGATGCCGGCGATCGCGAAATTGCGGCTGGTGATGGTCGGAAAGATCGTGGTGTCGGCCGCATAGGTGGTGCGGAAGTCGCCGGAGGGGATTAGGGAACGCGTCGCCATGGTCAGACCCGCTCAATGTCTTTGGTGCCGAACAGGCCGTAGGGCTTGATCATGAGGATGATGATCAAGACGTAGAACGGCGCGATCTCGTAGAGATTACCCCAGTGCAGGTACTGGCTGTCGACATATTGCGCGACATTCTCGAGCAGCCCGATGATGATGCCGCCGAGCACTGCGCCGCCGACCGAATCGAGCCCGCCGAGGATCGCCGCCGGAAATACCTTGATGCCGTAGGCGGAGAGGCCGGAAGAGACGCCGTTGACGACGGCCACGACGACGCCCGCGACCGCCGATACGGTCGCCGAGATCGCCCAGGCCATCGCGAACACGCTTTTCACGGAAATGCCGAGCGACTGCGCGACCTGCTGGTTGTAGGCGGTGGCCCGCATCGCCAAGCCGTATTTGGAGGCGCGGAAGAACCAGGCCATGCCGATCATCATCGCGATGGAAACCACGAGACTCATCACGTAGACGGTCTGGATCTGGAGGCCGAACAGGTGGACAGATTGGCTCTGGAACACACGCGGGAACGGCTGCGGATTGACACCGAACATCCATTTCAGCGCGGCCTGGAACACTGTCGAGAGCCCGATCGTCACCATGATGACGGAGATGATAGGCTCGCCGATCATTGGCCGCAGGATCACGATCTGGATCGCAATGCCGAAGACGAACATAAACACCAGCGTGAGCGGCATACCGAGCCAGAACGGCACCTGGTATTTGGCGAGCAGTGCCCAGCACACCCAGGCGCCGATCAATAGCAGTTCGCCTTGCGCGAAGTTCACGACCTGCGTCGCCTTGTAGATCAGCACGAACGACATCGCGACCACGCCGTAGAGCGTGCCGACCACGAGGCCGTTGATCAGGAGCTGGAGCAGGAATTGGGTGTTCATGTTGATTTGCGACTAACGAAAGAGAGGAACGTCGCTGCACCCTCTCCCCTTGTGGGAGAGGGTGGCTTCGCGAAGCGAAGCCGGGTGAGGGGTTGTCTCCGCATCGGAAGTGTGGAGAGGGAACCCCTCACCCTGTCGAGGCCTTGTCTGCCTGCGGAGCAGCCCTCTCCCACAAGGGGAGAGGGCACCACAACTCGCATCGCGCGTTGCTGTTGCTGATCGCTCATTCCGCAGCCTCCGCGGTCATCGCAGATGCGAGATCCACCACCTTCAGCGTGGTCCGCACGCGCTGGGTCGTGCCATCCTGGAAGCGGATCACGGTATCGACCGGAATGTTTGCGTCGCCGCGATAGATCGCGTCGATGATGTCGGCGTATTTCTCGTTGATGACGCCACGGCGCACTTTTCGGGTGCGGGTCAGTTCACCGTCGTCGGCGTCGAGTTCCTTGTAGAGCAGCAGGAAGCGGGAAATCCGTTGGGCCGGCGGCAGCGAGGCGTTGACGGTCTCGACTTCCTTCCGCAACAGCGCATAGACCTCGGGACGCGAGGAGAGGTCGCTATAAGTCGTGAACGAGATCCGGCTCTTCTCCGCCCATTTCGAGATGATGGAGTAACGGATACAGATCATGGAGGCGAGCGCGTCGCGGCCGGCGCCGAGCACCACCGCTTCCGCGATATAGGGCGAGAACTTCAGCTTGTTTTCGATATATTGTGGCGAGAAGCGATCGCCGCGCGAGGTCTCGGCGAGATCCTTGATACGGTCGATCACCACGAGCTGGTTGTTATCGTTGAAATAGCCGGCATCACCGGAGCGCATCCAGCCATCCTGGATGTCCGCCACAGATGCCTCCGGGTTCTTGTAATACCCTAAGAACATGTTGGGGTGGCGCACCACGATCTCGCCGACGCCGTTGACATCGGGATTGTCGACCCGGATCTCGATCGTCTCGGCCATCGCGATGCCCGTGGTATCGGGATCGACTGCGCCGGGCGGATGCAGCGTATAGGCGCCGAGCAATTCGGTCTGGCCATAGAGCGTACGCAGCGGCACGCCCATTGCCCGGAAGAATTTGAAGGTGTCGGGGCCGAGCGCAGCGCCGCCGGTGGCCGCCGAACGCAGCCGCGTGAACCCGAGCCGGTCGCGGAGCGCGCGGAATAGAAGCTGGTCGGCGACGACCGAGCGCTTGCCCTGCTCGAGCGCGGCAAGTCCCGTCTTCATACCGAGCTCGTAGAGCCTTTGCTTCAACGGCGACGAGTCCATCACGTCGGCGCGCACGTCTGCCGCGATCGCCTCCCATACCCGAGGCGCGAACAGCACGAAGGTCGGCGCGATTTCGCGGAAATCGTGCATCATGGTGTCGGGCTCTTCGACGAAGTTGACCTTCATCCGGCAGAGCAGACCTTTGCCGAGCGCGTAGACCTGCTCCATGATCCAGGGCAGCGGCAGCACCGACACATATTCGTCGTCAGGTCCCTTCGGATCGAAGGAGAGATAGGTCGCGCAGTGCTTGAGCACGCGGCCGGCCGCAAGCATCGCCAGCTTCGGATTGGCCGTCGTGCCGGATGTCGTGCAGAGGATCGCGACATCCTCGCCGCCAGTGGCATCGACCAGCGCATCATAGAGGCCGGGCTCGGACGCGGCGCGCTCGCGGCCGAAGCCGGCAAGCTTGCCCGCTTCCATCAGGCGCGGGTCGTCATATTTCCGCATGCCGCGCGGATCGGAATAGATGATGTGCTTCAAGTGCGGCGCGCGGTCGGCGAGCCCCAGCAGCTTGTCGACTTGCTCCTCGTCCTCGGCGAACACCAGCTTCGCCTCGCCATAGTTCAGGAGGTAGGCCGCTTCCTCATCGAGCACGTCGCGGTAAAGTCCAAGGCTCATGCCGCCGATCGCGTGGGTGGCGATCTCGGCGGCCACCCAGTCCGGACGGTTGTCGCCGATGATGCCGATCACGTCGCCGTGGCCCAGCCCCAGTTCGATCATGCCGAGCGCGAAATCGCGCACGCGGGCCTGGTAATCGTCCCAGGTGAATTCGCGCCACAGGCCGAGATCCTTCTCGCGCAACGCAATCTCGCGGCCATGCTCCCTTGCATTCAGCCGTAATATCTTCGGGAAGGTGTCGGCCTGCGCGGCGCGTCCGGCATGGTCCATCATGCCACGCTCTCCCGCGCTAGCGGCACGTGATCAGGATCGATCAGTGCCTCGTCCTCTTCGCCGAGATAGGCGCGCTTGACATGGGGATCGGCGAGCACGGTCGCAGGATCGCCCTCGGCGATCTTGCGGCCGAAATCGAGCACCATGACGCGGTGGGAGATGTCCATCACCACGCCCATGTCGTGCTCGATCATCACGACGGTCATGCCGAACTCTTCGTTGAGATCGACGATGTAGCGCGTCATGTCCTCCTTCTCTTCGAAATTCATGCCGGCCATCGGCTCGTCCAGCAGGATCAATTGCGGCTCGAGCGCCATCGCGCGGGCAAGTTCCACGCGCTTGCGCAGGCCGTAGGGAAGCGTGCCGGCGGTCGCCTTGCGCACCGATTGCAGGTCGAGGAAATCGACGATCTCCTCGACCTTGCGGCGATGATCGAGTTCCTCGCCCCGCGCGCCGGTCAGCCAGTACAGCGATCCAGTGATGAAATTGTTCTTCAGCAGGTGATGGCGGCCGACCATGATGTTATCGAGCACGCTCATGTGATGGAACAGCGCGAGATTCTGGAAGGTGCGGCCGATGCCGAGCGAGGGCCGGGCGTTCGGATTGAGACCCGTGATATCCTTGCCGCGATAGAAAAGCTGACCTTCGGTCGGCTTGTAGCGGCCGGAAATGCAGTTGACGATCGAGGTCTTGCCGGCGCCGTTGGGGCCGATGATGGAGAACAATTCGCCGGGCTTGATGCCAAAGCTCACTTCGGTCAGCGCACGGACGCCACCAAAGCGCAGCGACACCCCGCGCACCTCCAACGTGTAATCCACCTATTCCCTCCAGAAGCGGCGCTTCACGCGCTCTGTGTCTCTTGTTGCAAAGACAGCGATAATCTTACATCGGCCGTTCCGGCTAAGCCATCCGACTAATGGTGCCTCGTTCCACTGCGGACCCCACCGTTCATGCGCGGTAACGCCGCAGCCGGCACTTTGCCCCGTCCGCACTTCCACGCGTGTCGTGCAGATGACATTGCGCCGGTAGCCCTCCATAGGGCAAAGCGATACGGTGAAATGTCTTGTGCCCGACAATTGGCCGCCAAATTTCGTTCGGCCTGTGTATTGTTGCGACGCAACATAATCAGACGAACGACAGTCAACGGGATCATGATTGCTGCCGATTACCTGAAGCGCATCGCGGCCTGGTCGCGTGAGCTGGATGACCGCGAGATCGAGGTCGCGCGCAGCGGCATTACCGAGAAATCCTATGGCACGAATGAATTCATCTTCATGCGCGGCGACCGTTTTGACTATTGGACCGGCGTGGTGACGGGGCTGGCGCGGATGGGCATCGTCTCCCGCGGCGGCAAGGCCGCAAGCTTCGCCGGATTGACCGCCGGTGCCTGGTTCGGCGAAGGGTCGGTGCTGAAGAACGAAGCGCGGCGTTACGATGTGGTGGCGCTGCGTGACACGCGGCTGGCCATGATGGACCGCAAGACCTTCGTCTGGCTGTTCGAGAACAGCGTGGCGTTCAACCGTTTCCTGGTGGCGCAGCTCAACGAGCGGCTTGGCCAGTTCATTGCGCTGCTGGAATATGGCCGTACCCTGGATGCGACCGCGCGAGTGGCGCGTTCCATCGCCTCCCTGTTCAATCCAATTCTCTACCCCGAGCTGTCGCGCCATCTCGAGATCACGCAGGAGGAAATCGGAGCGCTTTCCGGCATCTCGCGGCAGAATGCGAACCAGTGCCTGAAGCGGCTGGAGAAGGAGGGGCTCCTCCGGCTGGAATATGGCGGCGTGACCATCGTCGAACTCGAGCGTCTCCGCCACTACGGCGAATAGTCCAGCCGGCTGGCCCGGCGCAGTGCTTGACCGAAAGCTCGCGCCTAACGTCCTGAATCCAAACGGGGTTATGGCATTAGACTTCGCGGAGGCCGGATGCTACAGACCGGGCCATTCGCAACCTGGCGCAGTTCCGCGCCCTCGGAGAGGACATGCCGGTTCAGGACTCCAAGCGACGTGTCGCGCTGATCACGGGCGCCACCGGTCAGGACGGCGCTTACCTCGCTGAATATCTGCTCGGCCTTGGCTACACCGTCCATGGCATCAAGCGTCGCTCGTCGTCGTTCAATACGGCGCGCGTCGATCATCTCTACCAGGATCCCCATGTCGGCAACGTGCCGTTCCTGCTGCACTATGGCGATATGACGGACTCGACCAACCTGATCCGGCTGATGCAGCAGATCAGGCCGACCGAGATCTATAACCTCGCCGCGCAAAGCCATGTCGGGGTCAGTTTCGAAAGCCCGGAATATACGGCGAATGCCGATGCCATCGGCGTGCTGCGCCTCTTGGAGGCGATCCGCATCCTCAACATGGAGAAGGAGACGCGGTTCTATCAGGCCTCGACATCGGAGCTTTACGGCCTGGTTCAGGAAGTGCCGCAGCGGGAAACCACGCCGTTCTATCCGCGCTCGCCTTATGGCGTGGCAAAGCTTTACGGCTACTGGATCACGGTGAACTACCGCGAGGCCTACGGCATGTACGCTTCGAACGGCATCCTGTTCAACCATGAGAGCCCGATTCGCGGCGAGACCTTCGTTACCCGCAAGATCACCCGCGGCGTCGCCCGCATCGAGGTCGGGCTCGAGGACACGCTCTATCTCGGCAATCTCGAGGCCAAGCGCGACTGGGGTCATGCGCGGGATTATGTCGAGGGTATGCACAGGATCCTGCAGGCGGATGCTCCTGACGATTTCGTGCTGGCGACTGGCGAGACGCGCTCGGTGCGCGAATTCGTGGAACTTGCGTTTGCCGAAGTCGGCCGCGGAATCGAGTGGCGCGGGAAGGGCGTTGACGAGGTCGGGGTCGACACAAAATCCGGCAAGACCGTGGTCCGTATCGACCCGACTTATTTCCGGCCGACCGAGGTCGACCTCTTGATCGGCGACGCCAGCAAGGCGCGCGCAAAGCTCGGCTGGAAGCCGAAGACCGGCTTTGCCCAGCTCGTGAAGGAGATGGTCGCGAGCGACCTCGCCGAGGCCAGGCAGGAGGCCGCCAATGGCAAGCACGCCGTTTGAGCTGAAAGGCAAGACGGTCTTTGTCGCCGGCCATCGTGGCATGGTCGGCTCGTCGCTGGTGCGACGGCTTGCACAGGAGGATGTCGAGGTTCTGACGGTGCCGCACGGCGAAGTCGATCTGCGCGACCAGGCCGCGGTCAACCGGTGGTTTGTCGCCAGGCGGCCGCAGGTGGTGTTCCTGGCGGCGGCGAAAGTCGGTGGCATCGCCGCCAACGACCTGCTGCGCGCCGAGTTCCTCTACGACAATCTGGCGATCGCAACCAACGTGATCCACGCGGCTCACGTCAACGGAACCGAGAAGCTGATGTTCTTCGGCTCCTCCTGCATCTATCCTCGCTTGGCGCCACAGCCGCTGCGCGAGGACTCGATGCTGACCGGGCCGCTGGAGCCGACCAATGAGCCCTATGCGATTGCCAAGATCGCGGGCATCAAGATGGCGGAAACCTATCGCAGCCAGTACGGCGCGGATTTCATCAGCGTGATGCCCACCAATCTGTATGGTCGCGGTGATAATTATCACCCCGAATACAGCCACGTCGTCGCGGCCTTGATCCGCCGTTTCCATGAGGCGAAAGCGTCCGGGGCGAAGAGTGTTGCGGTCTGGGGCACCGGCACGCCGCGGCGCGAATTCCTCTATGTCGACGATCTCGCCGACGCCTGCATCCACCTGATGAAGGTCTATTCCGACAGCGGCTTGGTCAATATCGGCACCGGCAAGGACATCACGATCGCGGAATTCGCCCGGGTCGTCGCCGCGACGGTCGGCTATGAGGGCGAGATCAGCTATGATACTTCGCGGCCCGACGGCACGCCGCGCAAATTGCTCGACGTCAGCCGGCTGGCCGCGCTTGGCTGGCAAGCGAGGACATCGCTGGAAGACGGCATCAGGCTCGCCTATCGGGCATACCTGAGCGAGACCCTGCAGGCGGCGGAATAGCGCCCCAGCCTCACAGCCCGTCATTGCGAGCCAACGGGTCGCGCGAACGCGCGCCCGATGACAGGTTCCGCGAAGCAATCCATCTCTCCACGTGCGGAGGCATGGATTGCTTCGTCGCTTTGCTCCTCGCAATGACGGCGAAGAGAGTGGTTACCTCGTCCCCACTCGCGGCGGATGTTTTGCGAGTGCCACCGCCATCGCCGAGATCAGCGGCTTCATGAAGTAGGCGTCGTTCGCCGGCGCGATGTCGGTGCGCAGGCCGTGCGAGGCGAGCTCGCCGGAAACCGCCGGCCCCACCGAGGCGATCGAGGTTCGGTCTAGGCCCTGACGCAACCTGTCCTCAGAGCCGCGCGCCCGCGCGGCTTCGAACAGCCGGCGCACCTGGCCGAGATTGGTCAACGCGATCGCATCGATCCGGCCCTCCGCCATCTCGTCGATGGCGGCGACGATGTTGGCGTCGGCAGCCTTGGGATCGTAGACATAGGGCAGCACGGTATCGACCTCCGCACCCTGGGCTTTGATCGCGCCGATCAATGCGTTGTGATCCTTGTCCGGATAGAGCTGGAGGCCGAGGCGATGGCCCTTCAGGTCGATCCGGGACAGCATCTCGATGACGCCCTCCGAGGTCGGTTTCTCCGTCGTCACCTGCGGCTCGAGCCCGATTTCGCGCAACGCACGGCCGGGCTTTGGGCCACGGGCGAATTTGCGGGCCTTGCTCAGCGCTGCAATGAATTCCTGCTCGACGCCGACGCGGCGCACGACCTTCATCAAGCGCCGCAGGCCCTCGCCGGTCATCAGCACCAGATCGTCGAATGGCTTTTCGATACAGCGCCTGATCCAGGCTTCGATCGGCGCCGGATCCGGCGCATCGTGGATCGCGAACATCGGACATTGCAGCACGTCGGCTCCCTGTTCGGTGAGCAGCCGGGAGAATTGCGCCTCCTCGCGTGTCTCCAGGATCAGGATGCGGTAGCCGTTCAGCCGGTCAGCCATGATGTGCCTCTCGTAGAGTTTAATTTGGCCCCTGCTGCGGGATTGGCGCAAGGGCGACGGCGGTGGTACAGCAAGGATCCGCAAATCCGCGGTTCCTGCGGCTGCCCAAGCCTTAATCAATCAAGCCCTCATCGGCCAAACCCGAATCAGCCAAGTCTCGATCCATCGCCATGTCCGACCCCCAATTTGTCCTGACTCTGTCCTGCCCCGACCGTCCCGGTATCGTCTCGGCGGTCTCGACCTTTCTCGCGCATAATGGTCAGAACATCCTGGACGCCCAACAGTTCGACGATATCGAAACCAAGAAATTCTTCATGCGGGTGGTCTTCACCGCCGCCGACCTCGCGGTCGAATTGTCGGCGCTGCAGACCGGCTTTGCCGCAATCGCCGAGCGTTTCGGCATGGTTTGGCAGATGCGCGACCGCGCAAGCCGCCGCCGTGTGATGCTGCTGGTCTCCAAATCCGATCACTGCCTGGTCGATATCCTCTATCGCTGGCGCACCGGCGAGTTGCAGATGATCCCGACCGCGATCGTCTCCAACCATCCGCGCGAGACCTACAGCCACCTCGATTTCGGTGATATCCCGTTCCACTACCTGGCCGTGACCAAGGAGACCAAACGCGAGCAGGAAGCCGCGGTCTGGAAGCTCGCGGAGGACACGAATACCGACCTCGTCGTGCTCGCGCGCTACATGCAGATCCTGTCGGACGAATTGTCGGCAAAGCTCGCCGGCCGCTGCATCAATATCCACCATTCGTTCCTGCCGGGCTTCAAGGGTGCGCGCCCCTACCACCAGGCCCATGAGCGCGGCGTCAAACTAATCGGCGCCACCGCGCATTACGTCACCGGCGACCTCGACGAAGGGCCGATCATCGACCAGGACGTCGAGCGCATCAGCCACCGCGATACGCCCGACGATCTCGTCCGCAAGGGCCGCGATATCGAGCGCCGGGTGCTGGCCCGCGCGATCCGCTACCATCTCGAGGACCGCGTGATCCCCAACGGCCGCAAGACGGTGGTATTCGTCGACTGAGCGTTTTCGAGCGAAGCATGCCCTCGGACTTGATCCGAGGGTGGACCCGGTTCGCGTGAAGAAAACGCGTCAGAACGAGAATCTAGAGCTTCGGTTCTGATTCAATCAGAACCGAATGTGCTCTAAGCGTAGTAGCGCTCGTCCGTCCTCAATGAGCGGTGTCCTGCGAGGTCGGTGCCGGCTTGTTCTCGTCGCCGCGCTCGGAGGCGGGCATCAGCCGTTTGCGTTCCCGCTCGCGCATGAATTCGTCGTATTTGGCGGTCCCCGGCCGAGGTGGGGCGTCCGCGGGTAGCCCGCCGGCCCAGGCCGGAATGAAGTCCGCCGCGCCGGCAGACAGCTTCTCGTTGACGGTACCGCATCCGCCCAAGGCGCAGCCTGTCAGAGCGAGGGCGAAAAGGGTTGCGAGAGGGCGGGCACTGGTCGGCATCGCGATGCAGGGTGTCGTGGGCTTGAGGATTTGGATCGAATTGCGCCAACCTTTGGCGCGGGTCGGCGGACCCTAGTTTCGAAATGGTAAGATAGCCTTATCAGGTCTTGTTGGAGGTATTATAGAACCCTAAGCTGTCAGCAGTCAGCGCACGGGCGCCATCGTCGGCTTGACAAACCGGTGCCGGACGACGCCATTCGCCGCGCTACACCGCCGAACAATCTGGGCTATGGTGAGGCAGGGCCGGGGACTCGGTTCGATCTGCAAGAACGATGAGGGGGAGAGGCGTTCATGTTCATTCGCCGTCAATTGTTGCTGGCTGCAGGCGCCATTGCTGCCGCTGCGGCCGTCGTGCCCGTCCGGGCGGAGGAAACGGTCAAAATCGGCCTGATCGTGCCGATGACCGGCGGGCAAGCCTCGACCGGCAAGCAGATCGACAACGCGATCAAGCTCTACATACAGCAGAAGGGGGACATGGTCGCCGGCAAGAAGATCGAAATCATCCTGAGGGACGATGCCGCGGTTCCCGACAACACCAAGCGGCTCGCCCAGGAGCTGATTGTCAACGAGAAGGTCAACATCATTGCCGGTTTCGGCGTCACCCCGGCCGCGCTCGCCGCGGCGCCCCTGGCGACCCAGGCGAAAGTTCCGGAAATCGTGATGGCGGCCGGCACCTCGATCATTACCGAGCGCTCGCCCTATATCGTCCGCACCAGCTTCACGCTGCCGCAGTCTTCCACCATCATCGGCGATTGGGCGGTCAAGAACGGCATCAAGAAGGTGGCCACGCTGACCTCGGATTACGCGCCCGGCAACGACGCGCTCGCTTCCTTCAAGGAGCATTTCGTGGCCGGCGGCGGCGAGATCGTCGAAGAGGTCAAGGTGCCGCTCGCTAATCCCGACTTCGCGCCATTTCTGCAACGGATGAAGGATTCCAAGCCGGACGCCATGTTCGTGTTCGTGCCGGCCGGGCAGGGCGGCAACTTCATGAAGCAATATGCCGAGCGCGGGCTGGACAAGAGCGGCATCAGGGTGATCGGCCCAGGTGACGTCATGGACGACGATCTCCTCAATAATATGGGCGATGCCGCGCTCGGCGCGGTCACCGCGCATCTCTATTCCGCCGCACATCCCTCGCAGACCAACAAGGAATTCGTGGCCGCCTACAAGAAGGCGTTCAACAACCGGCCCGGCTTCATGGCGGTGGGCGGCTATGATGGCATCCATCTTATCTACGAAGCCCTGAAGAAGACCGGCGGTGACGTGACCGGCGACAAGTTGATTGCGGCGATGAAGGGGATGAAGTGGGAGAGCCCGCGGGGGCCGATCTCGATCGACCCTGAGACGCGCGACATCGTGCAGAACATCTATATCCGCAAGGTCGAGAAGGTTGACGGCGAACTCTACAACGTCGAATTCGCGACCTTCGAAGCCGTGAAGGACCCCGGCAAGACCAAGAAGTGACTCCGCGCTCGTCATTATCGGGTGCGCGCCGCGTTCTCTCCAGGTCATGCCCGGGCTTGTCCCGGGCATCCACGCTGTTCTCTGCAGCGAGAAAGACGTGGATGGCCGGGACAAGCCCGGCCATGGCGCGGTCGCTAGACGTGGGCCACTCTTCAATTTTGGCTGATCGGGGATGAAATGACCTCGCTCTTCACCATCCTGTTCGACGGCGTTGCCTACGGCATGCTGCTGTTCGTGCTCGCCTGCGGGCTCGCGGTGACGCTCGGACTGATGAATTTTGTCAATCTCGCGCACGGCGCCTTCGCGATGGCCGGCGGCTACATCTGCGCGGTGCTGGTGAATAATTCCGGCTGGCCGTTCTTTGCGGCACTGCCGCTCGCCTTCGTCGGCAGTGCCGTGGTTGGCGTGGTCCTTGAGCGAACGCTGTACCGTCATCTCTACGCGCGCAGCCATCTCGACCAGGTGCTGTTCTCCATCGGTCTCGTTTTCATGTCGATCGCGGCGGTCGACTACACCATGGGCTCGTCGCGGGTCTTCATCAAATTGCCGGCGGCCCTCGAGGGGCAGTTCGATGTGTTCGGGGTCGGCATCGGTCGCTATCGGCTGATGATCATTGTGATCTGCGGTTTGCTCACGGTCGCGCTGCAATTGATCCTGGCGCGCACGCGCTTCGGCAGCCGCCTGCGCGCGGCGGTCGATGATCCCCGTGCCGCGATCGGGCTCGGCATCAATGTGCCGCAGGTCTTCGCTTTCACCTTCGCCTTCGGTTGCGGGCTGGCCGGGCTCGGCGGCGCGTTGAGCGCGGAGATCCTCGGCCTTGATCCTTATTTCCCGCTCAAATTCATGATCTACTTTCTGATCGTGGTCACGGTGGGCGGCTCCTCCTCGATCACCGGCCCATTCCTGGCGTCGCTCTTGCTCGGCATCGGCGATGTCGCCGGCAAGTATTATGTCCCGAAGATGGGGCCCTTCGTGATCTACACGATCATGATCGTGATCCTGATCTGGCGTCCGAACGGCCTGTTCGGCCGCACGGCCGCGCGCTGAGGGGTGCGATGAGCACGCTTCCCGACGTTTCCACGCATGTGGTTGCCGGCGCCCGCTGGCGACCGGGCGAGATTGCCTTCTGGATCGTGGTCGTCGCCTGCGGCTTCCTGTTTCCATCCCGCTACCTGATCATGACCGAGATCGTGCGGCTCGCTTTGTTCGCGCTGTCGCTCGACCTGATCCTTGGCTATGCTGGCATCGTCTCGCTCGGGCATGCCGCATTCTTCGGCGTCGGCGCCTATTCCGCGGGGCTGCTGGCGCTGCACGGTATCATCAGCGAGCCGGTAGTCGCGCTCGTGGTCGCAGGCCTTGCTGCCATGGTGCTCGGCTTCTTCACGAGCTTTCTTGTCATCCGCGGCGTCGATCTGACGCGGCTGATGGTCACGCTCGGCATCGCGCTGCTCCTGGAGGCGCTCGCCGAGCGCTTCTCCGATATCACCGGCGGTACCGACGGATTGCAGGGCATCGAGATGCAGCCGATCCTCGGCCGCTTTGCGTTCGACATCTTCGGCCAGACCGGCTTCTTCTACTCGCTGATCGTGCTGTTCCTCCTGTTCGTGCTGGCCCGGCGGATCGTGCATTCGCCGTTCGGGCTGTCGCTGCGCGCGATCAGGAACAACCCGCTGCGCGCCGCCGCGATCGGTGTTCCCGTCAATCGCCGATTGATCGCGATTTATACCGTCTCGGCGTTCTATGCCGGCGTCGCCGGCGCGCTGTTCACGCAGACCACGGCGCTGGCTTCGCTCGACGTGTTCTCGTTCGAGCGTTCGGCGGATTTGATGCTGATGCTGGTCATCGGCGGCACCGGCTATCTCTATGGCGGGCTGATCGGCGCCGTCGTGTTCAAGATGCTGCAGGAGCTGTTTTCGACCATTACGCCGCAATACTGGCTGTTCTGGATCGGGCTGGTGCTGGTCGTGATCGTTCTGGTCGGCCGCGCCCGCATCCATCGTTGGGCGCTTTGGCTGCCCAACCTCATCATCCGGCAATTTACCGGTCGCCGGGCCGTTGTCGTGGTTCCCGAAAGCGATCCGTCATGATGATCGCGCTGGAAACCAGGGGACTGGAAAAAACCTTCGGCGGCTTGCGCGTCACGCGCGACCTTTCGTTCCGGATCGAGCAGGGCGCCCGCCACGCTTTGATTGGGCCGAACGGGGCCGGCAAGACCACGGTGATCAACCTGCTCACCGGGGTCCTGCGGCCCAATGCCGGCCGCATCCTGCTCGAAGGCAACGACATCACCAACCTGCCGGTGCACAAGCGCGTGCTGCGTGGCCTGTCGCGTACGTTCCAGATCAACCAGCTCTATCCCGATCTCACCCCACTGGAGACCATTGGGCTCGCGGTCTCCGAACGGATGGGACGCGGCGGCGACTGGTGGCGGCGGATGGGGACGCGGGTAGACGTCAATGCCGAGATCGCCGAGATCCTGGCGCGGTTTCATTTGCTCGACGTCATGAACGAGCCCACCGTCACTTTGCCCTATGGCAAGCAGCGCCTGCTCGAGATCGCGGTCGCGATTGCCACCAGACCCCGCGTGCTGCTGCTCGACGAGCCGGCCGCCGGCGTACCCGAAATCGAGCGCCACGACATTCTGACCGCTGTCGCCGCGCTGCCGCGCGAGGTAACGGTGCTCCTGATCGAGCACGACATGGATCTCGTATTCTCCTTCGCCGACCGCATCTCGGTGCTGGTCAACGGTGCGCTATTGACCGAAGGTCCGCCGGATGCCGTGGCGCGCGACCCGCAAGTGAAGGCGGTCTATCTCGGCGAGGCGGCCGATGCCTGAGCTGCTCGCGATCGAGGGCCTGCGTGCTGGCTATGGCGAGGCGGTGGTGCTGCCGGGCATGACGCTGTCGCTCCCCGAAGGCCAGGTGCTGGCGCTGCTCGGGCGCAACGGCACAGGCAAGACCACGCTGATCAATTCCATCGTCGGCGTCACCCGCCGTTTCGGCGGCCGCATTGCGCTGGCCGGGCAGGACATCACGGCGCTGCGTCCGGATCAACGGGCCCGCGCTGGGGTCGGCTGGGTGCCGCAGGAACGCAATATCTTTCGCTCCCTCACCGTCGAGGAGAATATGACCGCCGTGGCCCAGCCGGGACCATGGACGGTGGAGAGGATCTACCGGATGTTCCCCCGGCTGAAGGAGCGGCGCGGCAATTTCGGCAACCAGCTCTCCGGTGGCGAGCAGCAGATGCTGGCGATCGGCCGCGCGCTGACCTTGAACCCAAAGGTGCTGCTCTTGGACGAGCCGACGGAAGGGCTGGCGCCGATCATCGTTGAGGAATTGCTGAAAGCGCTCGGCACGATCACCCGCTCTGGTGGTATCTGCTCGATCATCGTAGAACAGCACGCGCAAAAGGTTCTGGGGCTCGCGGACCGCGTCGTGATATTGGAACGCGGCACAATCGTGCACGATGCGGCAAGCGATGCCTTGAAAGCCGATCCCACGGTGCTCGAGCGGCATCTTGGGGTCTCCGGCGCCAAAGCGCATTAATTCCGTCCCTAGGGAGTCGAAACCATGCAACGAACAAAACCTCCTTTCCGCGCCGACGAGGTCGGCAGCCTGCTGCGGCCACGGAAGATCAAGGAGGCGCGCGCCAAGCTTGAAAAGGGCGAGATCACGCCCGAGGATCTGCGCAAGATCGAGGACATCGAGATCGAGAAGGTCGTGCACCGCCAGGCCTCCACCGGGCTGAAGCTCGCGACCGACGGTGAATTCCGTCGCTCCTGGTGGCACTTTGATTTTCTCGCCAACCTGACCGGCTGCGAACTGTTCCACCCGGACGCCGGCATCCAGTTCGCAGGCGTGCAGACGCGCCATGACGCAATCCGCGTGATCGACAAATTGGATTTCCCCGACGACCACCCGATGCTCGATCACTTCAGGTTTCTGAAGAAATACGCCGAGCAGGCGCATGTCACGGCCAAGATGACGATCCCGGCGCCGTCGGTGCTGCACTTCCGCGGTGGCCGCAAGCTGATCTCGAAGGAGGTCTATCCCGACCTCGAACCGTTCTTCGAGGATCTCGGCAAGACCTACCGCAAGGCCGTGAAGGCGTTTTATGACGCCGGCTGCCGCTATCTGCAGTTCGACGACACGGTGTGGGCCTATCTCTGCTCGCAGGACGAATTGCAGAAGGCGCGTGAGCGCGGCGACAATCCCGATGGCCTGCAGGAGATCTACGCCCGCGTCATCAACTACGCGATCGCGGCCCGTCCGTCCGACATGGTGATCTCGACCCATGTCTGCCGCGGCAATTTCCGCTCCACCTGGATTTCGTCCGGCGGCTACGAGCCGGTAGCGGAAACGCTGCTCGGCGGCACTAACTACGATGGCTATTTCCTCGAATATGATTCCGACCGTGCCGGCGGTTTCGAGCCGCTGCGCTATTTGCCAAAGGGCAACAAGGTCGTGGTGGTCGGCGTCATTACTTCCAAATTCGGCGAGCTCGAGAGCAGGGACGCCATCAAGCGACGTCTGGAGGAAGCTTCCAAATTCGCGCCGCTCGAACAACTCGCGCTCTCGCCCCAATGCGGCTTCGCTTCGACCGAGGAAGGCAACGTCCTTTCCGAAGAAGAACAGTGGGCGAAGCTCAGGCTTGCAGTGGAAGTCGCAGAAGAGGTGTGGGGTAAGTAGTAGCCACAGCCTGTCATTCCGAGGCGCGTCGCAGACGCGCATCGGGAATCTCGAGGTTCAATGTATCGCATCGCCCCGGAGTGACGGTGTGGAAGCACCCCGTCACTTCTGCGCCAGCTAGACCTTTCCCAATAGCGACGAGTTCGACCACGGCCTGCGATCGCTGCCGTCGGGGGCGTTCGGCCTGCTTTATGGCAGGGCGGGCGAGGGGGGTTCAAAGAGTGGGAAATATGTGCTAACAGCATGCTGCCCCCTACGGCTGCCCACTGCTGTCCCACCCTCTTGGCCCGATGAAGAACGACCAAATCCTGAGCCAGATCACTGACTTCTGCCGGGGGGCCGACATGGCCGAGTCCACGTTCGGCCGGCGTGCGGTCAATGACGGCAAGCTGGTGCACCGGCTGCGGGAGGGCAAAAAGATCACCATTGACACGCTGGACCGCATCCAGGCCTTCATTGCCACCTCGACGCCGGGCGGTGTGGCGCCGCCGCGGGGGCTGGTGGTGCCGCTGGAGAAGCGCGATCCGCGGCAGAATTTCCGTTTTTTCGAGAACCGGCAGCGGTATTTGCTGTTCGTCCATACCTGCGGCGAGAAGCGGGTGATCGCGCAGCGGGTGGCGCTGGAGCTTTCCGCCATCCATCCCCGGCCGCCGGCGCTGCGGGTGTTCGACGCCGGCGTCGGCGATGGCACGGTGCTGGCGCGGGTGCTGCGCGCCATGCATAGCCGCTTTCCTCATATGCCGTTCTACGTGGCTGGCAAGGAACTCAGCCTGGAGGACGTCCGGCTGACCCTCGACAAGGTGCCGGACCGGCTGTTCGAGCACCCTTCGACCGTGTTCGTGCTGACCAACATGTATTACGACGAGGCGCCCTGGCTGACCCCCAAATCCCCGGTGGCGGCCGCCAGCACGCTCTGGTACGAGGTGCCGCTGCGGGGCGGCTCGTCGGGCGAATTCGAGGCCCAGATCGCGGAACTCGGCCCGTTTCTCGAGCAGAATTGGCGTGCCCGCGTCAGCCCACGATCCGGGATGCCCATCTATGAGCGTCCGGTGGTTTTGGTGCTCTACCGGGAGGACCAGAGATTCCTGCTCGATTCGATCATCCCGCGGGCCGGCAAGACCGAGGCCAATTTCGACCTCGTCATCGCATCCCAGCCATACCGGGCGAAATCCTCGGTGAATTTCCGGGCCAAGCGCATCATTGCGCCACTGGCGCGCGCCTTGCGCAGCGGCGGTCGCCTGATCGGTATTCACTCTCATGGCGACGATCCGGGTTTGGAAATTATCCAGGCCGTGTGGCCCGGAGAAAATCCTTTCGCCGTCAGCCGCCATGAGATACTGCGCGCGGTCAAATACGAGCTGGGGTCGGCCGGGCGCGACCTTAACTTTAACGCATACGCGGATAACCGCTCGATCTTCCGCTATGATATGGAAGCCTTGCCTAACGAGGTCACCGGCTCGATCGGAACCTCGACTGCCTTTGCAGCGTGGAACGCGGCGGTGTATGTCGCCCAGGTTGAAGACGACCGGTTGGCGGAGTTGGCGGAAGGCGGCCGAACTCTCGAAGCCACCCGCGACGTTCTGCGCAAACATAATGGGCTTTGGTTCTACGACGAATCCTACGTCATCTCGCGTCGCCGGGACTGACATGTCAGGAACACACTCACACAAACGTCGGAAGTCGACATAACAAGGGGTTTGCTTGATGCGCGCGTCTTACCTGTTCACCAGCGAGTCGGTCTCCGAAGGGCATCCAGACAAGGTCTGCGACCGGATCTCGGACGAGATCGTCGATCTGTTCTATCGGGAAGGGCCGAAAGCCGGCATCGACCCGTGGCAGATCCGCGCCGCCTGCGAAACGCTTGCCACGACCAACAAGGTGGTGATCGCCGGCGAAACCCGCGGGCCCCAGTCGGTGACCAACGACCAGATCGAAAGCACCGTCCGCGAGGCGATCAAGGACATCGGCTACGAGCAGGAGGGCTTCCACTGGAAGAACTGCGACATCGAGATCCTCCTGCATCCGCAGTCGGCCGATATCGCGCAGGGCGTCGACGCGCTGCAGCCGGGCGAGAAGAAGGAAGAGGGGGCGGGCGACCAAGGCATCATGTTCGGTTACGCCACCAATGAGACGCCGGACCTGATGCCGGCGCCGATCTTCTATGCCCACAAGATCCTGCGGCTGATTTCCGAAGCGCGCCACTCCGGCCGCGAGAAGGTGCTGGGGCCGGACTCCAAGAGCCAGGTCACCGTGCAGTACGAGAACGGCAAGCCGGTCGGCGTGCGCGAGATCGTGGTCTCGCACCAGCATCTGGTCGAGGATCTCTCCTCCAATCAGGTTCGCGACATCGTCGAGCCCTATGTGCGCGAGGCGCTGCCGAAGGAGTGGATCAACGGCAAGACCATCTGGCACATCAACCCGACCGGCAAGTTCTTCATCGGCGGCCCCGATGGCGACTCAGGTCTCACCGGCCGCAAGATCATCGTCGACACCTATGGCGGTGCGGCCCCGCATGGCGGCGGCGCTTTCTCCGGCAAGGATCCGACCAAGGTCGACCGCTCGGCCGCCTATGCCGCGCGCTATGTGGCCAAGAACATTGTCGCCGCCGGTCTCGCCGACCGCTGCACCCTGCAGCTCGCTTACGCGATCGGCGTGGCGCGGCCGCTGTCGATCTACATCGACACCCATGGCACCGGTAAGGTGCCGGAGGACAAGCTCGAGAAGGCGGTGGCGCAGGCGATGGACCTGACCCCGCGCGGCATCCGCACCCATCTCGACCTCAACCGTCCGATCTACGCGCGGACCTCGGCCTACGGTCATTTCGGCCGCACGCCCGACAATGAGGGCGGCTTCTCCTGGGAGAAGACCGATCTCGTCGAGCCGCTCAAGCGCGCAGTCTAAGCAGCGTACGTCATTCCGGGGCGCTCGCGAGAGCGAGCAAACCCGGAATCCTTGTCCATCATTTTGAGATTCCGGGTTCGCCTCTTCGAGGCGCCCCGGAATGACGAGTTTAACAACAGGAATCTCGCGATGAACGCCCCGACAAAGCCTGGCTTCACCGACTATATCGTCAAGGACATCTCGCTCGCCGACTTCGGCCGCAAGGAAATCTCGCTCGCAGAAACCGAGATGCCCGGGTTGATGGCGACACGTGAGGAGTTCGGCCCCAAGCAGCCCCTGAAGGGCGCGCGTATTGCCGGCTCCCTGCACATGACCATCCAGACCGCTGTCTTGATCGAGACGCTGGCCGCGCTCGGCGCCGACATCCGCTGGGTCTCCTGCAACATCTATTCGACCCAGGACCACGCCGCGGCCGCGATCGCTGCTGCCGGCATTCCGGTGTTCGCGGTGAAGGGCGAGACGCTCACCGAATACTGGGACTACACCGCCAAGCTGTTCGACTGGCACGGCGGCGGCACGCCCAACATGATCCTCGACGACGGCGGCGACGCCACCATGCTGGTGCATGCCGGCTACCGCGCCGAGCAGGGCGACACGGCTTTCCTCGACAAGCCCGCCTCTGAGGAAGAAGAGATCTTCTACGCGCTGATCAAGCGGCTCCTGAAGGAGAAGCCGAAGGGCTGGTTCGCCGAGATCGCCAAGAACATCAAGGGCGTCTCCGAGGAGACGACGACGGGCGTGCACCGCCTCTACGAGATGGCGAACAAGGGCACGCTGCTGTTCCCGGCCATCAACGTCAACGACAGCGTTACCAAGTCGAAGTTCGACAACCTCTATGGGTGCCGCGAGTCGCTGGTCGACGGCATCCGCCGCGGCACCGACGTGATGTTGTCGGGCAAGGTCGCGATGGTTGCGGGCTTCGGCGACGTCGGCAAGGGCTCGGCCGCTTCGCTGCGCCAGGCCGGCTGCCGCGTGATGGTCTCCGAGGTCGATCCGATCTGCGCGCTGCAGGCGGCGATGGAAGGCTATGAGGTCGTGACCATGGAAGATGCCGCGCCGCGCGCCGACATCTTCGTTACCGCCACCGGCAACAAGGACATCATCACCATCGAGCACATGCGCGCGATGAAGGATCGTGCCATCGTCTGCAACATCGGCCACTTCGACAACGAGATCCAGATCGCGTCGCTGCGCAATCTGAAATGGACCAACATCAAGCCGCAGGTCGACGAGATCGAATTCCCCGACAAGCACCGCATCATCCTGCTGTCGGAAGGCCGCCTCGTGAACCTCGGCAACGCCATGGGCCATCCGTCCTTCGTGATGTCGGCCTCCTTCACCAACCAGACGCTGGCGCAGATCGAGCTGTTCGCCAACAACAAGAACGGCAAGTACGAGAAGAAGGTCTACGTGCTGCCGAAGACGCTGGACGAAAAGGTCGCCCGCCTGCACCTCGCCAAGATCGGCGTCAAGCTGACCGAACTGCGCAAGGACCAGGCCGACTATATCGGCGTCAAGACGGAAGGGCCGTACAAGTCGGATCATTACCGCTACTGATCCAGGCTTTCTGGGATCTTTCTGCGTCATGGCCGGGCTTGTCCCGGCCATCCACGTTCTGGCTTGACTAGCGGCGCAGAAAGGACGTGGATGCCCGGGACGAGCCCGGGCATGACGGCGGTTGCGGGCTCCTGGGGAGGTCCCAATGGAGCATTTCGATGTCCTGATCGTCGGCGCCGGGCTGTCCGGCATCGGCGCGGGCTATCACCTGCAGCAGAAGTGCCCGAGCAGGAGCTACGTCATCCTCGAGGGCCGCGACTGCATCGGTGGCACCTGGGATCTGTTCCGCTATCCCGGCATCCGCTCCGACAGCGACATGTACACGCTCGGCTATTCGTTCCGCCCGTGGACCGAACCGAAGGCGATCGCGGACGGGCCGCGCATCCTGAACTATGTGCGCGAGACCGCGGCCCAGAACGGGATCGACCGCAAGATCCGCTTCAACCATCGCGTCAAGCGTGTCTCGTGGTCGTCCGACGAGGCGCGCTGGACCGTCGAGGCGGAGCGCAGGGCAGGCGAGGGCGCGGCCGAGATCGTGCGCATCACCTGCAATTTCCTCCTCATGTGCTCGGGCTATTACAGATACGAGGAAGGCTACACGCCGGACTTCGCTGGTGCCGCCGACTTCGAGGGTCAGATCGTGCATCCGCAGAAATGGCCCGAGCATCTCGACTACGCCGGCAAGCGCGTGGTCGTAATCGGCTCGGGCGCGACAGCGGTGACGCTGGTGCCGGAGCTCGCCAAGACAGCCGCGCATGTCACCATGCTGCAGCGCTCGCCGACTTACGTGGTGGCGCGTCCGGCGGAGGATGCGCTCGCCAACAAGCTCCGGCGCAATCTCTCGGCGGGGCTCGCTTATCATCTGATCCGCTGGCGCAACGTGCTGCTCGGCATGTATTTCTTCCAGCTCTGCCGCCGCAAGCCGGAGCGCGCCAAGCAGCTCATCCTCGGCGGCATCAAGATGGCGCTCGGTCCGGATTACGACATCGGCACGCATTTCACGCCGCGCTACAATCCGTGGGAGCAGCGGCTCTGCCTCGTGCCGGACGGCGACCTGTTCAAATCGATCCGCGAGAAGCGCGCCTCCGTCGTCACCAGCCAGATCGATACCTTCACCAGGAACGGCATTCGCCTGAAGGACGGCAGCGAGCTTCCGGCCGACATCATCATCACCGCTACCGGACTGGTCCTGCAGGTGCTCGGCGGCGTCGAGGTCAGCGTCGACGGTCGCATCGTCGATTTCGCGAAAACGCTGAGCTACAAGGGCATGATGTATTCGGATGTGCCGAACCTCGCGGCGACGCTCGGCTACACAAACGCGTCGTGGACGCTGAAATGCGACCTCACCTGCGAATATGCCTGCCGTCTGATCAATTACATGGACCGGCACGGCTTCAGGCAGTGCGTGGCGCATAATCTCGATCCTTCGATCGAGGCGCTGCCGGCGCTGGATTTCTCGTCCGGCTATGTCCAGCGCTCGATCGCGAAATTGCCCAAGCAGGGCTCGAAGCGGCCGTGGCGGCTCTACCAGAACTATGCGCTCGACATCGTCTCCCTGCGCTACGGCAAGGTGGATGACGGCGTGATGCAGTATTCGTGACAGTCCTCGTTGTTCTGGCGGGGCGTGTCCAAGCGTCCATGGGTTGGTTTGCGTATTCGGGCTTCCTGTCGAATCAGCCATTCTGCCGCGACGGTTAACGCCGGATTAACCAAGACGCCCTACGCTGCACGGCCTGTGGCTGCTGATAGCAAGAGGAAGCCCATGGACGCCCAGCGAATTGCCGTCGATGCCCTCGTGGCGCTGACCGATTGCGACCGCGACGCCGCCGTTGCCTTCATCCGCCGCTTCTACCTCGCCGGCATCAAGGACCCCAAGCGCCTGACCTTCAAGGGCCTGCAGGCGATGCGCGCCTGAGGGAGCCGTGCCGTAGGATGGGTAGAGCGGAGCGAAATCCATCGCCATAGTGCACGCGGCGTGAATGATGGGTTTCGCTTCGCTCTACCCATCTTACGAATTTGGCGTGCGCCGTTAGCCCCTCATCCTGAGGAGCGGCCATTTGGCCGCGTCTCGAAGGATGAGGCCCCGCCGGTGGCCTCGCCCTTCGAGACGACCGCTGCGCGGTCTCGTCAGGGTGAGGGGACAGGTTGGAGTGTGCTGCCCTCGCCATTGTCATTGCGAGCGGAGCGAAGCAATCCATCGCGCCGCTTGCGGAGGCGTGGATTGCTTCGTCGCTTCGCTCCTCGCAATGACGAGGGGAGAGGTTCTGATTCAAATGTCAAACAGCTCTCCACTGTCATCGTCCGGCTTGACCGGACGATGAAGTATTCCAGAAGCGTTCGAGGCTGATCCGAAGCGCCGCGGAGTACTGGATGCCCGCCTTGGCGGGCATGACGGTGGAGTGTGTGAGGTGGTGTAACTCCGCATTCTCGCGGCGCGTTACGCCCGAGCTTTGCATCTCGTTTCACCCTCCTCGAAGACAGAGGGCGCAGGGAAAGCCCGGTGCCGGTTGCACCCATGGGTCCCGTGCAACAAAAAGCACGGGGGTAGGACCACAGGTCAACCGGAGCAACACCGGCTTTCCCTGCGCGATGGTGTTACGGCTTACTTCGCGCTCTCCCCGGTGACCGGGCTTTCTTGCCACCGTCACCCGCGGCAGCTCTTGCTGCTCGCGAGCTTAGCGCCAGCGTCGGGGCGCCAGGACCACACGACTTCGCCGTCCGCTGATGTCACGCTCGTCAGTCGCAACGTCAGCGTCCACCGCATCTCACCGCGCGTTCGTGACGATCGCGATCCGCCCCTCTCATCGGGTGAGACGGCGCGGGTTATAGAGGTGATTTGCCCGACGGGTTAACAGGAAAATTTTGGTGAACAGGGACTGGACCACCCGATTCGCTTTGAAATTGCACGGAAAATTTATCTGTGCGCGCAGGTCGGCGCGATCCGGAAGCCCCCTCCAGGATTGGCTTGCGGGACCCGCTTGCGCTATATGGACGCAGGACGTGGCTGGGGGCCACGGCAGGGACTGATATGCTGAAAACGGTATTCGCACCGCAGCTTGTTATCCTCTACATCCTGGCGGCATCGACGATCTATGTGCATTTCCGCGGCCGCGAGCGGCTCCGCTTCGCGCGTCAGCTCGGCGATCACTCGACCTATCTCGCGCCCTACAATGTGTTGATGTATGCGGGCTCGGCCGTTCCGAACACGCCGGTGATCCCGGTCGAGAAGTTTCCCGAGCTCGCCAAGCTCAGCGAGAACTGGGAGACCATCCGCGAAGAGGCGGTGCGGCTGTTCGACGAGGGCTTTATCCGAGCAGCCGCCAAGAACAACGACTGGGGCTTCTATTCGTTCTTCAAGAGCGGCTGGAAGCGCTTTTACCTGAAGTGGTATGACGACTTCCTGCCGTCGGCGCGCACGCTGTGCCCAAAGACCGTGGAATTGCTGAATTCGATTCCGTCCGTGCACGGCGCGATGTTTGCGATGCTGCCGCCCGGCGGCAAGCTCGGCGCGCACCGCGATCCCTTTGCCGGCTCGCTGCGCTATCACCTCGGGCTGGTCACCCCCAACTCGAACAAGTGCCGGATCGTGGTCGACGGCGTGGAATGCGTCTGGCGCGACGGCCAGGCCTTCATGTTCGACGAGACCTTCATCCACCACGCCGAGAACGCCACCGACGTCAACCGCATCATCCTGTTCTGCGACGTCGAGCGCCCGATGAAGTATGGCTTCATGACCGCGATCAACCGTTGGGTCAGCCATCACATCGTCAAGGCCTCCGCCACGCAGAACGTGGACGGCGAGCATGTCGGCGTGCTCAACAAGGTGTTCGGCAAGCTCTACGAGGTCCATCTCGCCAGCCGCAAGGTCAAGGAGTGGAACCGCAACGTGTACTACACGCTGAAATATTCGCTGACGGTCGTGATCCTCGGGCTGATCGTTGCGTCGGCGTTGCGGTGAGTGCGTAGGGCGGATTAGCGAAGCGTAATCCGCCGTCTTTTGTGCAATGGTGGAATGGCGGATTACGCTTCGCGTATCCGCCCACGGTCCTTTCCGGATCATGCTCTAGGGAAGCGCTGCAGCGGCGTTGACAACAAGCGGACTGTCGGTCGGCGCAGGCGCCAGTTCGCTGCTGCTGCCCTTGGTGAGAAACTCGTCGAGCGTGGCCTGGATCCTGTGCTTGACGGAATAAGGTCCACGGTCGCACATGTCAGTGTGCCGGAATTGCGTATTGATGATATCGATAACTTGCTTCTTGGCCTGTTCGGGAGCCGGCAACACGCCGGGATCGGTCTTGAAGTTGGGATCTTTCGAGCGGAACGACAGGATCTTAAGTCTGTGGTCAAGCACGAAGGGGACGCGCAAATTGTCCAGCGTGATCACCTTTGACACCAGTTCGGGATGTTGCTTGGCGTAGTACATGGCGATATCGCCGCCGTTTGAATGGCCCACGAGGGTCAGATGATCGTAGACGGCATTGGGCTCAAGCGCCTTCAGCTTCGCGAGCACAAAGCCGATGTTGGCTTCGCCCTTTTTGTAGACGCCAATCCTGCCCACATAGGGTAGTCCGACCCTCGTCATCAGCGGAGGGTCGGATGGAATATCCTGCTGGATGCTGGCGACCAGATATCCATCCGCGGCCAGCACGTTTTCCAGGAACGAATATTCGGTGTTCTTGACCGTGTTGCCGTTGCTGATGATCGCGACCGGAAGCTTCCAGATTCCGGCATTGGCCTTCATCTCGTAATCCGCACGCACGGCAAGATCGACCGGCACCAGCCGTTGTCGGGTCTGATCATAGAGGCTCAAGCTTTCGTGCCGAATTCCCCACTTGCTCACGCCAAAGTAGGCGGCGCCGGAAAGGGCGCAGAGACAGGCGAAAACGACAATTCCTCGCTTCATTGCCTCCATCCCGTCGTTCTTTTTTCGGTATTAACTCGCTGAATGGGTGACGGAAAAGGCTCTAAGTCCTGCGGCCATATTAAATTTCTGTCAGCTTCTTGCCGTGCGCGGGCATCGCTGCGCCCCGCGCAGGAATGAAGCGGCGCGATGCTTGCGAGGATACAAGCGGCTATGTTCGCCTTCGGTCCAACCGATCCGCTTAAGGTCTAGCTGTCGCCCCCAGCTCCCGTAGAAGACGGCGGATTACGCTGCGCTAATCCGCCCTAAGATCCTTGCTCCGCTGGACTAAAGTTCTAGCCTCTATTTCCTGGTCGGATGGAACTTTCGGCGCGTCATATCGTTTTGCGATTAAACGACCCAACAAAGTGAAATTTGCCAGGGGGCTTGTCCGAGGGAGATGCTCCCATGGCAACGCTCGGTCTCGACGCCACCCAACTGACTCCATCCGAGCATCAGCGCCAGCTTCGGCGCGCCGTCATCGCCTCCACGATTGGGACCGCGATCGAATGGTATGATTTCTTCCTTTACAGCACCGTCACCGGGCTGGTTTTCGCAAAGCTGTTCTTCCCGCACTCCGACCCCTGGGTCGGCACGCTGGAGGCATTTGCCATTTATGCTGTCGGCTTCGTCGCGCGGCCGATCGGTGCTGCGATCTTCGGGCATTATGGCGACCGCATCGGCCGCAAAGCGACGCTGATCGCGACGCTGCTCCTGATGGGACTGGCGACCGCGGCGGTGGCCGTGGTGCCGACCTATGAGCGCGTCGGCATCTGGGGTGCGGTGATCCTGACGGTGCTGCGCTTCATCCAGGGCGTCGGTGTCGGCGGCGAATGGGGCGGCTCGGTGCTGATGTCGATGGAATGGGCGCGCGACAACCACTCCCGCGGGTTCATCGCGTCATGGCCGCAATTCGGCGTTCCGTGCGGCCTGTTCCTCGCCAATCTTGCCGTTCTGGCGTTCAGCCAGATGGCTGGGGACCAGTTTCTCGCCTGGGGCTGGCGGCTTCCGTTTGCGCTCAGCCTCATCCTGGTCGTCGTCGGTCTCTACATCAGGCTCGGCATTCTGGAAACGCCGGTGTTCAGCAAACTGCAGGCCGAGCAAAAGCTCGACCGCACGCCGATGCTGACGGTGATCAAGGAGTATCCGAAGGAAATCCTGCTGTCCGCCTTCGCGCGCATGGCCGAGCAGGCGCCGTTCTACATCTTCACCGCCTTCGTCTTTTCCTACGGCATTGCCACGCTGCACGTCTCGCGCGACTTCCTGCTCACTGCGGTGCTCACGGCTTCGGTGCTGTCGTTCGTCTCGATCCCGCTGTTCGGGCATCTGTCTGACCGGATCGGCCGCAAGAACATGTATATGATCGGTGCCGTCGTGACCGGCATCTTCGGCTTTATCTACTTCGCGATGCTCAACACGGGATCTTTGACGATCATCTTCCTCGCGATCGTCCTGTCGCTGATCCCGCACGACATGATGTACGGGCCGCAGGCCGCGCTGATCGCCGAGAGCTTTACCGGGCGCCTGCGCTACAGCGGTTCATCGCTCGGCTACCAGCTCGCGTCGGTGATCGCCGGCGGTCCGGCGCCCCTGATCGCGGCCTGGCTGTTCGGCATGTACCAGTCGGCGACCGCAATCGCGATCTACATCGCGATCTGCGCCGTCATCACCCTGGTCGCGACTGCGCTGATGACCGACTACACCGGAAAGGACATCAACGCGGCCGACGCACACGACCGGCGGGCATAAGGCAGCAAATGGAGGAAAGGGCATGTTGAAATGGCGGAATGAATCGGCGCTCGATCTCTACAATCTGGCGGCAGCGATCTTCCTGCTTGCGGCACCGTGGATGTTTGTCCGTGGCAACCCGATGGCGGCAATCGATCTGCGGGCAAGCGGCGCGGCGATCGCGATCCTGTCGCTAGCGGCGATCATTGCATTTTCCGCTTGGGAAGAATGGGTCAACCTGCTCGTCGGGGGCTGGCTGATCGTGTCGCCCTGGCTGCTCGGCTTCGCGCACACCCGCGCAATGCATTTCAGCATCATCGCCGGCGCCGTGGTGATGTTCATGTCGCTGCTTGAGCTGTGGCTGGAATACGAGAAGACGCATCCCGGCCCGGGCGCGTCGGAGGAGTCCGAGAGCTAGTAGGCGATTCCGGTCGTAGCCCGGGCGGAGCGCCAGCGTACCCGGGGCCGCTCTCGATGCGGGCGCAAAAGTCCCGGGTTGCGATTCGCTCCACCCGGGCTACGAAGCTTAGCAATAACGGGGCAGTCATTCCGGGGCGATGCGCAGCATCGAGCCCGGAATCCATTTCTCCGCCGTCACCTGCCGCTTGATGGATTCCGGGTTCGCGCTGCGCGCGCCCCGGAATGACGGCGGTTGGCGTGGTGAGGGCGGAGCATTACTCCGGCTGGCCGATCGAGACCTTCAGCGTGCCGACGCCGTCGACGCCGCATTCGATTTGATCGCCGGGCTGGAGCTGGGAGACGCCGGCTGGTGTTCCCGTCATGATGAGGTCGCCGGCGGCGAGCTTCACCTGCTGGGAGAGCTGCCAGATGATTTCGGGCACGTTCCAGATCAGTTCGGTGAGGTCGCCCTTCTGGGTTTCCTTGCCGTTGACGGTGAGCCAGATCCTGCCCTTTGACGGATGGCCGATCTTGGAGGCGGGCTGCAGCGCAGAGCAGGGCGCCGAATAGTCGAAGGACTTTCCGATCTCCCAGGGACGTTCCTTCTTGCGCGAGGCGATCTGCAGATCGCGGCGGGTGAGATCGATGCCGACCGCGTAGCCATAGACATGGTCCAGCGCCTTGTCGGCGGGAATGTTGAGGCCGCCGCTCTTCATTGCGACCACCAGTTCGACCTCGTGGTGCAAGTCCTTGGTCAGCGGCGGGTAGGGGATGGTAGCACCGTCAGGCACCAGCATGTCGGCGTGCTTGGCGAAGAAGAAGGGCGGCGCGCGCTCGTCATTGCCCATCTCCCTGATGTGTTCGAGGTAGTTGCGCCCGACGCACCAGATGCGGCGGACGGGGAAGGATTTCGTCTCGCCGACGACGGGGAGCGAAGGCTGCGGCGGGGCGGGGATGACGTAGTCTGTGGCGGTCATGAAGCGCTCTCGTTCTCGATGTGGGATGGTTAGCCGGTGGCGCTGATCGGGGCCAGCGTGAGCGGGCGGGTGTCGTAGTGCTGCAGGCGGAAGAAGGAGGCGTAGCGGCCGCCGCGGCGGAGCAGTTCGTCATGGCGACCGCGCTCGACGATCTGGCCGCCCTCGACCACCAGGATCGCGTCCGCATGCATGATGGTGTGCAGCCGATGCGCGATCACGATCGTGGTGCGGTTCTGGCAGAGATGCTCGATCGCCTCCTGCACCTGCTTTTCGGATTCGGAATCAAGCGCGGCGGTCGCTTCATCAAGCAGGATGATCGGCGCGTTCTTGATCAGCGCGCGCGCCACCGCGATGCGCTGGCGCTGCCCGCCGGACAACTGCGTGCCGAGCTCGCCGACCGGGGTGTCGTAGCCGAGCGGGAAGCTGGTGATGAAGTCGTGCGCACAGGCCGCCTTGGCCGCGTCCACGATCTCATCTTCGGTGGCGCCGGGCTTGCCGAAGGCGATGTTGTTGCGGATGGTGTCGCGGAACAGATAGACGTCCTGGCCGACATAGGCGGTCTGCTGGCGCAGCGAGCGCCGCGACACCGAAGAGATCGATTGGCCGTCGATCAGGATGTCGCCCTCGCTCGCTTCATAGAAGCGAAGCAGCAGCGCCAGCACTGTGGACTTGCCGCCGCCGGAGGGGCCGACCAGCGCGGTGACCTTGCCGGGCTCGGCGACAAAGCTCATGTGGCTCAGCACCGGCGCGTCGGCGCGATAGGCAAAGCCGACATCGCGCAGCTCAATCCGCGCTTCGGTCAGCCTCAAGGCCGGCTTGTCGTCGTCGGAGCGTTCGCTCGCGGGGCTATCCACGACTTCGAGCAGCATCCGCGCGCCGACCAACTGGCTGTTGAGATCGATGTTGAGCCGCGACAGCCGTTTTGCCGGCTCGGTTGCCATCAGGAAAGCGGTCATGAAGGAGAAGAACGCGCCGGGGGTCGCGTTGAGCGCGACCACGCTGTAGCCGCCATAGAGCAGGCAGCCGGCCACTGCGAAGCCGCCGAGCATCTCCATCAGCGGGTTCGAGCGGTTGGCAACCCGCGCCATCTTGTTGGCGTTGCGCTCGACGGCCGTGATGTTCGCGTCGATGCGCTGCTTCATCGTCTCTTCCAGCGTGAACGCCTTCACGGTGCGGATGCCCTGCAGCGATTCCTGCATGGTCTCGAGGATGTCGGCGGTGCCGGTGAACTGGTTGTAGGCGAGGCCCTTGATGCGCTTCACCAGCTTGCGCAGGATCAGCATCGCCGGCGGCACCACCACGAGGCCAATGAACGACAGCACCGGATCCTGGAACACCATCACGCCGATCATGGCGATCAACGTCAACAGATCGCGCCCGATCGCGTTGATCAGCATGTTGAGGACGTCGGTGATGGATTTGGCGCCGGCAGTCAGCCGGGCCAGGAATTCCGACGAATGCCGTTCGGAGAAGAAGCCGATGCTTTCGCTCATCAGCTTGGCGAATAACTGGCGCTGATTGTTGGCCAGGATGGCGTTGCTGATTTTCGCCAGGATCACGGAGTGGCCGTAGGTCGCCACGCCCTTGATGAACAACAGAATGACGGTCACGCCGGAGAGACGCGCGATGCCGGCAATGTCCCTGTCGATATAGGCCTGGTTGATCACCTGACCCAGGATATAGGCGGCGCCGGCGGTGGCGCCGGCCGATATTGCCATCAGGACGAACGCTTGCAGATAGCGCCGCCAATAGATGAGCCCCTGCTCGGCGATCAGACGGCGAATCAGGATCGCCGCCCCATAGGGGTCGTCGGTTATCTTTCTTGGAGGCTCGGTCATCCGCGTTCCCTTGACGCCGCGTTGTTCGGAAGCGGGCGCGCGTCAGCGTCAGGCGAACGAGTCCTTGCCTGCGAAACAGATGTTTTTCAAGCCATATTCAGGCCAAATAACGGCTTGATTTTCAGGCCGATTCCGCCTCCTGGAGCGGGCCCCCGCGCTCCAGGAACAGCTTTTGCTCCCAGGCTAGCGCATGCGCCGCGATGGTCTCGAGATCGTCGTATTTCGGCGTCCAGTCCAGGAGCGTGCGGATGCGGCTGGTGTCGGCGACCATGGTCATGATGTCGCCGGGACGGCGCGGCGCAACCGACACAGCGAAATTGCGCATGGAGACGCGGCGCACCGCCTCGATCGTCTCCAATACCGAATAGCCGCGGCCATAGCCGCAATTCAGCGTGACCGAACCTCCGCCAGCACGCAAATAAGACAGCGCGGCGTGATGCGCCTCGACGAGATCGGTGACATGGATGAAGTCGCGGATGCAAGTACCGTCCGGCGTCGGATAGTCGCTGCCGAACACGTCGACCTTGGCGCGCTGGCCGGTGGCGGCCTCGACCGCGATCTTGAGCAGATGCGTCGCGCCGATGGTGGAAAGCCCGATGCGGCCCAGCGGGTCGGCGCCGGCGACGTTGAAATAGCGCAGCACGACGTAACTCATGCCGTAGGCAGTCGCCACATCATGCAGCATGATCTCCGTCATCAGCTTCGACATGCCGTAGGGCGACAGCGGCCGCGTCGGCGCGGTTTCCGGCACCGGCACCTCTTCGGGATTGCCATAGACGGCGGCGGTGGACGAGAAGATGAAGCGGCTGACGCCGGACTTGACCGCGGCGTTCAACAGGCTCTGTGTGGTCATCGTGTTGTTGCGGTAGTAGCCGAGCGGATCGCGCATCGATTCCGGAACCACCACCGAGCCGGCGAAATGGATGATGCTCTCGACGCCGTGCTGGGCGATCACGCCCTCGACGAGATTTTCGTCGCCGGCATCGCCGATGAACAGCGGCACGCCTTCGGGCAACAGGGCGGAGAAGCCGGTCGAGAGGTTGTCGACCACCACGACGCTTGCGCCGGCATCGACCAGCGCGCGCACCATGTGACTTCCGATATAGCCGGCGCCGCCGGTGACGAGCACGGTCATGACTTCACCTCTCCCCGCTATTTTCCCGGGATGTTAGCGGGGGCGCGATGAAGAGGGGGTTTCGTGGCCTCAGAACTGGCTCCTATGCTTAATGTTGCGTATACGAACTCCTGCAAAGGGGGACTTACGTGCCGATCGAGAACAATCCGGCCGCTGAGCTGCAACTGATCGTGCCGAATCTGCACAGGCGCTATTCGGGCGTGACTGCGACCAACCGCATGGTCGCACCGAAGCTTGCGAAGATGTTCCGCGCCGCATGGCTCGGCTCGCATGCGCCCGAGGGCATCGCGCGCATGGACTTCGCTGACCTCTTGAAACTTTGGCGCCGCCCTGCGCCGCTGATCTGGCACGCGCGGCGCAATGACGAGATGATCGTGGGCGTGCTGCTGCGCGCGCTCGGCTGGCCGTTGAAGCTCGTGTTCACGTCCGCCGCGCAACGCCACCACACTTGGCTGACTCGCTGGCTGATCCGGCAGATGGATGCGGTGATCGCGACGAGCGCGTTGTCTGCGTCCTTCCTCAAGCGCGAGGCGACGGTGGTGATGCATGGCGTCGACACCGAACGTTACGCGCCGCCAGCCGACCGCGCGGCGGCGTTCGCCGAAAGTGGCCTGCCCGGGCGCTACGCGATCGGCTGCTTCGGCCGCGTGCGCGCGCAGAAGGGCAGCGACGTCTTTGTCGAGGCGATGTGCCGGCTGTTGCCGCGCTATCCGGATTTTTCGGCGGTGCTGGTCGGCGCCGTGGTGCCGGAGCAGCAGGGGTTTGCGAACGGGCTGAAGCAGCGGATCGAGGCTGCGGGGTTGACGTCGCGGATCAGGATATCAGGTGAAGTCCCGATCGAGGAGGTCGAGCGCTGGTATCAGCGATTGACCATCTACGCTTTCACCTCGCGCAACGAGGGCTTTGGGTTGACGCTGATCGAAGCGATGTCATCAGGCGCGGCGCTGGTGGCGGCGCGCGCGGGCGCGGCCGAATTCGTGGTCGAGGATGGCATCACCGGCGTGCTGGTGCCGCCGGGGGATGTCGATGCGCTCTGTACGGCGCTCGAGCCGTTGATGCGCGATCCGGCGGCTGCGGCTGCGATGGGAGAGCGGGCGCGGGCCCGCGTGGTGGGAAAATTCAGTCTCGACGCCGAGGCGAACGGGATCGCCGCGGTCTATCGCGTGCTCGCCTGAGCCAGCACGCGCTCGGCGATATCGGCCACGTCAGAGGCCGGAATATCGCGCATGCAGCGGTGGTCGTTCATGGTGCAGACCGGGCGATGGCAAGGCTGACACGGCACGTGCGTCTTGGTCACCACGGTGGCCGCCAGACCGTTGAGCGGAGCCCAGTGGTAAGGGCTAGTGGGGCCGAAAATGCCCATGGTCGGGGTGCCGAGCGCGGCTGCGACATGCATCAGGCCGGAATCGTTCGAAATCGCGACGCTCGCCGCGGCCATCGCCAGGATACCGTTGCGCAAGTCCGTGCCGGTGAGGTCGCGGACACCGGCGCCGCCGGCGGCGACGATCTCCGTGGCTAGCGCCTTCTCGCCGGGGCCTCCGACCACCCAGACGTCGAAACCGCGCGCGGCCAGCAGCCGTGCAGCCTCGCCGTAATAAGTCCAGCGTTTGCCCGAGCCGACCGAGCCGGGCGCCAGCGCGATCGCGGGACCGCGGCTCAACCCGTTGGCTTGCCGCCAGCGCTCGGTTTCCTCCGTGGGAACCCGCAATTGCGGCACCGGCCATTCGGGCGGAAATTTCGCGCCCACGGGCAAAGCGAGCGCCGACATCTGGTCGACCATGCGATCCAGCTTCTTCTCGCCCCAGCGCATGTGGTTGATGAGGCCGAACCTCGCCTCGCCGCAAAAGCCGACGCGCTCCGGGATGCCGGCCAGCGTCGGCGCGATCGCCGATTTCCAGGTGCGGAGCATGACCAGGGCGGTGTGATAGCCGCGGGCGCGAAGTTCCCCTGCCAGGCCGAACTGTTTTGCCACCGCCAGGCGGCCGCGCGGCAAATCCCAGACCACCTTGCCGCGGACACCCGGCATGTAGTCGACCAGAGGCGCGCAGAGCGAGGTTGTGAGCATGTCGACCGGACGATTTGGCCAGCGCTGTTTCAGCACCCGCACGACGGTATGGCCGCGGACGAAATCGCCGATCCACATATAGGGGATGATCAGGATCGGGCGGGTATCGCCGGCGTCCTCGACCTCAATGCCTTCTATTGAATCAATATTCATATCTTCTGTACGGGAACCCGGCGCTTTTGCGGCCTCGTCGGTAGCCGCTCTCCATCCGGAGGTAAAGTCAGCCGCATTTCATCCACCGCGCAAGTTGCCTGCGCCGTCGGACTGGGGCAAAGCTGGCGCCGCACAAATCAGGGCAGGGATCGGCATGTTGCTGGTGACCGGCGGGGCCGGTTTTATCGGGTCGAATGTCGTGGCCGCGTTGAATGACGCCGGCCGCACGGACGTCGTCGTGTGCGACGCGCTTGGCCATGACGGCAAGTGGCGCAATTTGGCAAAACGCCAGCTTACCGATGTCGTGCCGCCATCGGAGCTTTCGGCGTGGCTGTTGGGCCGGCGGCTCGATGCGGTGATCCACCTCGGAGCGATCTCGGAGACGACGGCGACCGACGGCGATCTCGTGATCGAGACCAATTTCCGCCTGTCGCTGCGGCTGCTCGACTGGTGCACGGCGAATGCGACGCCGCTGATCTATGCGTCCTCGGCCGCGACCTATGGCGACGGTGAAGCGGGATTTCGCGACGAGCAGACGGTCGAGGCGCTGAAGAAACTGCGGCCGATGAATCTCTATGGCTGGAGCAAGCATCTGTTCGATCTCGCCGTGGCCGAGCGCGCCGCGCGCGGTGAGAAATTGCCGCCGCAATGGGCGGGCCTGAAATTCTTCAACGTGTTCGGGCCGAACGAATATCACAAGGGTACCATGATGAGCGTGCTGGCGCGGCGCTTCGACGACATCAAGGCAGGCCGCACGGTGCAATTGTTCAAGTCGCATCGCGATGGTATCGCCGACGGCGACCAGCGGCGCGACTTCATCTATGTCGACGATACCGTGCGGGTGATGATGTGGCTGCTCGCCACGCCTTCGGTCAGCGGATTGTTCAATGTCGGAACCGGCACTGCGCGCAGTTTCCGCGACCTGATGCTCTCGGCCTATGCCGCGCTCGGGCTAAAGCCGAACATCGAGTATGTCGACATGCCCGAACAGATCAGGGGCAGCTATCAATATTTCACGCAAGCCGATGTCGATCGCTTGCAGCGTGCGGGCTATAACGGCGGTTTCACGCGGCTCGAGGACGCCGTCGATGCCTACGTGAACGGCTTCCTCGATCGTCCCGACCGCTACCGCTGACGGGCAAGGAAACAGATGCTCGATTTCGAAACCCTGTCGCAGGCGCTTTCCCGTCAGACCGTGCTCTGCATCGGCGACCTGATGCTGGACGAGTTCGTCTATGGCGAGGTGTCGCGGATTTCGCCCGAGGCGCCGGCGCCGGTGATCGCGGTCCAGCGCAGCGAGACCAATGTCGGCGGCGCCGGCAATGTCGCGCGCAACATCGCGTCGCTCGGCGGCCGCTGCATTTTTGTCGGCCTCATCGGCGAGGATGAGCCGGGCGCGAGACTGAAGGCGGCGCTGGCGGCCGAGAGCGGGATCGAAAGCCGGCTGGTGTGCGACAGCGCGCGCCCGACGACGCGGAAGGTGCGCTTCGTCTCCGAGCATTTTTCCACCCACATGCTGCGCGCCGACTGGGAGCAGGCGCAGCCGGCGACAGGCGAGATCGAGCAGCAACTGATCGATACGATCCTCCCCGAGCTCGCCCGTGCCGACATCGTGCTGCTGTCTGACTATGCCAAGGGCGTGCTGACCGCGCGGGTGATCCGCAACACCATCGATGCCGCGCGCAAGCTTGGCAAGCGCGTGATCGTCGATCCTAAGAGCCTCAATCTTGCGATCTATCGCGGCGCGACGCTGCTCACCCCCAACCGCAAGGAATTCGCTGAGGCGACGCGGAGCCGCGCCGATACGCCCGGTGCGATCGCCGAAGCGGCGGAGGACGCGATGCGGCTCGCCGATTGCGAGGCGATGCTGGTGACGCAGGGCGAGCGCGGCATGACTCTGGTGGTGCGTGACAGCGAAACCGTCCACGTGCCGGCGCTGCCGGTGAAGGTTCGCGACGTCTCCGGCGCCGGCGACACGGTTGCGGCTGCACTCGCGCTGTCGCTCGCCGCCAACGCCGATTGGGAGACCGCGTTGCGGGTGGCAAGTGCGGCGGCCGCGGTCGCCGTCGGCAAGACCGGAACCGCGACGGCCACGCCGGCCGAGCTCAGGCGCAAGATCCTGCCGCATGCCTCGCTTGCGGCGGAAGAGAAGATCGTCGCGGCCGGCGGCGATCTCGGCGCCCAGCTCAGCGAATGGCGCCGGCAGGGCCTGCGCGTCGGTTTCACCAATGGCTGTTTCGACATCCTGCATCCTGGCCACGTCAAGGTGTTGACGGCGGCGCGCGGCGCTTGCGATCGACTGATCGTCGGCCTCAACAGCGACGCCTCCGTCCGGCGGCTGAAAGGGCAGGGGCGCCCGGTGCAGGACGAGCGCGCACGTGCCGAAGTGCTGGCGGCGCTGGAGGCGGTCGATCTCGTCGCCATTTTCGAGGAAGACACGCCGATCAACCTGATCACGGCGATAAAGCCGAGCGTGCTGGTCAAGGGCGGCGACTATACCCGCGCGCAGGTGGTCGGCCATGAGATCGTCGAAGCCAATGGCGGCGAGGTGCTGCTGGTCGACATCCTGCCCGGCTTCAGCACGACCTCGCTGGTCGCCCGTGCCCGCGGAGGCAAGGCGTGAGCACGGCGGCGGGCTTTTCTCCCGCAAGCGCGGCGCTGCCGGCCTGGCGCAACCCGGCCGCCTGGACCAAAGCGGCCGACATCGTCGCCGTGCTGCTCGCGCTGTCGCTGCCCTGGTCGACCTCGCTGGTCGGCATCTTCGGCGCAGTGTTCGTGGTCGTGGTCGCACCGACGCTGGATCTGAAGTCGTTCCTGCAATCGCTGAAGCAGCCGATCGTCGCGCTGCCGATCGCACTGTTCGTGCTCGCGGTGGTCGGCATGCTGTGGTCGGACGCGCCCTGGGGTGCGCGCACTTATGCGGTGAGCCCGACGGCCAAGCTCTTGGTGCTGCCGTTCCTGCTCTACCATTTCGAGCGCTCGTCCCGGGGCATGTGGGTGTTCACCGCGTTCCTGATCTCCTGCACGCTCCTGGTGGTGATGTCCTGGCTGGTGGTCCTGCAGCCCAGCCTGTCGTTGAAACCGCCAATCGATGCCGAGCGCGGCATCTTCGTGAAGAACTATATCGACCAGAGCCAGGAGTTCACGCTCTGCGCGGTGGCGCTGGCCTATCCTATCGTCACCCTGCTGCGCGCGAAAAAATTCGCGCTGGCCGGCCTGCTGGTCGCGATTGCGTTGAGCTTCTTCGTCAACATGGCCTTTGTGATCGTCTCGCGGACGGCACTGGTGACGGTGCCCGTGATGTTTGCGGTGTTCGCGTTCCTGCATCTAAAATGGCGCAACATCCTGATGATAGTTGGAGCGGTGGCAGTATTGGCGGCGGTCGCCTGGCAGGCCTCGCCGCAACTGCGCGGGACAGCAGCGAGCTTCAGCAAGGACTATCGGGAATACAAGGAGCAGAACCGGGCGACCTCGATCGGGCTCCGGCTCGAATACTGGCGCAAATCGCTGGGCTTCATCGCCGATGCGCCTTTGATCGGCCATGGTACCGGCTCCACCCGCGGGCTGTTCGCGCAGGTCGCGACCGGGGGGACCGCCGAGGAGCTCAAGGCGACCAGCGATGTGGTTGGCAATCCGCACAACCAGACATTGAATGTTGCCGTGCAATGGGGCATTGTCGGCGTCGTCATTCTCTATGCCATCTGGTTTTGGCATCTCAGACTGTTTCGGGGCGAGGGGCTGGTCAACTGGATCGGGCTCCTGGTGGTCGTGCAGAATATCTTTACCTCGTTGTTCAACTCGCACATCTTCGATTTCCACGAGGGTTGGATGTACGTGCTCGGCGTCGGCGTCGCCGGCGGTATGGTGCTGAAGGCGAAATCGGACGGCGCGGCCGTAAAACCGCCGAGCTCGGTCACGCCATGATCTCTGGCCTGCGCGCTGCATATGGGCTATCAGCAGCCCAGAACGCTGTTGCAAACCTGTTGGTCCTTGGCCCATCCGTCACATGACGCGCTTCTCTCAACTCACGGCACGCAACTTCCTGATCGTGATGCATGACGCGGTCGCGACCGCATTCGCGCTCCTGGCCGCATTCTATCTGCGCTTCGAGGGCGATCTGCTCACGGATCGCCTGCCGCTGTTGCTGCGCATCCTGCCCTGGTTCGTCGTCTTCAGCGTGATCATCTGCTACGTCTTCAATCTCACGACCTCGAAATGGCGTTTCATCTCGCTGCCGGACGCCCTCAACATCCTGCGGGCCTCGGCAGTCCTGACGCTGGCACTGGTCGTGCTCGACTACGTCTTCTTCTTCATCGCGCCGAGCTTCCACGGAACCGTGTTTTTCGGCCGCATCACCATCGTCCTCTATTTCTTCCTCCAGGTATTCTCGCTGGGCGCGCTCCGCTTCGGCTACCGCTATTTCCGCTACTCGCGCACGCGCCACCATGCCCGCACCGAGGATGCTGCGCCGACGCTTCTGGTCGGGCGTGCAGCGGATGCCGAGATCGTGCTGCGCGGGATCGAGAACGGCGCCATCAAGCGGATCTGGCCGGTCGGCGTACTGTCGCCGTCGAATTCCGATCTCGGCCAGCAGATCCGTAACATCCCGGTGCTTGGCAGCGTCGACGATGTCGAAACCGTGATCCGCGAGTTCCAAAGCCGCGAGAAGCCGATCAAGCGGCTGGTGATGACGTCGTCGGCGTTCGAGCCCGACGCGCATCCGGAATCGGTGCTGATGCGGGCAAAGCGGCTGGGCCTGATGGTCAGCCGCCTGCCGTCGCTGGAGGGCGGCGATGCGCCGCGGCTGACCAATGTCGCGGTCGAAGACCTGCTGCTGCGTCCGACCGCGACGATCGACTATGCCCGCCTGGAGGGGCTGGTGAACGGCAAGAGCGTCATCGTCACCGGCGGCGGCGGTTCGATCGGCGCCGAAATCTGCGATCGCGTCGCGACGTTCGGTGCCGCCCGCCTGCTGGTGATCGAGCATTCGGAGCCGGCGCTCTATGCGGTCACCGAGGCGCTCGCGGCGCGCGGGGCCCAGGCGGCGGTGGAAGGCCGCATCGCCGACATTCGCGATCGCGAGCGCATCCTGCGGCTGATGCGTGAATTCAAGCCCGACATCGTGTTCCATGCCGCGGCGCTGAAACACGTGCCGATTCTCGAGCGCGACTGGAGCGAGGGCGTCAAGACCAACATCTTCGGATCGGTGAACGTTGCGGACGCCGCACGCGAAGCCGGCGCCAAGGCGATGGTGATGATCTCCACCGACAAGGCAATCGAGCCGGTCTCGATGCTGGGCCTGACCAAGCGCTTTGCCGAAATGTATTGCCAGGCGCTCGATCACGATCTTGCGGCGCAGTTCGGCGACAAGCCGCATATGCGCCTGATCTCGGTCCGGTTCGGCAATGTGCTGGCGTCGAACGGCTCGGTGGTGCCCAAATTCAAGGCACAGATCGAGGCGGGGGGCCCGGTCACGGTCACGCATCCCGACATGGTGCGTTATTTCATGACCATCCGCGAAGCCTGCGATCTCGTGCTGACTGCGGCCACGCATGCGCTGACGCTGGCGCGACCCGACGTCTCCGTCTACGTTCTCGAAATGGGCCAGCCGGTCAAGATCGTCGAGCTGGCCGAGCGGATGATACGTCTGTCCGGCCTGCAGCCCGGCATCGACGTCGATATCGTCTTCAGCGGGATGCGGCCGGGGGAGAGGCTGAACGAGATCCTGTTCGCGAGTGAGGAGCCGACAGTCGAGATCGGGATTGCCGGAATCATGGCAGCCAGGCCGAACGAGCCGCCGATGGCGACCTTGCGCAAATGGCTGGCTGCGCTGGAAGAGGCGATCGCCAGAGACGATCGCACCACGATCCGCGGCGTGCTGAAGGATGCCGTGCCTGAATTCGGATCGAACGCCGCGTGATCCGCTCCTGATCCGCGAGACCACCGATGCAGAAGCCCGGAAAAGTCGTCGTCGTCAGTCAGCACTATCCGCCGGACCGGAGCACGACCGCCGCGATCATGGCTGCGATAGCGAACCGCCTTGCGAAGGAGGTGGACGTCCTGGTGCTGTCGGGATGGCCGGGCTCGGCGTCGAAATTGGCAGCCGATCGGCCGGTGGTCGAGGAGATCAAGAACTGGATGCCTGGCAAGGCCGCGCTCCTCAAGCGCGCCGCCGCCGAGCTGCTGTTCACCGCGCGTACCTTCTTCGCCGTTGTCAGGCGGCTTGAGCGCGGCGACGTCGCGCTGACGGTGACGGCTCCTTTTGTGCTGCCTTACGCCGTCGCCGCCGCGGCCAGATTGAAGCGCGCCCGGTCGATCCTGATCATGCACGATCTGTTTCCGGAGGTGCTCGTCCTGAGCGGCCTGTTGAAGCCGGGCTCGATCGTCACCAGAGCGATGCGGGCCATGAACGGGCTGATGTTCCGCGCGTTGACCACCGTCGTCATCATCGGCCGCGACAGTGAGAAATTGCTGCTCAGCTATCGCGGCATGACGCGGGACAAGATCGAATTCATTCCGAACTGGACCACCATCGACCCCGCGGTTCGTCCGGTTGCGGCCGACAATGCCTTCCGTCGCGGGCTTGGTGGCCGTTTTGTCGTCGGTCTTTCCGGTAATCTCGGCTTCACCCACGATCCTGTGATCGTGTTCGAGGCGGCGCGCCGGCTGAAGGATGATCCCGGCATTCATTTCCTGCTCTCGGGCTGGGGGCTGGGTTTCGACAAACTGAGATCGATGCAGTCCGAGGCGAAGCTCGCCAATATCACGCTGGTGGACCGCGTTGCGGATGAAGATCTGCAGGATTTCCTGTCGGCGGCGGACCTCTGGCTCATTCCTTATCGAAAGGACGTTGCCGGTGTCTCGGTGCCGAGCCGGTTCTACAATCTGCTTGCGGTGGGGCGGCCCGTCATCCTCATATCCGAGCCGGATGCCGAAGCCGCGCTGACGGTAATGGAGCACGATCTCGGGCGGGTTGTGACGCCGGGCATGCCGGCGCAACTGGCCGAGGCGATTCGTGCAGCATCGCGAACTCCCGATCCGACGCTGCCGGAGCGGGCCGTCGCGGTGGCGAGGAGCTATAGTCCCGAGCGTGCCTTGACAGGATACGCAGCCCTCATTCAGAGACTGATTGGATCGGAAGAGCGGTGTCGGGAGTTACGGTCGTGACTAAAGACCAGCCCGTGGTGTTGGTGACGGGAGCGAGCGGGTTCGTCGGCCGGCATATGTCGCCGGTGCTGGCGCGCAACGGTTGGGTGGTGCGACGTGCCGTCCGCAAGCCGACAGGCGGCGCCGACGAGGTGCCCATCGATTCGATCGGCCCCGTCACGGACTGGCGGGCCGCGCTCGAGGGCGTCGATGCGGTCGTGCATTTGGCGGCGCGCGTGCATCACAGGCGGGAGGAACACACCGTCGAGCTTTATCGCACCGTCAATCTTGAAGGCACGTTGCATCTGGCCCGTTGCGCGGCCGACGCCGGTGTCCGCCACTTCATCTTCGTCAGCACCGTGCTGGTGCACGGCCGAAGCACTGACGGCCGCGCGCCATTCAGCGAGAACGACGTCCTGACCCCGCGCGGCCTCTATGGAATGTCGAAAGCGGCGGCCGAAGCAGGATTGAGGCATTTGGCGCAGGCGAGCCAGATGAAGGTCACGATCATTCGGCCACCATTGATCTACGGGTTCGGCGCCAAAGGTAATCTCGCGTTGCTCGAAAAGGCGATCGGTCTCGGCGTCCCGCTCCCGTTTGCGAACGTGCGCAACCGTCGTGCGTTCGTCTCGGTGGAGAATCTGACATCATTCGTGCTGCATCGGCTTTCTCATCCGGACGGCCAGTTCAACATTTTCCTTGTCGCGGATGACGAGCAGGTGTCGACGCCCGAATTCATCGAGCTCCTCGCGGCCGCAGCAGGCAAACCGGCGCGCCTGTTTTCCATGCCGCGGCTAGTGTTGAGTTCGTTGTTCAGCATCACCGGCCGCAACGAGGCCAATGAGAGCCTGTTCGGCTCGCTCGAACTCGACCTGTCCAAGGTCGCGTCTACCGGCTGGCGGCCGCTCATCGGCCTCAACGAGGGCTTGAAGCGCGCCTTGCGGGGTTTCGACCACCTGATCGATTAACCGACCGTTGAGCACCTTCTCGCCCCGATGGCGATATTTCACGGGCCCGGAAAAAGCTCACAGGCGCGTACGCAAGGCGCGTGCGCTCCTATAGCTCTTTGGCAACCGTTCGCTTGCTGCTGACGGACGAATATTGAACGGGCGGCGCTCCGCCTACCTCCATGATGTTCGTCGTTGGCCATCGCCCATGGGTTGCTCAAAAAAGGCCAGCCAGATCATCAAGAGTGGCCCGCTGCGCAACTACAGCCGTAACGTGATTCCCGTCAGTCGACATAGGGCGGTAACTGACGTGACCGTACTGCTCTTCAGTCACCGAGGGTCAACAGCCGGCATCGCACGCAATCCGATCGGGGGTCGCGTAGGACGTCAGAACGATGTTCGATCGGATACAGGAGGATGGCCTTGCTGGATACGTCAGAGCCGCTGGAATCCGAACAAGGCAAATATCGTGCATTGCTTCTTGCCGCACTTGGCGGTGTTCTGGAGAATTACGACTTCATCGTCTTCGCCCTTTTCGCAAGGGTCCTGGGGCAGCTTTTCTTTCCGCCCGAGATGCCCGAATGGATAGCAGTCGCGCAGACCTTCGGCATTTTTGCCGCCGGCAATTTGGCACGTCCGCTCGGAGCGATCATTCTGGCACATTATGGCGACCTGCTCGGCAGGAAGCGGACCTTCGTTTTCAGCATATCGCTGATGGCCGTTGCCACCTTTGGAATTGCCTTTGCGCCGACCTACGCGAACATCGGCAGCGCGGCGCCGGTCGTGCTGTTGATGCTGAGGATATTGCAGGGCGCTGCATTGGGCGGCGAACTGCCGGGAGCCTGGACCTTCGTGGCCGAACAAGTGGCTGCGCCTCGCATCGGCTTCGCCTGCAGCATGTTGAGCAGTGCGCTTGCGATCGGAAATCTACTGGGAGCGTTGGCTGGCGTCATCGTGAACCGGCTGTACAAACCGGCAGAGGTCCTGGCTTTCGGCTGGCGACTTCCATTCGTGGCTGGCGGCATCATTGCGCTGCTGGCAGTCTATGTGCGTCGCTCGTTGACGGAAACTCCGATCTTTCGCGCCCTGCAAAACAAGGGTGAACTTGCCGCCGAACTGCCGTTGAAGATCGTGCTTCGAAGCTATGGTCGCGGCGTCCTTGCCTCCTCCGCGCTGGCTTCACTCATCGCAGTGACGATCGTCGTCATGTTTGTCATGGTGCCGACGCTGATCCAAACCAGCTACGGCATCGATGCCGATCGGGCGTACGAAGCCGTCAGCCTCGCGACCGCCTGCCTCGCAGTGAGCTGCATCTGCTGCGGCATGCTGGCCGACATGTTGGGCGCCAGCCTTTTTCTGGTCGTGTGCACACCCGTTTTGGCAGCCTCGGTCTATCTGTTCTTTGCGTTGCTGCCGGGACATCCCGAAAGGCTGTTCCCGCTTTATGCGCTGGCCGGCACGTCCGCCGGCGTTCTCGCAGGCATCCCGCCGATGCTCGTGGAAAGCTTCCCTCCCGCCGTGCGATATACCGGTGTCGCGCTCTCATACAATGTCCCCTATGCTGTATTCGGCGGAGTCACGCCGCCGCTCATTGCGTTGGCGCTCCGCGTCGATCCTTTGGCGCACGCGCATGCCGTCCTTCTTGCCTGCGCCGCCGCCTTCCTCATAGGTTCAGCGCGACTGGTCCGCGGCCAAAAACAAAAACCATCAGTGCAACTGGAAGCTTTGCCGCGATGAAAGCGACGGCAATCGGCAAGGAATCGGGATCTCCCGGCAACGAGCGGCTGCGGTTCTCCCATAGATTAACTTGCTGATTGGCCGCTATTGTCTTCGAAAGCCATCGCCTGCAACCTTGTGCGGTCGACCTTGCTCAGGGCGTTGCGTGGAAATGTTTCGAGTACCCTTAAGGCTTCCGGGACCTTGTAGGGCGCAAGCCGCGTCGCGACGTTTTGCAGGATCTCCGCAACGACGGTTTCGCTCGTGCCGGCCACCAGTTTCACGAAGCCAAATATGCGCTGACCTAGCACCGTATCGGGCTTGCCGACTACAACCGCTGCTACGACCGCGGGATGACAGGCAATCAGGGCTTCCTCAATTTCGATCGGCGAAATGTTGGTTCCGCCGCGGATGATGATGTCCTTTTTTCGCGACACGAACCAAAGCTCATTGCCTTCGCCGCGCCGCATCAAGTCGCCACTGTGATACCAACCGTCCTTGAGGCTTTGCGCGGTTGCGATCGGATCGTCCCAATACCTCGTGAAGACGTTAGGACCGCGGATCAGGAGCTCACCAATCTCGCCGTGGAGGACGTCCGCCCCATGATTGTCGACCAGCCGAATCTCCGCCCCCTCGACGATCCGGACAACGGGTCCTGATGCCAGTCCGAACGTGAAGGTTCCGACCGCTTCCGTCGCATTCCAAAGGTTGTAGAGAGGCGCTCCAAGAACCGATGCAGCCTTTTCCTGAATCTCGATTGGACAGGCGTCCGCACCAGTGGTGCAGAACCGCAGCGAAGACAGGTCTCGCGGCCTGGCGAGCTGGGCCTCGATCAGCGCCGCGTATTCGGCAGGAAAGCCGAGCAGACAGGTGCCGCGATAGCGTTCGACATTGTCGAGCACGACATCAGCATCAAAGCTCTCCAGCATGATGAAGGGGGTGCCGAGCCGGACAAGAGCCAGTGAGCGAAAGACGCCGCTGGCATGCGTCATGATCATCGACAATATGACGACATCCTCCGCCAATAAGCTACCATGCTTGCAAACGAGATCCGTCGCTGCCGCCAGCGTGCCCGGCGTATGTGCGACGAATTTGGGATAGCCACTGGTGGTGCCGGATGTATTGATCAGTACAGCAGGCTCGTCGGAAGGGGGCTTCGGGAAATGCACATGCGCTGCCTGTTTCAGGTCATTCCATGGCCGCAGGCCGAGCGCATTGGCGTCTCCATCCACCAGAATACGGCTCGTCCGCGGAAGGATCGCATCGTCGATCGGGGCAACATTCTGATAGAGCGCGGCTTGACCGATATAGAGCGCAGGCTGCAATCGCTGCAGTAGCGGCGCGAGTTCGGCACATTTGAAGGCGGTTCGTAGTGGCGCCGCAATCGCGCCCAGTCTGTAACACGCGTAGTAGCCGACCAGAATTTCGGGGCAATTCATCATGTGAAGCGCGACGCGGTCGCCTGGTTTGACGCCGTTCGCGGCGAGACCTTGTGCGACAGACTCGGCTTCGGCCTCCAGTCGGCTGTAGGTCCACACGTCTTCGTTAAAAACAAAGGCCGTGCTCTCGGGGCGCACACGCGCTTGATGCATCAACGCTTCGGTCGGCGTGAGCGACATGGAAACCGTCTACGAGATGAGTAGGCTGTATTTTATGCTGGCTGGACGGCGTTACTCCGTGATTTCACATTGAGAGAAATGGTTGCATCCGTAAGAAACGCGCTTGGCGACTTCGAAAGATCGTTGATTGACGCGTTTTCTTCGCGTGAACCGGTGTCCGCTTCGATCGAAGACGCTCTATCGTCCCCGTCTGTGCGAAAATCTATAGAGCTGCCACGCCACCGCACTCGCGCCAACGAGCAGCAGAACGAGGCTCGCCGCGGCCGAATCCAATTGGATCGACAACATCGCGAGCAGCGCGAGCGCGACATTGAGCGCGAAGACTTCGCCGACGATGCGCGACACGGAAAATCCATTGTCCGTCGCGCGCTGGTAAAAGTGCGAGCGGTGAGCCGCCCAGAATGGCTCTCCGTTGATCAGCCGGCGCAGCAGCGTGATCGTGGCATCAGCAAGGTAATAGAGCGGCAGCAGCAACGCCGCGGCGACCTGCTGGTGATAGGCGAGCTGGAGCAGGCACCAGCCGAGCAGAAGCCCGATTGGCAGGCTGCCGACGTCGCCGAGGAAGATCTTTGCCACAGGGCGATTGAAGGGAGAGAAGCCGAGCAGCGCGCCGCAGAGCGCCGCCGCCACCAGCGCTGTCGAAGGCGGAACCTGCGCCCAAAAGCCAAGCAGTGCGACTGCCGCCGTGATCGGCACCGCTTCGGCCGCCGTCATCAGGTCGAGCCCGTCCATGAAGTTGACGAGGTTCACGAACCATAGCCCCGCGATCAGCAGCAAGCCGCGCTCGATCCAGAACGGGACGGTCGGTACGATCCTAAGATCGGCGGGCGCGGCGAACACGACCGCAGCCACCGCCAATCCCTGCAGCAACAGGCGCGGCAGCACGGGCACGGGCTTGATGTCATCGGCAAAGCCGACAGCGGCGATGAACAACGTCGCAGCGAAGACCGCAAGGGGGACTTGCAGCGTGCCGTTGCCGCTCAATGCGACGAGCGTGCCTGCCGCGACCAGCGTCGCCACGATCACGGCGATCCCCGCGCCCTGCGGCGTCGGGATTCGATGGGATGAGCGCGCATTCGGCTTGGCGAGCGCCACGCGCAACAGCATCGGCCGCAGCAGCCAAACGAGGAGCGCCGACAATAACGCAGCAAGCGCCGCGGCGACGACCGAAAGCGCGATATCAGCGTTGGTCATTCGATTGGCGAGAGCGATTGTGCGGGGACATCGATCGGCTTGTCCCCTTGTGCTTTCTTTTCCGCGCTAAGAATCCACACCAGTCCGCCAAATGCGCCGACGATGAAGGACACGGCGCCGAACAGCAACGAAACGTTGACGCCCTCGTTGGCCGCCAGCCCGGCGTAGCCGAAGGCGAGACCCATGCTCGCCTCGCGCACGCCCCAGCCGGCAATCGAAATCGGCAGCATGGTGATCAACATCACCGGCGGCACCAGTTGAAAGATCTGGCTGAACAGCAGCGGTGCGGAAATGGACTGCGCCACGCACCAGACGATAACGACGGCCAGAACGTGAACGAGCAGGGAGAGCACCGCGACCTTCGGCCCGCGATCCCAACTGAACAGCACCTTGTTTGCGATAACGGCGCAGGCGTGGATGTGGTGCGTTCCCCACCAGCGCTTCAGCCACGGCCAGTTCAATGCGCCGAGCAGGAGAAAGCCGCCGCCGGCCGCAAGCGCCGCGAAATCGATCAGGAGCAGCGCCGACCGTCCCTGCGGATCGTTGATCAACCGATAGCTCCACGGCAGGCTCGCTACGATCAGCACGGCGAGCGCGATCAGGCCGATGGCGCGGTCGACGAAGATCGAATAGGTCGCCGCGCGCCAGCCGGCGCCCGCGCGCGCGACCAGCCACAGCCGCACCGCATCGCCGCCGATCGACGATGGCAAGGTCTGATTGAAGAAGGTCCCGATCACGTTGAAGCGCATCGCCTGCCGGGTTTCGAGCGGCGCGCCGCATTCGGCGCTGATCTCACGCCATCGCAATACGCCGAGGAAGATCTGCAGGAAGGTCACCGCGATCGCGAGAGCGATCCAGCCCAGGCTTTCGACGCGGATGCGCGCAGCGAGATCATACAGGTTGACCTTGCGGAGCGAGAGGTAAAGCAACGCAGCCGAGATCAATATCTTGATGGTCGAAAGCAGTATCCGGCGCATCTCGTCAGCGCTTGCCAGGTTCGAGAAAGACGTCAAAAACGGCGCAAATCGACGCCGTGCGCCGAATTTGGTGGCCTTGGTATGGGTTTAGGACCGATCTTGCAATAGCCGTTCGATCGCTCTTGCGGCAGCCTCCAACCGGCGGCTAAAGAGGGCCTGAACGGGGACTGCCGGGTTGCCCGGATATTTGGCTTGCATGCTCATAAAGGTTTACGCTGCCCACAAAAACTCATCTGAAGGGACTAACCGGTGTGGTAGCGCTTGCGGGTGGAAAACCCGCCCGCCAAGGGCTGTCATCTACTGCTGGTCGCGTCCGTGACCCCGGGCATTTCGCCGATGTCGACAATGTGAAGGGGATAGGGACATCGGTTCCGGAGGGACGATGAGGACGTTAACTATTGTCGGGCAGCCCGATCATTACAGAATTCGAGGTTAGGATGGACCGAATTATTCCACTGATCATGTGCGGCGGGGCGGGCACGAGGCTGTGGCCGGCGTCGCGCGAGGTCCATCCGAAGCAGTTCCTGCCGTTGTTCGGGACCCGCTCGACCTTTCAGGAGACGCTGCTGAGGGTGTCGGATCCGGCGCTGTTCGAGCGGCCGATCGTGATCACCAACAACGCCTATCGTTTCATGGTGCTGGAGCAACTGGCCGGCATCGGGCGCGAGGCGGACGTGCTGCTGGAGCCGGCGCGGCGCGACTCGGGGCCGGCGATCGCGGCCGGCGCGGCCTTTGCACAAGCGCGCGACAGGGACGCGACCGTGCTGGCCCTCGCCGCCGATCACGTGGTCGGCGACACCGCGGCCTTCGTCGCCGCCTGTCGCGAGGGGCTGGCTGCCGCGAAAGCAGGCCGCATCGTCACCTTCGGCGTCAATCCTGAGCGCCCGGCCACCGAATACGGCTATATCAGCCCCGGCGATACCATTTCGGGACAGGTGCGCGCGGTCGCAAAATTCGTCGAGAAGCCCGACGCCGCAACCGCGGCCGACTACATCACGTCGGGCTATCTCTGGAACAGCGGCAATTTCATGTTCCGCGCCGCCGTGCTGCTCGATGAGTACCGCAATTTCGATACCGCGAGCGTGCAGGCGGTGACCGAGGCGGTGACGAAGACCGAACGCGATCTCGGCTTCGTCAAGCTCGATGCGGATGCGTTCGGAGCGGCGAAGGCGATCTCGATCGATTACGCGGTGATGGAGAAGACCGCGCACGCGGCGGTGGTGCCGGTGTCCTGCGGCTGGTCGGATGTCGGCTCCTGGCACGCGGTGTGGGAATTGTCTGATAAAGACGGGCAGGGCAATGCCGCGCGCGGTGCTGCGGTGTTCGAAGATTCGCGCAACTGCAACGTCGTGACCGACCGCGCGCTGGTCGCGCTCGAGGGCGTCGACGACCTCGTGGTGGTGGCGACGCAGGACGCCATCCTGGTGTCGCGGCAGAAGGACGCCAACGGCCTGAAGCGCCTGGTGGCGAAACTGAAGACGGTGGCGCCCGAGGTCACCGAGAACCACATCAAGGTGCATCGGCCCTGGGGCTCGTACCAGTCGGTCGACAATGGCGAACGCCACCAGGTCAAGCGCATCATCGTCAAGCCGGGCGAGCGGCTGTCGCTGCAGAAGCACCATCACCGTTCCGAACACTGGATCGTGGTCCGTGGTGCTGCGCGCGTCACCGTCAACGAAACGGTGAAGACCGTGCACGAGAACGAGTCGATCTACATCCCGATCGGCGCGGTGCACCGGCTGGAGAACCCCGGCAAGATCCTGCTGGAATTGATCGAGGTGCAGACCGGCAGCTACCTCGGCGAGGACGACATCATCCGCATCGAGGACGACTATCAGCGCACCTGATGATGCGCTGTGCATCGATTTCGTCCCCGATCGCCCGGCGAGACGGTGTAATCTTTTGAATCAAAACGTGTCCGGATTTGCGCGTTGGCATTCGCCACATTTGTGACAGCATGCTATAGCGTGTGCGTGACGATGCTTCGGGGAAAGAAAGCACGTCAGGACAAGGGGATAGGGCTGCGGCCTGATTCGGTGGAATCAGGCTGGTCCGGGGAAGAACGCGCAACCGATGGGCGCCACCAAAAGTCTGTTGGGGTAACCACATGAGTTCCAAAGGGTCGGGGTTGGCCGCAAAAGCCGGGATCAGGCGCGCCTTGCGCGTCGGGGTTATCGGGGCGGGGGTGATGGGCAGCAACCATGCCCGCGTGCTGGCGGGATTGCCCGACGTCACGCTGGTCGGGATCGTCGATCCTCTGGCTGAACATCGCGCGCGCGCCATTGCGCTGGTCGGGTGCCGGGCGTTTGCGACGCTCGATGAGTTGCTCGCCGAAGGCGTCGATGCCGTGACGATCGCGGCCCCGACCCATCTGCATCACGAGATCGCGCTCACCTGTATCGCGCAGAACGTCCATATCCTGGTCGAGAAGCCCGTCGCCTCCACAGTCGAGGAGGGCAACGACATCGTCAACACCGCGCGGCAGGCTGGCGTGACGCTGATGGTCGGACACGTCGAGCGCTTCAACCCGGCGGTGGTCGCGATCAAGCAGGCGATATCGGGCGAAGACATCCTCTCGATCGGCATTACCCGCGTCGGTCCGTTTCCGCCGCGCATGTCCAATGTCGGTGTCGTCATCGATCTGGCCGTGCACGACATCGATCTGATCCGCTGGTTCACCGAGTCTGAAATCGTCGACGTGCAGCCGCAGCTTTCGAGCGCCGTGGCCGAGCGTGAGGACATCGCGCTGTTGCAATTCCGTACCGCCTCGGGCGTGCTTGCGCATATCAACACCAACTGGCTGACGCCGTTCAAGGCGCGCAGCGTCACGGTCGCGACGCGCGGCAAATATGTGATGGGCGATCTCCTGACCCGTCAGGTCACGGAGTGTTTCGGCTTCAAGCCCGACGGCAGCTATTCGATGCGGCATTTGCCTGTCGGCCACGACGAACCGTTGCGCGCCGAATTGATTGCGTTCCTCGACGCGGTGAGGGGCGGGAAGGAGCCGGCGGTATCAGGCAACGAGGGCGTCGCGAGCCTCGAGATCGCGATCAAATGTCTGGAAACGCCGGCCACGCCCGCCGCGACCGTCGCCCGCAAGGCGCCGCGCCGCGTCGCCGGCTGATAGCTTCCCTCACGCCTCCCGCAAGGTCCCATGAACCAGCATCTGCGCCCAGAACCCATTCCCTTCATCGACCTTGCCGCGCAGCGCCGCCGGCTCGGCACCTCCGTCGATGAAGCGGTCTCCCGCGTGCTCTCCCATTGCCAGTTCATCAATGGGCCGGAAGTGTCGGCGCTGGAGGCGGAACTTGCAAAGTTCTCGGGCGCAAAACATGTGGTGGCTTGCGCCAGCGGCACCGACGCGCTTCTGATGGTGCTGATGGCCAAGAAGGTCGGCCCGCGCGATGCGGTGCTGTGCCCGTCCTTCACGTTCTGCGCGACCGGCGAATCGGTGGCGCTGACCGGCGCTACGCCGGTTTTTGTGGACGTCGATGAGACGACGTTCAACATGGATGCGGCCTCGCTGAAGCGCGGCATCGCGACCGCCAAGGCGCGCGGCCTCAAGCCAGTCGGCGTCATTCCAGTCGACCTGTTCGGGCAGAGCGCCGATCACGACGCGATCGCTGCGGTCGCCAAGGCCGAAGGTCTGTTCGTGCTCGATGACGCCGCGCAGGGCTTTGGCGCTACTTACAAGGGGCGGCGGATCGGCACTTTTGGCCTGGCGACGGCGACCAGCTTCTTCCCGGCAAAGCCGCTCGGTTGCTTCGGCGACGGTGGTGCGATCTTCACCGACGACGACGAGCTAGCCGAGACGCTGCGCAGCATCCGCGTGCACGGCCAGGGCTCGGACAAATACGACAACGTGCGCCTGGGCCTGACCGGGCGGCTCGACACCATGCAGGCGGCGGTACTGCTCGAGAAGCTCAAGATTTTCGAAGAAGAGATCGCGGCGCGCAATGAGGTCGCGGAGCGCTATGCGCGCGGGCTCGGTAACGTCGTGACCGTGCCGCGCCTTGCCGCCGGCTGCAGCTCGATCTGGGCGTGCTATACCATCCGCCTGCCCGAGGGCACCGACCGCGACGGCTTTGCCGCGGCGCTGAAGGCGCAGGGCGTTCCGACCGCGATCTACTATACGAAATCGATGCATCAGCAGACCGCCTACCGCGACTTCCCGGTGGCGGAGGGCGGCCTGCCGGTCAGCGAACGGCTTTCGAACGACGTCATCAGCCTGCCGATTCACGCCTATCTCGACGAGGCGACGCAGGGGCGAATCATCGAGGCTGTGCGCGGCGCGCTTTCGTCCTGATTTCGCCGTTTTGCGGCGCCGGTGCTTGGGCTAGAACCGGCGCATGCTTGGACGCATCTTCACGGTCGGCGGCTACACCCTGCTTTCGCGGCTGACGGGGCTCGCGCGCGACATCATGCTCGCAGCGATCCTCGGCGCGGGACCTATTGCCGACGCCTTCCTGGTCGCCTGGCGCCTGCCGAACAATTTTCGTGCGATCTTCGCCGAAGGCGCGTTCAACACCGCGTTCGTCCCGGCTTACGCCCATGTCCACGGCAAGGGCGGCGATACGTCCGCGCGCCTGTTCGCCGACCGCATCTTTACGCTGCTGTTCTTGTCTCAGCTCATCCTGCTGGTGCTGGCCTGGGCCTTCATGCCGCAGGCATTGCGCGTCCTGGCGCCCGGCTTCACCGATGACGCCGAGCAGCGCCAGCTTGCGATCGAGCTGACGCGGATCACCTTTCCGTATCTGCTGCTGATCACCATGGTGACGCTCTATGGCGGCATGCTCAACGTGATGCAGCGCTTTGCCAGCGCGGCCGGGGCGTCCATCCTCCTCAATCTGTCGATGATGGCAACGCTGGCGCTGGCGGCCTTCTTCCCGAGTGCAGGTCACGCTGCGGCCTGGGGCGTCCTGATCTCCGGTTTCCTGCAATATTTCCTGCTTGCGGGCGATCTGGCGAGGCACGGCACGCTGCCGCGCTTTGCCATGCCGCGGCTGGATGAGGACGTCCGCGCCTTTTTCCGCGCGATCGGACCGGCGACGCTGGGCTCGATGGGCACGCAGGTCGCCGTGTTCGCCGACACGATCATCGCGACCTTCCTGGCGGCCGGTGCCCTGTCGGCGCTCTATTACGCCGAGCGGCTCTATCAACTGCCGATCGGCGTGATCGGGATTGCCGTCGGCACGGTGCTGCTGCCGGAAATGTCGCGGCGGATCACCGCACAGGATGTGGTGGGGGCTGCGGCTGCGCAGCGCCGCGCGTTTGATTTCACCCTGCTTGCCACCGTGCCCTTTGTCGCGGCCTTCCTCACCGTGCCTGACATCATCGTGCGCGCGGCGTTTGCGCGCGGCGCCTTTACCAAGGCCGATGCCGCGGCGGCCGCCGCGACCCTGGCGGCCTATTCGATCGGCCTGATCCCCTTCGTGATGATCCGCAGCGCCGTTGCGACGTTCTATGCACGCAAGGATACGGCAACGCCGGTGAAGGCGTCGCTGACCGGGCTTGCGGCCAATCTGCTGCTGAAGATCGGCCTGATGGCCCCACTCGCCCAGATCGGACTTGCGCTCGCCACCGCTGTAGGCGCCTGGATCAACCTGCTCTTGGTGTTCGGCTTTGCGGTGCGCGCCGGCTATCTCGAGCTCGATCGCCTGATGATGCTGACCTTTGCGAAATTCGCCGTCTCCGGCCTCGTGCTTGCGGGGGCGCTTTGGTGGACCGAGCGATTCGCAGCCGTCTATTTCGCGCAGATGCACGTGCTGCGCGACGAAACCATCCTTGCGCTCCTGATTGCGGTCGGCGCCTTCGTCTATGGATTTTCCATCCTGGTGCTGTTCGGGCGCGGATGGCTCTTCGCCCTGCGGCGCGGATAGTTTTCAAGTCAAATCAGCTTTTTGTTGCGGTGCTTCCAAGCTCCGCAATTCGCGGTTTGCGCTTCTTTCCCAACCGCGCCAATATGGCGGGAAACACGCCAAGATGGCGTGGACAACAACAATTGGAGTGACGATGGCAGCCCCCATCAAATTCGGCGTCGGCCAGAGCGTACGCCGCAAGGAAGACGATGCCCTCATTCGCGGCAAGGGCCGCTACACCGACGACGTCGCGCCGCAGCCGGCGCTGCATTCGCTGGTGCTGCGCTCGCCGCATGCGCATGCGAAGTTCACCATCGACGTCACCAAGGCGCGCGGCCTGCCGGGCGTCAGCCTGATCCTGACTGCGGCCGAGGTCGCCGATCTCGGCGACCTGCCATGCCTGTTCAATCTGGAGACCGATCCGTTCACCGGTCCGCCCTATCCGATCCTGGCCAAGGACGAAGTCCGCCATGTCGGCGACGCCGTCGCCTTCGTCGTCGCCGAGACGATCGACCAGGCGCGTGATGCGATCGAGGCGATCGACGTGCAGTGGACGCCGCTGCCGGCCGTGATCGGCGTCGTCAATGCCGTGAAGCCGGGCGCGCCGCAGGTGTGGCCCGACAAGCCGGGCAACGTGCTGTTCGACGTCTCGATCGGCGACAAGAAGGCGACTGAAGAAGCTTTTGCGAAGGCGCATGCGGTCGCGGAAATCTCGATCGTCAACCCGCGCATCGTCACCAACTTCATGGAGACGCGTGCGGCGGTCGCCGAATATGACGCCAAGAAGGACCATCTGACGCTGACGATCGGCAGCCAGGGCAGCCATCGCCTCCGCGATATCCTCTGCCAGAACATCCTGAAGATCCCGGTCGAGAACATGCGGGTGATCTGTCCCGATGTCGGCGGCGGCTTCGGCACCAAGCTGTTTCCCTACCGCGAATATGCTCTGGTCGCGGTCGCTGCGCGGCAGTTGAAGAAGACGGTCAAATGGACGGCTGACCGTGCCGACCACTTCATGGGCGACTCGCAGGGGCGCGACAACGTCACGACCGCGAAGATGGCGCTCGCCGAGGACGGCAAGTTCCTGGGCATGGACGTCGATCTGATGGGCGACATGGGTGGCTATCTCTCGACCTTCGGTCCCTATATTCCGCATGGCGGCGCCGGCATGCTGCCGGGCCTCTACGACATCCAGGCCTTTCATTGCCGCGTCCGCACCGTGTTCACCAACACCGTGCCGGTCGATGCCTATCGCGGCGCCGGGCGGCCGGAGGCGGCTTACGTTGTCGAACGTCTGGTTGATGCCGCCGCGCGAAAACTCGACATGACGCCGGATGCGATCCGCCGCAAGAATTTCATCCCGCCGAAGGCGCTGCCCTACAAGACCGCGACCGGGAAGGTCTATGACTCCGGCGATTTCGCCGCGCATATGAAGCGCGCGATGGAGATCGCCGAGTGGAAAGAATTTCCCAAGCGCGCCAAGGCGGCGAAGAAGGATGGCCTGGTGCGCGGCATCGGGCTTGCAACCTATGTCGAGATCTGCGGCACCATGGGCGAGGAGACTGCGAATGTCGCGCTCGACCCCAATGGTGACGTCTCAATCCTGATCGGCACGCAATCGAGCGGGCAGGGCCACCAGACCGCCTATGCGCAGCTCGTGGCCGAACAGTTCGGCCTGCCGCCCGAGCGCGTCCACATCCTGCAGGGCGACACCGACAAGATCGCAACAGGTCTTGGCACCGGCGGCTCGGCATCGATCCCGTCGGGCGGCGTCAGCGTGCAGCGCGCCACCGCTGCGCTCGGCGACAGGCTGAAGGAGATCGCGGCGCAGGCGCTGGAAGCGAGCGCCGGCGACCTCGAGATATCGGACGGCGTGATCCGCATCGCCGGCACCGACCGTTCGATCAGCTTTGCCGATCTCGCCAAGCGCCCTGGTGTCGATCCGTCGAAGCTGAACGCCAGCGCGACCTTCGCCAGTGCCGACGGCACCTATCCGAACGGCACGCATCTCGCCGAAGTCGAGATCGATCCGGCGACCGGCATCATCAAGATCGTGAACTATGTCATTGTCGATGACTTCGGCGTGACACTGAACCCGCTGCTGCTCGCGGGCCAGGTTCACGGCGGCGCGATGCAGGGCATCGGGCAGGCGCTGATGGAGCAGGCGGTCTATAGCGCAACCGACGGCCAGCTCGTCACCGGCACCTTCATGGACTATGCGGTGCCGCGCGCCTCCGACGGTCCGTCCTTCGTGTTCGAGACCCACAACGTGCCCTGTGCGACCAATCCGCTTGGCGTCAAGGGCGCGGGCGAAGCAGGCGCGATCGGCTCATGTCCGGCGATCGTCAACGCGATCGTCGAGGGCCTGTGGCGCGAATACAAGATCGACCACATCGATATGCCCGCTACCCCCGAGCGGGTCTGGATCGCGATCCGCGAGGCGCAGCGACGCCATAATCTCTGATGACGACATCGTAGCGCGGGAATAAACGCCCGCGCACGGGTTCTAAAGCATGATCCGGAAAAGTGGGAAACCGGTTTTCCGAAAAGATCATGCTCAAAGGAGGCGCTGGATCATGATCCAGCGTGAGGCCGCGAGCGCAAAGCGCGCGCGGCGGCGTCCGGCAAGCTTCACGAAAAGGAGAATTCGCCGATGAAGCGGATGGTTTTGGTGGCAGGTGGCGTGCTGCTCGGTGCAAGCGCTGTCATGGCTCAGCAGGAGATCGCCGTTCAGCAGGACAACCTGATGCGGGCGCAGGCGAAAAGCATGTACAATGTGATCGGGAAAATGGTGAAGGGCGATATCCCCTACGACCAGAAGGCGGTCGATACGGCGCTCGCCGATCTCGAAACGAACGTCGCCAAGATCGCGACCGTCTTTGCCACCAACCCCAAGGAAGACGTGAAGGACGCCCATTACACGTCGTCGCCCAAGATCTGGCAAAACAAGGCTGATTTCGATTCCAAGATCCCGCCGGTCACGAAGGCGATCGGTGACTTCAAGGGCAAGGTCAAGAATCTCGATCAGTTGAAGGTGGCCTACACCACGATCAACGATCGCTGCGGCGCGTGCCACGACACCTATCGCGTCAAATTGAAGTGATGCGGCGCTTGCGCTCTTCACCTCTCCCGCTTGCGGGAGAGGTCGGCGCGTAGCGCCGGGTGAGGGCTCTCTCCGCGCAAAGATAATCTCTGTTCTTTTCGCGCAGACACCCTCACCCCAGCGCTGCCGGAGCGAGCTTTGCTCGTCTCGCCCGCAAGCGGGAGAGGGGGCGCAGCTTCATCGTGGTCACCGCCGATCTACCTCATTAGGTGCAAAACGAAAAAGGCGGATGCCGCAGCATCCGCCTTCAGGAATGGACGCTTGTGGCTCGCCTATTTCACGACCTGGCCGCGGATTTCGCCGCCTGGATTGGCCGCGGTGTGGACGTTCACGTAGTACTTACCGGCGAGGAAATCGGCGGCCTGCGCGTCCGTCAGCGTGGCGCTGCCTTCGGCGGGGCTCGAGGCGATATTCGGGATCGGGACCGCGACGCCGCCGTTCTTGCCGGCTTCGGCGGGACCATGGAAATGCGCTGCGGTAGCGGGACCGGTGAGGCCGGAATAGGTCACCTTCCAGCTCAGCTTCTTGGTCGCGGGATCGTAGTCGATATCGGCGGTGCCGGTTCCGGTGCTGCTGTTCGGCGGCACTTCCGATTTGCCGTCCAACGGCACCTTGTACTTGTCGGCGAGAGCAGGACCGGCAAACACGACGGCGGCTCCGAGCGCGAGCGTGGCAAGCATGGTCTTGTTCGGCATGGTTTTTCTCCCTGTTGGCGTCGGCCTGAGTGTCGACCTCAAAACAATGGCCTTTCTGCTTTATTCCCAAAATCGCCCGCGAGCGCGGAAAATTTCGAGCAAGCGCATGGCCGAAACTCTCGCCATATTAGCCGTTCGATCGACGAACTGGAGCATATTCGGTTCTGATTGAACCGAAGCGCCAGATTTTGTTTTTGACGCGTTCACACGAACCGGTGCTCACGCTCGGATCAAGTCCAAGGGCATGCTTTGCTCGAAGACGCTCCAATGACGGGTCGGACCATGTTGCGACGAATATATCCCGCGGCCATTCTCGCCGGCATTGTCGCCGCCGGCGTCTACTGGTGGCTGACCATACCTGCGACGTTCGCGGCCAGCGTATTGCCGGCCTATGAGCCTGACATTGGCAATGGCTCGACCATCTTCAACGCGGGCGGATGTTCGTCCTGTCACGCCGTGCCCGACCAGCCCGATCGCACCCGGCTCGGCGGCGGGCTCGCGATTCCATCGCCATTCGGCACCTTCTATGCGCCGAACATCTCGCCCGATCCCAATGACGGGATCGGCCGCTGGAGCGAGGCCGATTTCGTCACAGCGGTCATGAAGGGCACCTCGCCGGAGGGCGCCCATTTTTTCCCTGCCTTTCCCTACACGTCCTACCGGCATGCGAAGATCGAGGACGTCCGCGACCTCTTCGCGTTCATCAAGACGCTGCCGCCGGTCGCCGGCAAGGTGCGCGATCACGACGTGCCGTTCCCCTTCAACATCCGCCGCAACATCGGCGTGTGGAAATTCCTGTTCATGGATGACAAGCCCTTTACGCCGGATCCGGCGCGCTCCGCGCAATGGAATCGCGGGGCCTATCTCGTGAACAGTTTTGGCCATTGCGCGGAGTGCCACAGCCCGCGCAATTTCCTGGGCGGCATCATCAGCGCGCAGCGTCTTGCCGGCGGACCGAACCCGGAAGGTGAGGGTTGGGTGCCCAATATCACGCAAAAGAATCTGGCGGACTGGAGCGTGAAGGACTTCACCTATTTCCTGAAGACCGGTGAACTGCCGGACGGCGACAGCGCCAGCGGATTGATGGCGCGCGTGATCAAGAACACGTCACAATTGTCCGATGAAGATCGTGCGGCCATGGCCGATTATCTTAAATCCCTGCCACCGGTCGAGGGCCCCACGCCGCCGAAGCGGACCGGGGGCAGGAGCTAGGGCGTTTACTCACAGGCGCTTGATCAAGTTTCCCGAAAACCGGACACATGACGGTTGGAGGATGATTTCCGCCTGCGACTCCTTCCAAATCTGCGCCGCGTGGCGCCCCGATAGAGCGTTTTCGAGCGAAGTGGATACCGGTTCGCGTGAAGAAAACGCGTGAAAACAAGAATCTAGAGCTTCGGTTCTGCCGGCGTCGTTCTCGGCCATGTGTTCCAGACTCGCGCGGAGCCGTCGGCCTTCACAGCTGCTCGCCGCCACACTCATAGCCCCAATTCAAGCGCGCGCGGTGGCTTCGTCCGAGCCTCCCACATCGAGAATGATCTTGCCTTTCGGCGGCTCTCGTTGACCTTCCAACATCATGTGCGCGTCTCGCGCAGCGGCAAAAGGAAGAACTGCGCCGACGCGGGTTTTCAGGTCACCGCGATCGATGAGATCGGCAATCTCGCGAAGGCGCTCGGTGGTCACTTCCACCAGGAAGAAGGCTGCGGTGACCCCGTGGTGCTTTGCGCGCTCTTGATCGGGCTGGGACACAGCGGAGATCAGCTTGCCGCCCGGGCGAAGAACCTGAAAGGAACGTATTTGCGTTTCGCCTCCGACGAGATCCAGTACCGCGTCCGCATCCTTCACCTCTTCCTCGAAGCGTTGCGTGTGATAGTCCAATACTCTGTCGGCACCAAGGGACCGCACGTATTCGATGTCTTGGCTCCCCGCGGTGGCGATTGAACGCAGGCGAGCGCGACGAGCGAGCTGAACCGCGTAGGCTCCGACGTTTCCCGCAGCTCCGTGAATGACGACCGTCTGCCCGGCTTCGAGGCGAGCGTGGTCGAACAGAGCTTGCCACGCCGTGACCGCAACGACGGGAACGGAAGCCGCTTCGGCATAGCTCAGCGAGCCTGGTTTCTTCGCGAGCATCCCAGCAGAGGCCACGGCGTATTCTGCGTAAGCACCAAGGAACTGGCTGTTGGTCACTCCGAAAACCTGGTCCCCAACAGCGATCTCGGATACGCCCGATCCCACGGCCGCGATTGTTCCGGACAGATCAGAGCCGAGCGTAAGAGGAAGGGGCTGCGGCAACGCGCTCTTTCCGGCCCTGATCCAGCCGTCCCAGGGACCGACCCCTGCTGCGTGAACATCGACAAGGACCTCGCCCGTACCAGGAACTGGCCTCGGAACCCGATCCAAAATCATCACTTCCGGCGGTCCGAATTCGTGCACTCGCCATGCCAACATGGAGCAGCGCGCAGGACCTTGGGACGCATCGTCGACGGGGCTGCTTGCCATTCTGAACTCCCTGTTAAGACGTGAGTCGGCTTGAAGGCCGTGCGCCGGTCATGGACCCAAAGCCGGTCTCGCGCATCCGCTTCAACCGGTGTTACCAATCGAAGATGGAGGGCAGCCTGATCCAGAACAGTACCAAGATCGGCAACTCTCAATGTACCATCGATAGTCGCTTAGGTCGCAGCGACGTTCATTTCGCAGTGCTAGCGTGCCAATTCCAACAGCCGGCGAACATCCGCCGGCAGCCGCCGTTCATTGAGGTTGGTCACGCTGAGCAGCAATCCTTGCTGTCGGGGAGGCTGCATGTACCACGGCGACAGGGGAGCCGGCGCCAAGCCGAACTGTAGAGCGCGCAAAGCGATGTCCACGTCTGAAGCAAACTCGGGAAGCAAGAGAACCACTGCCAGACCGGCGGTTGCTTGTACCTTTATCGGGTCTGACGCCATCTCTCCCAGGCAACGAAGCAAAGTCTCCCGTTGGGCGGCGTAGAGCCGCTTCATGCGGCGCAGATGGCGAAGGTAGTGCCCTTCTCGCAGGAATTCCGCCACGGCGCGCTGCACGGCCGCAGCCGGCGCTGGTGCCAAGCAAGCAGCGAGCTCACCGAACGGACGACTCAGTTCCGGCGGCACGACCATGAACCCCAGGCGCAGCGCCGGGCTGATCGTTTTGCTGAAACTGCCGATGTGCAGCACCCGGCCTCCATGATCGAGCGATGCAAGAGCCGGGGCCGCCCGTCCTTTCAGCTGCAGTTCGCTGAGGTAATCGTCCTCGATGATCCAGGCGTCGTTCTGCCGAGCCCAGGCGAGCAGTGCAAGTCGCCGCGGCAGCGACATCGTCATCCCGAGCGGCGCCTGCTGGCCTGGTGTGACGACTGCCAGTGTCGCTCCACCGGCGGTTTGCACCCCGGCGGCAACATCCAGCCCTTCCGCATCGACCGGGACAGCTGTCACATGCATGCCAGCTAGGCCGAGCGCGGTGCGCGTGAGCGGAAAGCCTGGATCTTCGATCCAAGCTCCCATCCTTCCAAGCTGAAGCCCTCGGATAGCCAGACCGAGCGCGCCGGAGAATCCGCTCGTTATGAGCACCTGAGAGGGGCTGCACCGAATTCCGCGGGCCAGCCCTAAGTAAGCCGCAACTTCCTTTCGCAGCTCCGGATCGCCGCGCGGATCCGGATACGTCACCGGCGCAGCCGCGGCTAGCCGGGTCTCACGCGTCAGGATGCGTGACCACAGCTTAAAAGGGAAGGCGTCCTGAGAGGGCACGCCCATCTGAAATGCCCGCGGCGCGCTTCCGAACTCATAAAAGAGGTCCGGTAGAGGCGCCGCCTCTGGCGACCACTCGGGCGTTGAGGATCGGGATGGCCGGTCGGCCACACGAGTTCCTGCCGGCCCGAGACCGATCGCGAATTGCTCCGTGATGAGACGTTCGTAGGCCACACGCACGGTGCCGCGGGAGACGCCGAGCTGAGCGGCCAGATCGCGCCAGGAAGGCAATCGCGCGCCCGACGCGAGCCGCCCGCTCTCGATGCTCTCTCGGATCGCGCAATAGATCTGGGCAGCCAGTGGGGTCCTTCTGGCACGATCTAGTTGGATGGGGAGGACAGCCATCGCGCGATGGTACAGTCAAAATTGGCAATCTTGGTACTGTTTTATGATCAGGTCCGGACCGATCTATTTCCTGCAACCAGCACCACAGACACGGAGACGGGAGTTCGATAATGGTCGATATTATTTCTGGCGTTAAGATCCCCGATAGCAAGATCGCACGCGAGGCCGCCGAACTGTGCGGCAACATGAAACCGAGATGTTGTTCAACCACTCGGTTCGCGTATTTGTGTTCGGTGCGATGAAAGGAATTCGTCAGAATCTAAAATTCGATTCTGAACTGCTTTATGTCGCAGCGCTGTTTCACGATCTGGGTCTTATCCACCCTTACCATACCGATACGAAACGGTTTGAAGTCGACGGCGCCGATGCAGCCCGCGAATTCCTCAAGAGCCACGGCATCCCGGATCCGAAAGCGGATCTGGTGTGGGAAGCAATCGCTTTACATACCACGCCAGGCATTCCCCAATACATGCGGCCAGAAATAGCTCTCACCAACGCAGGTGTTCTAGTTGATGTCGTCGGCATTGGATATGACGACTATACGCGAGAGCAACGCGACCAGGTCATTGCCGCGTTTCCTCGTGGTGATTTCAAGAATGAGTTCATCCAGGTTCAGACGTGCTCGGCCTTGAAGAAGCCCCAGACCACGTTCGGCACAGTCAATGTCGATTATATCGAAGATTACGATCCCACATTTCGCAGGCCAAACGCCTGCGTTCGGATACGCAATACTCCGTGGCTCAGCTGAACCGTCATGCCATGAATTCACCCGCCGTGATGCTTGCCACCTCTTAAAGTGTAATCGAGCCGCAAGAGCGAGTTGAGATGCCAAACTTTGCTGATTTCCCGATCACACGGCGCTGGCCTGCGAAATACCCGGATCGCTTGCAACTCTATTCACTGCCGACACCCAACGGCGTAAAGGTCTCGATCATGTTGGAGGAGATCGGGCTCCCCTACGAAGTTCATCTGGTCGACTTCAACAAGGGCGACCAGCACACGCCAGAATTTCTTTCATTGAACCCCAACGGCAAGATCCCGGCGATCCTCGACCCCGATGGCCCCGACGGAGAGCCGCTGCCCTTATTCGAATCCGGAGCCATCTTGCAATATCTCGCGGAGAAGACGGGCAAGCTTTTGCCGGCAGATGCGGCTCGCCGCTACAAGACTATCCAGTGGCTGCATTTCCAGATGGGCGGGATCGGACCGATGTTCGGCCAGCTCGGCTTCTTCAACAAATTCGCAGGCCGTGAATACGAGGACAAGCGCCCACTTCAACGATACGTCAACGAGTCAAAACGCCTGCTCGGCGTATTGGAAACGCATCTCGCCGGACGACTATGGATCATGGACGATGAATATACCATCGCCGACATTTCCATGCTCGGCTGGGTGCGTAACCTGATCGGCTTCTATGAGGCGCGCGAACTCGTCGACTTCGACAGTCTTCAAGCGGTACCAGCCTGGCTCGATCGCGGCCTGGCGCGGCCCGCGGTGCAGCGTGGATTGACCATCCCGCACAGGCCATGAGAGACGGGAAGGTGCACTGATCGACCCTGCACCGCATCGCACGATGCTGCTGAGTCTCTCCCGTCTGTCGAAGTTCAGGGCTGCGAAATTGTCGCGCCAATGGCCAAGCTGCCCGGTCAGGAAATCCTGATCACCGAAGATCTCGCTTATCGACTTGCATAAGCCAACCGGGAGGTCAGCCGGCAGCTTGAATTGCTGACAATGAGCCGGGAAGCGGATATCGTGCAGAGTTGCGGCAGCAGGTCAGTCCGCGAGCTTGAGCGACCGTTGAATAATCTGATCGACAGCGCGATCTGACCGGCTCAAGCACTACTGCAGTGCCGAGCTAGCTTCTACTCGGCCGCAACAGCTCGACGCGTTGGTAGATAATCATTGGATTGATCGCACTTGGCGCGATCTGAGTTGCTCATTCCTGCACGCAAGCCTTTGTGACCAGACGCATTGCGAGTGTAGCAATTCACGCCGGATCCGACATCGGGGCGTAACAGCAAACCTGCCAACATCTGGTTGCGTCACTCAGCTCGATCACTCTTGCCGGCTCGCGTGGCCTTCGTCTCAGGATATCCAGAGTAGGATCATATGAAAATCATCATCGCTACGACCCCCGCGCCCGGTCATGTCAATCCGATGCTTGGTATCGCGCGCATCCTGTTGGCTGACGGTCACGAGGTGGTCGCCTTCACAGGAAGCGCTTTCCGCGACCGCATCAACAGTATTGGTGCAGCATTTCGTCCTATTCCTGCCAGCGCAGATCAGGATGTGGTGGATCCTTTCGCGAAGTATCCCGAACTGAAAAGCCTGCCTCCGGGGTTGGAGTTGTTGCGCGTCACCAAGGAGCGCTTATTTGTTGACCACATGCTCGTGCAGCACGAGGGCTTGCAACGATTGTTGCGGGAAGTCCCGGCCGACATCGTGATGGGGGATGAGTACTTCTTGGGCCTGCTACCAATGCTGCTCGGCCCTCGCTCGAAGCGGCCTCCGATTGTCTGCTTTGGCACCACGATCCTCCATTGGCCTCGCACAGACGGGGCGCCAGAACTCCTCGGCTTGCCTCCGGCGGCAGCCCCGGCGCAGCGCGAGAAGTATGCAGCCATTGCCCAGGAACATGAGAGGGTCGTCAATCAACCGCTCGCGCATCGTTTGAACCAATGCCTGGAGGAAATCGGCGTCAAGTCGCTGCCGAGGCCTCCTTTCGAGGCAATGGTGGAATTAGCAGATGCCTATCTGCAGCTGACGGTGCCGAGTTTTGAGTTTCCGCGTCCCGCCCCGGCTTCGGTGCAATTCGTGGGTACCCCGCCCATTATGCCCAAACAAGCGCCGCTGCCACCCTGGGCCGATGAGCTGGACGGCAGGCGCAAGGTGGTCCTCGTCACCCAAGGGACAGTGGCCAACCACGACTTCAACCGCTTGGTAACACCGACCCTTGTGGGATTGGCCGACGAGCGGGACCTGCTCGTGGTCGTCACCGCTGGTGGCCGCCCGGTCGATACGATCCCTGGCCCCATTCCGGCTAATGCGCGTTTGACGAGCTATCTGCCGTTCGAGTGGATCCTGTCCAAGGCCGATGTATTTGTCACCAATGGAGGTTATGGCAGCGTCAACCAAGCCATGAGCTTTGGGGTTCCTCTGGTCTGCGCTGGACTCACCGAGGACAAGGCCGATGTGAATGCGCGGGTCGGCTGGTCCGGGGTCGGCATCAACCTTGAGACGAGCACGCCGACGCCGCAGGTGCTGCGCGAGGCTGTGCGGGCCGTACTCGATACGGAGAGGTATCGCGCACGTGCTTCGCTCATGGCTAAGGAATTCCAGCGCATCGACACCCGTGGCGAGATTCTCCGCGCGATCAAGCGGGTGTCTCAGAACGGGGCTGATCGGCCGTCCCGCGCCGCTTTGCTGTCGGCGAAGTAGATCGACGATACCGACCTCAGCACGGCGGGGCCAGCAACGGCACCTGCAGCGGATGTCACGTCCGATGCGCGAGGGACGTCAGTCGGCCCGGACCTGACTTCCGGCAATGGGTGTGCAGCGACGCCTTGCGGCGATCACCAAGACGGTTGTCGACGGCGTCCCGCACCCGCGCAACTATACCGTTACGTCGCCGAAGTGAGGCGCCGAGCGGTCGGACGCCGACACTGCCGCAGTGGCCTATGTCTGGGCAGTCGGCCACGTCAACCAGTCTAGGTGGTCCCGAACGCCTTGAAGGTGATGATGGTGCGGGTGTCCTGGATGCCCGGGATGACCTGGACCTTCTCGTTGACGAAATGGCCGATGTCGGTGTCCTTGTCGACGTAGAACTTCACCAGGAGATCGTAATCGCCCGCGGTGGAGTAGATCTCGGAGGCGATCTCGGCCTCCGCCAGCGCATTGGCGACGGCATAGGACTGGCCGAGCTTGCACTTGATCTGAATGAAGAAGGGAACCATCGCTGTTATCTCCGGGGCAGGTAGCCGGTCCATAGAGCCAAATTCGCCGTGCAATGGCAAGCCAGCTTGCCGGCGTTGGTTCGCCGCGCTAGGAGGGACCATGGTATTATGCCTATCCCACTGCGCGGCAGCTTTCCGATGACGACGCCGATCGCACTCACCATTGCCGGTTCGGATTCCTCTGGCGGCGCCGGCGTCCAGGCGGATTTGAAGACCTTTGCCGCGCTCGGTGTCTACGGCGCATCCGTCATCACCGCGCTCACCGCGCAGAATACGATGGGCGTGCGCGGCATCCACCAGGTGCCGGCCGAGTTTGTGACGGCGCAGATCGATGCGGTGTTCTCCGATCTTGCGGTCGGCGCGGTCAAGATCGGCATGGTGGCGGAGCTTTCGATCATCGATGCGATCGCGGCCGGGCTCGAGCGCTGGTCGCCGAAGCATGTCGTGTTCGATCCGGTGATGGTTGCAACCTCGGGCGATCGCCTGCTTGCCGCGGAGGCGGTCGATGCGCTGCGCACGAGATTGATCCCGCTTGCGTCGTTGATCACCCCGAACCTGCCGGAGGCCGCAGCACTGCTCGACGAACCGATGGCCTCGGATGAGGCCGCCATCGAGAGCCAGGGCAGGCGGCTGCTTGCCCTCGGCTGTCGGGCGGTCCTGATTAAGGGCGGGCACGGGCAGGGCAGCGAGAGCATCGACTATCTCGTCGATGTAGACAGCGCGATCGTGCTCGCGGCGCCGCGCATCAGCACCGCAAACACCCATGGCACCGGCTGCTCTTTGTCGTCTGCGATCGCAGCCGAGCTTGCCAAGGGCGAAGACGTGACGTCAGCCGTGCGCAATGCCAAGCGCTGGATCAGCGCCGCCATCGAAGCCGCCGACCGTTTCACCGTCGGCCACGGCCACGGGTCGGTGCATCATTTTCACAGATTTTATTAGACGACCGAGCTGCCTCAACCCTGTCCCGCATATCTACGGCCTCTGGTGTCGCCAGATTGTCGCATGGCGCTGTTATCCGCCTTTCAAAGGGGCGCGTAGCTGATTCTGGTGGGACTGTTGGCTGCGACGAATCGTCATCGCCCTGTCACAGGGATTTGTTAGGTGCACAGGTATGGGAAGCGACTCTTTCAGTGAAGAGAGCCCCGAGCGGCGCTTTCGCACGTTGTTTATCTCCGATGTCCATCTCGGAGCCCGCGGGTCGCAAGCCGACCGATTGCTGGATTTCCTGCGCTCTCACGATGCCGACACGATCTACCTGGTTGGCGACATCGTTGACGGTTGGGCGCTGAAGTCGAGCTGGCACTGGCCCCAGACCCACAACGATTTCGTGCAGAAGATGCTGCGCAAGGCACGCAAGGGCGCCAAGGTCATCTATATCCCCGGCAATCACGACGAGTTCCTGCGCAAGTACTACGGCACGCATTTCGGCGGCATCGACGTGATGGAGAACACCATCCACACCGGCGTCGACGGCAAGCGCTACCTCGTGATCCACGGCGATATCTTCGACCTCGTGGTGCAGAATGCGCGCTGGCTCGCCCATCTCGGCGACAAGGCGTACGACTTCGCGATCCAGATGAATCGCTTCGTCAACTTCTTCCGCCGCATGTTCGGCGTGCCCTATTGGTCGCTGTCGCAATGGGCGAAGCTGAAGGTCAAGAAGGCAGTCAATTACATCGGCGCGTTCGAAACCACGCTTGCGAGCGAAGCACGTCGCCACGGCTGCGACGGCGTGATCTGCGGCCACATCCATTATGCAACGATCCGCGACGAGCACGGCATCCGCTACATGAATTGCGGCGACTGGGTCGAGAGCTGCACGGCGCTGGCCGAGCACGAGGATGGCCGCTTCGAGATCATCACCTGGACGGACCCGGTCCGGCGCATCGCCCCAGTGCCGCGGGTCACGGCGCGCGCTGCATGACAAAAATCCTGGTCGCGACCGACGCATGGCATCCCCAGGTCAATGGGGTGGTTCGGACGCTGACCATGATGGCCGAGGCGGCAAAGGGCCTCGGCGTCGAGATCGCATTTCTCACGCCGCAATCGTTCCGCACCTTCGCGATGCCGAGCTATCGCGACCTCCGGCTGGCCTTGCCGCATCCGGCCGCGATCGCCGCGCTGATCGAGCAGGACAAGCCTGACAGCATCCACATCGCCACCGAAGGTCCGATCGGCCTGTTGGTGCGTCGCTATTGCCGCAAGCGCGGCCTGCCGTTCACCACGAGCTTTCACACCCGCTTTCCCGACTATGTCTCGGCGCGCTCGCCAATCCCGGAAAACTGGGTCTGGCGGCTGTTGCGTTGGTTCCATCGGCCGAGCCAGGCGGTGATGGCGGCAACCCCGGCGCTCGCCGCCGAACTGCGCTCGCGCGGCTTTCGCAACGTGGTGCTGTGGTCGCGCGGCGTCGATACCGCGCTGTTCCATCCGCGCCATGTCGACCTCTGTCTTCCGGCACCGGTTTTCCTCAGCGTCGGCCGGGTGGCGGTCGAGAAGAACCTGGAAGCCTTCCTCGACCTCGATCTGCCGGGCACCAAGGTCGTTGTCGGCGACGGACCGGCGCGGTCGGTACTGGAGCGGAAATACCGCGACGCCGTGTTCCTGGGCGCACGGCACGGCGAGGAATTGGCGCGCATTTATGCCGCTGCCGACGTGTTCGTATTCCCGAGCAGGACCGACACCTTCGGCCTGGTGCTGCTGGAGGCGCTGGCGAGCGGCCTGCCGGTCGCCGCTTTCCCGGTGGTCGGCCCGCGCGACGTGATCGGCAGCGCGCCGGTCGGCGTGCTGAAGGAAGACCTCCGCGAGGCCTGCCTGGAGGCGCTCAGCATCCCCGCGGAGGCCTGTGTCGACTTTGCCGCGCGCCACACCTGGCAAGCCTCGGCGCGCGTCTTTATCGACCACGCGCTCAATCTCCGGCCGGTCGAGCCGGAGCCTGAGAACGAACCGGCGGAATTCGTGGCTGAGGACCCGCATTTCGCAGCCTAGCCTGACCCCGTAGCCCGGGTGGAGCGCAGCGCAACCCGGGGACTTCTGTATCGGTGTTGACCGGTGGTCCCGGGTTACGCGTTCCGCTCCACCCGGGCTACGGCCGGGGATCACACAGAAGCGTCTTGCCGGCTCGTCCGCGACCGCGTTACAAATTGCGCATGACCGAAATCATCGCAAATCAACCCATCGGTGCGGCTGATATCGAAGCCGCCGCAAAGGTGGTCGCGCCGTTCGCGGTGCGCACGCCGCTGCTGTCCTTTCCCGTCCTCAACGAGCGCGCCGGGACCACGGTATTCCTGAAGCCGGAAATGCTGCAGCGGACCGGCTCGTTCAAGTTCCGCGGCGCCTTCAACAAGCTGTCGTCGATCCCGCAGGCACAGCGCGGCGGCGGGGTCGTCGCATTCTCCTCCGGCAACCATGCCCAGGGCGTGGCCGCAGCGGCGAAGATCCTCAGCATGCAGGCGACCATCGTGATGCCGGCGGACTCGCCCATCACCAAGCGCGAGCGCACCAAGTCCTATGGCGCCGAGGTCGTGCTCTATGACCGCGACCGTGAGGACCGCGAGGCGATCGCCAATGGCATCGCGGAGAAGCGCGGCGCGACTTTGGTGCGTCCCTATGACGATCCCTTCGTGATCGCAGGGCAGGGCACCGCGGGCCGCGAAATCGCCGAGGACATGGCCACGCTTGGGCTTACGCCTGACATCGTGGTGGCACCGGCGTCCGGCGGCGGGCTGATCGCGGGCGTCGCGACCGCCGTGAAGGCCAAATTCCCGCAAGCCCAGGTGATCGTCGCCGAGCCGAAGGGCTATGACGACCACGCGCTGTCGCTACAGGTAGGACATCGCGAGCCGCATCCAGCCGCCGCCCGCACTATCTGCGACGCATTGATGGCGGCGATGCCGGGCGAGCTCACATTTGCGATCAACAGCAAGCTGTTGGCGGGCGGCGTGTCGGCTTCAGATGAGGAAGTCGCCGCTGCGGTTGCGTTCGCCTATCGCGAACTGAAGCTGGTGGTAGAGCCCGGCGGCGCCGTCGGCCTTGCCGCCTTGCTTGCCGGCCGCATCGACGCCAAGGACAAGAACGTCGTCATCGTTCTCTCCGGCGGCAATGTCGACGCCGACCTGTTCGCCAAGCTGGTGGCCTGAACAACGCCGAGATTCTGTAGCCCGGGTGAAGCCAACGGGTCGCGCGAAGGCGCGCCCGATGGCTCCACCCGGGCTACGACGCAGAACATCGTTTTGGCGCCTGCGCAATCAGCGCATCAACGGCGTCCAAATCCCTGGCCCCGCCCCATCGATCGGCTGACTGCCCTTGCGGCGGATTGCAGCACCTGACAATCTTTGTTTGGCGCAAGGTCGGAGGAATCCAGGATGGGGGACGGCTCCGGGCAAAGGGTTGCAACCGTCGTCATCGCGGTAGTGCTCGTCGGCGCGGCCGCATCGCAGGCGAGGAGTGTGCTGGCGCCGCTCGCTGCGGCGCTGTTCATCATCGCGATCGTCTGGCCGGCGCAGAAATGGCTGCAGTCATGGATGCCGAAGCTCGCAGCGCTCGCGATCACCATGCTGGTCACGGTGGCGATCTGCCTTGCCTTCGCTTCGCTGGCAGCGTGGGGCTTTGGCCGCGTCGGCCATTTCCTCGTCGCCGATGCTGGGCGGTATCAGACGTTCTATGAACGGGCCGTGATATGGCTCGATGGCCATGGCATCGAGGTTGCCAGCCTCTGGGCCGAGCACTTCAATGTCGGCTGGCTGCTGCGCGCCACGCAATACGTCACCGGCCGCCTCAACACCACGCTGAGCTTCTGGCTGATCGCGCTGGTCTATGTCGTGCTGGGGCTGCTCGAGGTCGAGGATGCCAGGCGAAGGATAGACAGATTGGAGAACGCTACGGCGGCGCGCGTGTTGCTCAATGGCAGCGCCGCGACCGCGGCCAAATTTCGGAAATATCTGCTGGTGCGCACGCAGATGAGCGCAGTCACCGGCCTTCTGGTCGGCCTTTTCGCCGGCGTTACCGGATTGCCATTCGCGTTCGAATGGGGCGTGATCGCCTTCGTGCTGAACTACATCCCGTTCATCGGGCCGTTCATCGCCACGCTATTTCCGACGCTGCTTGCCATGACGCAATTCGAGAGCTGGCCGGCGGTGTTCGGTGTCTTTGCCTGCCTCAACATCATCCAGTTCGTGGTCGGCAGCTATGTCGAGCCACGCGTCGCCGGCAACACGCTATCGATATCGCCGTTCATCGTGCTGTTTGCGATCTTCTTGTGGACCTTCCTGTGGGGCCTGTTCGGCACCTTCATCGGTGTGCCAATCACGCTTGCGCTTCTCACCTTCTCTGCCGAGCACCCGTCGACGTGCTGGCTCGCCGATCTGCTCGGAGGGCCGGCGGATGCGAAGCGGGCCTAGGCACCCATTTTCAGACCCGTCCAATGGGCGGCGAAGGTCCACATGTCGGCGTGCAGGGCGATGATCTTGTCCAGCGGCATGCCGGCGCCGTGCCCGGCGCGGGTTTCGACGCGCACCAGATGCGGCCTCGGACCAAGGTCCGCCGCCTGCAACGCCGCGACATATTTGAAAGTGTGCGCGGGAACGACGCGGTCATCGGCGTCGGCGGTCGTGGCGAGGATCGCTGGATAGTCGGCGCCGGCCCTGATGGTGTGGTAGGGCGAGTAGGTCATGAGGTTGCGGAAGTGCCGCTCTTCGGCCGGGCTGCCATACTCGCCCATCCAAAACAGGCCGGCGGTGAACTTGTCGTAGCGCAGCATGTCCATCACGCCGACGCCCGGCAGCGCCACGTCGAAGAGGTCAGGTCGCTGATTGGTCACCGCGCCGACCAACAGGCCGCCTCCCGACTCGCCCTGGATCGTCAGGCCGTCCGACGGGGTGATGCCTTCGGCCTTCAGGAACTCGGCGGCGGTGATGAAGTCGTCGAACACGTTCTGCCTGTTTTCAAGTTGGCCCGCGCGGTGCCAGGCCCTGCCGTACTCACCGCCGCCGCGGACGTTGGCAACTGCCAGCACGCCGCCTTGTTCGACCCAGGCGAGTTGCAGGGAGTTATAGATCGGAACCTGGCTGATGCCGAACCCGCCATAGCCGTAGAGCAGGGTGGGCGCGGCCCCGGACACGTCCTTGCGACGGACCAGGAACAACGGCACCCATGTGCCGTCCTTGGAGCGAAAGAAGCGCTGCTCCACCACGATCCTGCTCAGGTCGATCGCCACCTCGGGCTCGGCCCACGGCGTGATGGTGTTGGCGGCCACGTCGTAACGATAGATGGTGGTGGGCACGTTATAGCTGGTGAAGACGAAGAACGCCTCGTCTTCGGCCGGATTGCCGGTCAAGCCGCCTGCCGTGCCGATGCTGGGCAGCGCCACCGCGCCGTCGGGCGCGCCGTCCATGTCGAAGCGACGGATCTCGGTCTTGGCATCGACGAGGTAGCCGATCAGCAGCTTGCCGCCGAGCAAAGCGGCGTCGTTGAGCACCGCGCTGCCCTCGGCTTCGGGGACGATCTCGACCGGCTGCGGCTCGGGCGCGGCGAGGTCGAGCGACACCACGCGACGGCGCTCGGCGCCATCGGTGGTGATCAGGATCAACTTGGCGCCATCGTTGCCGAGAACCATCCACTCGGCGTCCATGCTTGGGACGATAGTGCGTGGCGTCCAGTCCGTAGCGCTCAGGTCGACGACGGTGAGGGCGCTCTCGTTCGACCCAGGGGTCGAGGAGATGTGGAGGTAGCGGCCATCCACGGCGCGATCGGCCACGTGCAGCAGTCCCGGGTGATCCGGGGTGCAGTAGATGAGACGGTCTTCGGCCTGCGGCGTGCCCAGTCTGTGGAAATAGACGGCGTGGTTGGCGACGCCAGCGCTCACGGCCGTGCCGGCTTCAGGCTCAGGATAGCGCGAATAGAAGAAGCCGGAGCCATCGGGCACCCAGGCCAGCCGGGTGAACCGCGCCCATTCGACGGCGTCGTCCAACTGCTGGCCAGTATCGACGTTGAGCACTTTGATGGTGCGCCAGTCCGTGCCGCCGGTCTGCACGCCGAAAGCCACGAAGCGGCCGTCGTCGGACGGCGCCCATTCGGCCAGCGCATCGGCGTTGTCAGTCGACCAGGCATTAGGATCGATCAGCAGGCGGTCTTCGCCCGCCGCCCCGCCACCCACATAGAGCGAAGCCTGATTGGCAACGCCGTCATTGCGGGTGAAGAAATAGCGCTCGCCGCGCTTCAGCGGGACCGTGAAGCGCTCGTAGTCCAGCAATTCGGTCATCCGCTGCCTGAACACGTCGCGACCGGGCAGGGTGCTGAGATATTTTTGCGTCACCGCGTTTTGCGCTTCGATCCAGGCTGCAAGCTTTCGGTCACTGCGCGCATCGCCTTCCAGCCAGCGATAAGGATCAGCGATCTTCTCGCCGAAATGCTCCTCCACCAGATCGCCGCGTTCGGTCTCCGGATAAGCGATGTAGCGCATGGTCTCTCCAAAACGGATTGGGCTAGGGTGGGAATGGCCGGGGCCAGAGGGAGCCGTGGGGCACGAAAACGTCGTCGGCCAGCCTTCGGTCATGAAGATTGCCGGTCGTCGACAGCGGACAAGTCGTCGCCGAAAGGTTTCGGCACGACAGGATCACAGAAGGGCAGGTTGCTGACCGCCCGGATGGCGCGCGACATCCGCGCGACCACTTCTGCGGTGGTGAAGGTCTGGCCGTAGCGCACCGCGGCCAGGCTGATCGTCTCATCGATCGTGCGTATCGCACACATCACGGCAGCGGCGCACAGGCGGACGTCGAAATCATTGCGCAAGCGATCCAGCCGATCCGCGATGACCGCCATCATCTGCTCTTCGCCATCGTGGTAGGACAGGAGCCAGGTTGAGCGAAGGTCAGGCTCATCGGGAAAGGCGGCGATCAGCCTGACGATCAGGATCCCGTCGGCGATCTCTTCTGCCGACTGCTTTTCCAGGTCGAAACACTCCGCGAGATGCGCTTCAAGCGACACGTTGCGCGGCCAACGTTGCAGTTGCAGGGCGAAGCGGCTCCACGACTGGGCGAACAGCGGCTCCACGCAGCTCTCCTTGGTGCGGAAGTATCTCCACACCGTTCGCTTGGAGAGGCCGGAAGCCTCGGCGATATCGTCCCCGCTTGTGCCGCTGACCCCACGTTCCAGAAAAAGTCTGGCTGCCTGGCGCGAGACCGCCAGACGCGCATCGTCTTGCATCGAACCCACGGAGTACCCTCATGTCACTTAGTGACGAAAATGATGTCACTAAGTGACATGAATGTAAAGCCCGAGCGCGACCAGCGCAGGGGTGCTGCTAGCTAGTTTCCCGCAATCTCCACCTTCTCCGGCTCGGCAAGGCAAAGCGTTCCATCGAGGCCGCTTACCAGCCGGTGGATGTAGAAATAGCTTGGCGCATCATCGGCAGCGTTCATCACCGGCGAGGGCGCGGAGATAATCTTCAATGCGCCGCATGCACCGATCCAGTCGATGTGGCGGTGACCGTGCATCACCACGACGCGGTCGGCAAAGGCTTGCAGTCTGCGAACGAACCAGCTCCCATTGATTAATGCCGTTCCAATGCGCTCGGAGAACTTCGTCGTCGGCATGGGATATTCCGTGAGGTGATGGTGCAGCGCCACGATCCACCGTGCTTTCGGAAAATAGTTCATGGCGGCCTCCAGCCGCTGCACCTGTTCGAGCGAGACCAGCCCGAGCGCGTTGGTGAAGGAGAAGTGGGTTTCGGCATTGGAGTCGAGGATGGCTATTCCGAGGCCTTCCGGTTGGTCGGGCGGCAGGATCATCGGGAATTGGTCCTCGAATAGCCGGCGAAGCTCGGCGCCCCGACGCACGCCGCCGCGCTCGGCGAACGCAACAATCTCTTCGCGATGCGGCGTGAGGAGTTCGTCCAGCGTGGCCGCGACTTTGCCTGAGTTGTCGACGAGGCGCACCCGATTGCCCTGAATGGCCGATATCGCCGACAGGGTTCGCATTTGCCGCAGCCGCTTGCCGGGGCTGAACGGCAAGTCGAGCCGGGCAGGGTTGGCCCGATCGACGATGTTCACATCATGATTGCCCGGCAGCAGAAGCGTCCGCGCGGCAAGATCAGGGTGCTCTGACAATGCCTCGAGGAATTCAGCCCATTCGCTTGCCCGTCCTGCGTCCGTCATATCGCCGCTGATCAGCACGTGATCGAGCGGATCGGCGGCATGAATGGCGGCGAGACGCGCGAGCACGGCGGCGAAGCGTTCATTGCCGCGCGGTCCGGCGCGCCCGCATTCGATGCGAAAGCCATATCGCTCGCCGACGACGTGGACATCGGACAGGTGCGCAACGCGCCAGATGCGCGCATCGGACCTGGGGATATCGAATGCGGCAAGATCGGCCGGCTGATCCATGCTGGCATCGGCAAAGCCCCAGGCCAATGACGCAGCGGCGAGATAGCAGGATACGAGTACGATGGCGTTGGCCAGCGTGGTCACCACGAGATGATGACCCAGGGCGAGATCGATCAGGCCGGCGGTCCATTGCGAGGCCGGCCAAACCAGGATTGCGATCAATGCCGCGCCTGCGCTGAGCAGGATGCCGGCACCGAGCGAACACGCGCGTCGCACTCGCATGCGCAAATTTGGAGTCAGGCTGTATTGCCAGATCCGTTCCGTCAGGTGGCGCAGTGCCTCACGGCAGAACGCGTAGCTTGGCTGCACCGCGAGCGCGTTGAGCGACCAGAAACTGGTCTCGACGATCCGCAGCAGCGGCCGCCAGGCGAACCAGCCGAGCGCGACGATCGCGATCAGCATCAACGCCGCGCCGATTTCCGTCAGGACCAGGATTTTTTCGGACAGGATTGACAGCCAGGCGGAGGCTATCAGGGGCGCAAGACCAAGCAACACGGCCGGCAGCAGGAGCAACGCGGTCCACGCGAACAAGAGCTTCGGCAGGCTGATCTCGACAAGCAGGCTGCCGGCAATAGCAAGCAGCGAACGCTGACCGGGGCTAGCCACATCGTCCTCGACGTCGCCGTCGCGCGGATCAAGCAGCACGAGGCGCTGAATGCTCGAACGTTCGTCCGCCGATGTCGACTGCCTCATGACATGAGTCCGTCGCTTGCACCTGTCGCCAGGATGGACTTCGCGGACGCTAGCAGCACGTGTCCGTGCTGCGTACTTTATCACAGGTCTTGTAACGAGACATCGGCCACTGCGCGAGTCTCCTCGCGGAGAGGCAAGCCTCGCGCTTACGAGAAGAACGCGATCTTCTCGGCCTGGCTCATGCGGCGGATCGGCGCGAGCGGATCGCTGGCCGCGGCGCTGGGCTTCTTGACGATGCCGTTGGCAATGATGGTGGAGCCGAGCGAGATTTCGACCGGAGGCTCGGGCGGCGCGACGAAGGCAGGCTGCGGCGGAAGCTCGAACTGCGGTTCCGGCAGCGCGACGGCAAGCTCAGGCGCCTGCGGCACGATTTCCGGCGCGGGCGGTGCTTCCAGTTCAACAGGTGGTTCTTCGGCGATCGTTGCCGTGGTGTCCTCAACGTCGAACGGGTCGGGTGCGCCCATCTCCATCGCGATCATGTCGAGCACGGCCTCGTCATGAGCGTCGGCCGCAGCTTCCTCGGTGGCGCGAGCAAGCTCGATCGCTTCAGCCTCCGCCAGCGCCGCTTCGGCGACAGCGAGCGCGGCTTCCGCGTCCGCGACGGTGATGGTCTCTTCCGCGGCTTCCGGCTCGGGAGGTGCGGCGACCGTCTCCATGGTGGCCGGCGCCTCCGGTGGAGCTTCGACTTCTGTCGTGTGCTCGACCTCCACCGTGTGAAGGGCGCGCGGCTCCGCGTGGCTCTCGGGGGCAGGTGCGGGTGACGGAGCCATCGGCGCTTCGGCGCTCGGCGCGGGCGTCTCATCGGCTTCGGAGAATTGGGCAAGGCGCTGCACGATCGGCGCGAAGGCGGCATCCAGCGCGGCCTTCGCGTCCTCGGATGAAATCTGCGCGGCGCCGCTCTCGATCGCGACGACCTGGGAATCGATGAGGTCGCAGATGCGTCCGTCATTGCCGATCTCGCGCAGCCGCCACGCGATCTCGCGGATCACCCGCGCGCCCTTGCGCACCGGCGCAAGCTTCTGCTCCAGCGCCAGGCTATCGAGCGCTTCGGCTGCAGATGCCTGCGCGGCCTCCACCGCGTCGCGGATCGCGGCGATGGCCTCGGCTATCGCCGGCCCCGAATCCGGCGGCTTAACCGCCTGCCTCTGCGCGGCGAGGCTTTCCTCGAGCCGGGCCACCGCATCCAGCACCAGGCGGGTATCGGCGTTGCGGTTGCGCTTGGCATATTCGGAGAGGAACCAGCGGCCGCGCGAAGTCTCCATGAAGGCTTCGCTGATCGCGTGGTAATCGTCCTCGCCCGGCTGCACCGGGCGGGCTGTGATCGGCGAAAGGGCGAATGCTTCGTTGGCCATGCAAATCTCGTCGCGCAAATTGCGGCGCGCTGCGATAACGAACACCACGATATCAGGCGAATCGCAATTGGATTGATGGCTTCCGAATCACAAATTCCTGCAGCGCCGCAAGTGGATGCTAAGCGATTCGCGGCTCGCCTCGGAGCCTTTTACGGCACCATGTTCGGGATGCTCGGCACCTATCTGCCGTTCTTCCCGCTCTGGCTGAAGGCGGTGGGGATCGAGGCGTCCTGGATCGGCGTCATCACGGCGGTGCCCGCGGTGACCCGTTTCACCGTGCTGCCGCTGATCACGTCCCTTGCCGAGCGGCGGCGGATGCTGCGCGGCGCCATCATGATCACGGCAGCCGCGACCGCGTTCGGATTTGCCCTCATCGGCACCCAACGCCAGGCACTGCCTGTATTCCTGGTCTTCGTCGTCACCTGCTGCCTGTGGACGCCGATGGGGCCGCTCACGGATGCCTATGCGCTCCGCGGCGTGACGCATTACAGACTGAACTATGGTCCGCTGCGGCTGTGGGGTTCGGCCGCCTTCGTGGTCGGCGCGCTCTTGTGCGGGCTGCTGGTCGATGAAGTCGCGGCGGAGCACCTGATCTGGATCATTGCTGCCGTAGCGGGGGTCAGTGCGCTCACCAGCCTGGGCCTGCGGCCGCTCGAGGTCACAAAGAGGGCCGAGACCGCACAGCGCGGCGGCGTCGCGCTGCTCCGCGATCGGGGCTTCCTCGCGATCATCGCGGCTTCTGCGCTGATCCAGGGCAGCCATGTCGCCTATTACATCTTTGCCTCCATCGTCTGGAAGCAGGCCGGCCTGGGCGGGCTCACCATCGCAGCGCTGTGGTCGCTCGGCGTGCTCGCGGAGATCGTGCTGTTTGCGGTATCGCCGCGCCTCACGCTGCCCCCGGCGATGCTGGTAGTGATCGGCGCACTGGCCGGGGTTGCGCGCTGGGTGATCACCGCGCAAGACCCGCCGCTTCCGGTCCTGGCCGTCGTGCAGCTCACGCATGGGCTGACCTTCGGCCTGACGCAGGTCGGCATCATGGGGCTTTTGGTGCACCAGGTGCCCGGACACATCATGGCGCGCGGGCAGGGCTATCTTGCCGCCTGCAGCGGCATCGTCTCGAGCAGCACCGCGATCCTGTGCGGCGTCGTCTATGCCCGCTACGGCCAGGGCGTCTATTACCTGATGGCCGCGATGGCGGCGTCAGGTGCGCTCGTGATGTGGCTGGGGCGCAACCGGATAGCGTTTTCAAGCGAAGTGGGTACCGGTTCGCGTTAAGAAAACGCGTCAAGAAGGGGACTCCATCATCCCCAGAGCGAGGCCTCCGGCGGATAGACGAGGCTGCCGTCGTAGCGCAGCCCGTGGTCGCGGTCGCGCGCGAGCAACAAGGGGCCGTCGAGATCGACGAAGCGGGCCTGCGGGGTGAGCAGCATCGCGGGCGCCATGGCAAGCGAGGTCGCGACCATGCAGCCGACCATGATGTCGAAGCCGAGCGCCTGGGCGGCATCCGCCATCGCCAACGCCTCGGTCAGGCCGCCGGTCTTGTCGAGCTTGATATTGACTGCGTCGTAGCGGTCGCGGAGCCCCTCCAGCGAGGCGCGCGCATGCACGCTCTCGTCGGCGCAGACGGCAAGCGGCCGCTTGATCTCAGCCAGCGCCGCATCGTTGCCGGCCGGCAGCGGCTGCTCCACCAGCGTGACCCCGGCATCCGCGCAGGCGGCGAGGTTGTCGGCGAGGTTGTCCGCCGTCCAGGCCTCATTGGCGTCGACGATCAGTTCCGCATTCGGCGCCGCTCTTCGTACCGCCTTGATGCGCTCTCCATCGCCGTCGCCGCCGAACTTGATCTTGAGCAGCGGCCGGTGCGCGGCCCTGGCGGTCGCTTCCGCCATCGCCTTCGGCGTTCCCAGCGAGATCGTGTAGGCCGTGGTGCAGGGGGCCGGCGCGCCGCGCCCGAGCAGGTTCCATATCCGATTGCCGCGGCGCTTGGCCGCGAGGTCCCACAGGGCGCAATCCAGCGCGTTCCGGGCCGCGCCCGGCGGCATTTGCGCCTGCAGGGCCTTCCGGTCCATGCCGGCCGCAAGGGGCCCCTGCATCGCCTGGATCGCCGCGAGCGCCGCCTCCGGCGTCTCGCCATAGCGCGGGTAGGGCACGCACTCGCCGCGCCCGGTCATCCCATCCAGGCTGACCTCGGCCACCACGGTAACGGCCTCGGTCTTGGCGCCCCGGCTGATGGTGAAGGCGCCCGCGATCGGCCAGCGTTCGATAAAGGCGGCAAGCTCTTGCGTTAAGCGCGCGGATCGGCTGGAAGTCATTTCAAAATCTCGCAATTTCTGAACCGTGCGCTTGCGGGGCGCTGCCAACTATGGCTGGTTAGCGCCAGATTCTACAAGGCAATGCGGCGTTCGAATTCCTATCTTTCGAACGAGACAACCAGCCTGGGGTGGGCATTTTGAACGGCGACCCGACACTGGAACGGATAACACAGGGCGGCGGCCTTGCCCTGTGCGCCGCGGGGCCGTGGACGGCCCGTTTTGCGCCCGTGCTGGAGCGGATGGTGGCCGACGCGGAAAAACTCCGCGGCACCCGTCCCGATATCTTCATCGACGTCTCCCAGGTCTCCAAGCTCGACACCTTCGGCGCCTGGTTGATCGAGCGGCTCAGGCGCAGCCTGAGCCACGGTGGCGGCGAGGCGACCATCGCCGGGCTCTCGGAAAACTATTCGAGCCTGGTCGACGAAGTCAGGCGGGTGAAGGAAATGCCGGAGGCCGAGACCGGCCCGGTCTCGATTACGGCCATGCTGGACCAGATCGGCCGGGTGGTGGTCGGCATCGGCGGCACGATCATCGGATTGATCGACATGCTCGGCGCCGTGCTCGTCGCGAGCGGGCATGTCTTGATCCGCCCGCGCTCGTTCCGTCTGACCTCGACCATCCACCATCTGGAGCAGGTGTGCTGGCGCGCGGTGCCGATCGTGGTGCTGATCACCTTCCTGATCGGCTGCATCATCGCGCAGCAAGGCATCTTTCATTTCCGCAGGTTCGGCGCCGACATCTTCGTGGTCGACATGCTCGGCGTGCTGGTGCTGCGCGAGATCGGCGTGTTGCTGGTGGCGATCATGGTCGCGGGCCGCTCGGGCAGTGCCTACACCGCCGAGCTCGGCTCGATGAAGATGCGCGAGGAAATCGACGCGCTGCGTACCATGGGGTTCGATCCGATCGAGGTGCTGGTCCTGCCCCGCATGCTGGCGCTGGTGCTGGCGCTGCCGATCCTTGCATTTCTCGGCGCGATGGCCGCGCTGTATGGCGGCGGCCTTGTCGCTTGGCTCTATGGCGGTGTCGATCCCGAAGCGTTCCTTTTGCGGCTGCGCGACGCCATCTCGATCAATCATTTCATCGTCGGCATGGTCAAGGCGCCGGTGATGGCGGCGGTGATCGGCATCGTCGCCTGCGTTGAGGGGCTGGCGGTGCAGGGCAGCGCGGAATCGCTCGGCCAGCACACGACGTCATCGGTGGTGAAGGGCATCTTCTTCGTCATCGTGATGGACGGCGTGTTCGCGATCTTCTTCGCGTCGATCGGGATGTGACCATGCTGGTACAGCCCATTTCCGACGCCATCATCCGCGTTCGCGACATCACGGTGCAGTTCGGCGGGACTCGCGTGCTCGACGGCCTCGACCTCGATGTGAAGCGCGGCGAGATTCTGGGCTTTGTCGGGCCCTCCGGCGCCGGCAAGTCGGTGCTGACGCGCACGATCATCGGGTTGGTGCCGAAGGTGTCAGGACGCATCGAAGTGTTCGGCATCGACCTCGATGCCGCCAGCTCCAGCGAACGGCGCCGGGTCGAACGGCGCTGGGGCGTCCTGTTCCAGCAGGGCGCGCTGTTCTCCTCGCTCACCGTGCGGCAGAACATCCAGTTTCCGGTGCGCGAATATCTGAGGGTCTCACAGCGGCTATTGGACGAGATCATGGTGGCGAAGCTCGTGATGGTCGGGCTGAAGCCCGAGGTCGCCGACCGCTATCCTTCCGAGCTCTCCGGCGGCATGATCAAGCGCGTGGCGCTGGCGCGTGCGCTCGCGCTCGATCCCGAGCTCGTGTTCCTGGATGAGCCGACTTCGGGCCTGGACCCGATCGGCGCCGGCGAGTTCGACGAGCTGGTGCGCACCCTGCAGCGCACTTTGGGGCTGACCGTTTTCATGGTAACCCACGACCTCGACAGCCTATATACCGCGTGCGACCGCATCGCCGTTTTAGGGAACGGTAAGATCATTGCCGCAGGATCGATCGCCGACATGCAGGCCTCGCAGCATCCATGGCTGCGGCAATACTTCCATGGCAAACGCGCCCGCGCCGTCATCGGCTAGCGCGTGATCCCGACAGGTGGAAACCGGTTTTCGGACAAGATGATGCGCGAGAGAGAAGGATCAGTGACGGTTCCGCCGCGGCGGACCCCGAGCTTGGACGAGTAGCTGGAGCAATCGATGGAAACCCGGGCGAACTATGTCCTGATCGGCGCCTTCACGCTGGCGGTGATTGCGGCTGCGTTCGGCTTCGTGCTCTGGTTCCAGAGCCTGCATACCACCAAGCAGCGCAGCCCTTTGCGGGTGATTTTCGAAGGTCCGGCCTCGGGTCTGCGGAACGGTGGTAATGTCAATTTTAATGGTATCAGGATAGGGGAAGTCATTTCGGTGAAGCTCGACAATCCGCGTCGCGTGGTTGCATTCGCGATGGTCGAGAACAACGCGCCGATCCGCAAGGACACCCTGGTCGGCCTCGAATTCCAGGGATTGACGGGCGTTGCCGCGATCTCGCTGAAGGGCGGCGAGGAGACGGCGCCTCCGGTGCCGCTCGACGAGGACGGTATCCCCGTGCTGACCGCCGATCCCAGGGCCCTGCAGGATGTCACCGAAGCGATCCGTGCGACGCTTCAGAACGTCAACCGCATCGTCGCGGACAATCAAGAGTCGGTGAAGAACTCGCTGCGTAATCTCGAGACCTTCACCGCGGCGCTCGCGCGCAATTCCGAGAAGATCGACAATGTGATGCTGAGGGTCGACGGCGTGATGGGCAAGGCCGACAACCTCATGCTCGGCCTCAACAGCATCGCCGGCGGCGATCGCGGTGGCGAACTGGCCGCGATGGTGAAATCGATCCGCGAGCTCGCCGAAGATTTCGACAAGCGCTCCGGCGCACTGATGGCCGACGGCCGCAGGACGCTCGGCGATATCAGCCGCGCCGTGAACAACCTCGACCGCAACCCGACGCGCCTGTTGTTCGGCGCCAGCAGCAGCAGTAGCAGCAACAGCAACGCATCTGAACCGCCGCCTCCGCCGAGGTCGGTAGGGCCGGTACGGAGGCGACAGTAGCGGGCGATTCGTTCCCTCTCCAGCGTCATCGTCCGCGAAGGCGGACGATCCGGTATGCGGCAGCGTCACGGGCTCATCTCAGGCCGTAGCGACTACTGGATGCCCCGCCTTCGCGGGGCATAACGGTGAGAGATTTGTTCTCCGCCGTCATTGCGAGCCAACGGGTCGCGCGAACGCGCGCCCGATGACAGGCTCCGCGAAGCAATCCACCGCATAACGGGTGAGAATGGATTGCTTCGTCGCTTTCGCTCCTCGCAATGACGAAAAGCAAAACGGAGGCCCTTCGGCCTCCATTTCTCTATTCGCTATTCGCCAATCGCTATTCGCGTCTCATCCCAGCCGCCCCGCTGCGTGTGCGAGCAGCGTGTACACCAGCCCCGTCTCCGAGGTGAGATGGTTGCGCAGCGACTGCGGGCCGCGGTCGTCGCGGGCGACTTCGTCGAGCAGCCGCTCGAACTCGGCGATGTAGCGGTCGACCGTCTGCTTGAAGCCGCGGTCGGAGCGGTACTTGCGGGCGACCTCGTCGAAAGCCTTCTGGCCGGCCGGCGTGTAGAGCCGCTTGCTGAACGCCTTGTTCTCGCCGCGCTGGTAGCGATCCCACATCTCAGCCGCAAGGTTGCGGTCCATCAGCCGGCCGATGTCGAGCGACAGCGATTCCAGCGGATTGGCGGCGGCAGCCTGCGGACGGGGACGCGGCGCTTCGCGGGGCGCGGGGGCAGGGGTATCGCTGCGGTTGAGCAGGTCCGACAGCCAGCCGTCCCGGCCGTTGTCCGGGGTCGCCGGGGTGACCGGCGGCGCTTCGGTGCGGCGCGAGGCCGGCGCCGGCACGCCGAGGTCCGGCGGCGGCAGGGTCGATGCGCTGCCATAGTCGCCGCCGCGCATGCGGACATCGCTTGTGCGACCGCCAGCGGCAGCGACCATCACGGTCTCGTCCTGGCGCTGCACGCTGACCCGGCTGTTGGTCGCGACGTCCAGCCCGCGGCCGTGCTGGGCCACGATGCGGTTGAGCTCGGCCAGCGCCTCGATCTGGTCGACGATCACCTTGCGCATCTGCGCGGTGTTCTCCGCGGCCTCCTGCGGCATCTCGAGCACGCCGCGGCGCAGCTCGGTGCGGGTGGCCTCGAGCTCGTTGTGCATCTCGGCCGCCATCTGCTTCATCGACTGCACCATCGCGGAGAACTTCTCCGTCGATTCCTTGAACATCGCATCCGTTTCCTGGGTGCTCTGCTGGTACAGGTCGTTCATGGCGTCGAGCGTCTGTTGCCGCTCGTTCTCGGCCGCGGCGCGCACGGCCTCGAACTGGCGGCTGATCGCCGCAGAGCCGGCGCCGGCGGTCTCCGCCACCACGCGGGCGATGTCGCGGGCGCGCTCCTCGGCCGCGGCGAGCGATTCATCGAGCAGGCCGGTGAAGCGCGACAGCCGCTGGTCGAGATCAGTGGTGCGCAGGTCGATGGTGGTGACCAGCGATTCCAGCGTCGCCTTGCGTTCGGCGATCGAGCCCGTGGTGTTGCGGTTGCTCTGCTCCACCAATGCGGCGGCTTCGACCAACGCGCGGCCGTGGGTGTCGAACTGGGTCGACAGCTCGCCGAGGTCCTCCAGCGCCTTCTGGGTCTTGCTGTTGAACACGGTGAGCTGGTCTTCCAGCGTCTGGGTCGCAATGCCGTTGCGCGAGGTGACGTCGTTCATCGCCGAGACGAAGTCGGCGACGCGGGTCACAAGCGCGCGCTCGAGCGAGTTGAGGTTGTCATGGGCGCCGGTGAGCACCTCCTGCAAGAGGATGTTGCCCTCGCGCAGCCGCTCGAACAGCGCCACCGTATCCGTGCGCAGGATCTTGCTGGTCTCCTGCATCTCGGTGACGGCGGCAATCGAGACCTGGCGCGACTGGTCGATCGCCGCGCGCGAGGAGTGCTCGAGGTCCTTCAGCGACTTTGCCACCGCGCCGGTCGCAAGATCGCCGGCGGAGGTGATGTTGCGCGCGACTTCGGCGCCGTGGCTCGACATCGTCTGCGCGAAGGTATGGCCGCGCATCTCGATCGACTTCAGCGCGTCCGCGGTGGCGCGGTCGATATCGGTGGCGAGCTGCGCGCTCTTGTTGGTGAGCGCTTCCACCAGCGTGCCGCGCCTGGTGTCGACCATCTGCGCCAGCCGCTCGGCCTGCTGCTGCACATAGGTGACGATCTCGTCGGTCTTGCCGGTCATGGTCGAGCCGAACTGGCTGGAGGCGGCGAGCACCGAACGCTCGATGTCGGCGGACGTCGTCTTGACCTTCGAGGAGACCTCGTTGGCGGCGGCGACCAGCGAACTGTGCGCGTTCTGCGCCGAGGTCTGAATCGTGTCGGTGGTGTTCGCCGTGACGGCAGCGAGCGAGCGCTCGATCTGGACCGAGATGGCCTGGATCTGACCAGCCGCGTCGGCCGAGGTCGACACGAACGAGGTCTGCGCCTCGCGTGCGCTGCTCAGGATGGCCGCGGCAGTGTCGGCGCCGACTGCGGTCAGCGTCCGTTCGATATCGATTGCCAGCGACTTGACGTGGTTGGCTGCCTCCGACGATCCGGTGACCAGCGTGGTCTGAACGTCGCGGGCAGCCGAAGTGATCGACTCCGCGATGGCCGCGCCAGCCATCGACAGCGAGCGCTGCATGTCTGCGACCAGCGTCGTGACGCTGTTTGCAGCTTCGGTTGATGCGGCAACCAGCGTGTTCTGGGCCTCGCGTGCGCCTGAGGTGACTGACTCCGCGGTAGCAGCGCCGGCCATGGACAGCGAGCGCTGCACGTCAGCGACCAGCGCCTTGACAGTGTTCGCGGCTTCGGTTGACGCGGAAACCAGCGTGTTCTGCGCCTCGCGTGCGCCTGAGGTGATCGACTCCGCGGTCGCCGTGCCGGCCATGGATAGCGAGCGCTGCATGTCGGCAGTCAGCGTCGTGACCGCGTTTGCAGCGTCGGTTGAGGCCGCGACCAACGAGCTCTGCACGTCAGCGGTTAGCGTTCGTACCAGGTTTGCCGCCTCGGTCGAGGCCGACGTGAGCCTGTTCTGCGCCTCGCGGGCGCTGCTCAGGACTGTCTCGGCCGTCGATGTGCCGGCGGCAGACAGCGAGCGCTCCACATCGACCGAGAGTGCCTTCACCTGGCTGGTGATGTCGGTCGAGGCTGTTGTCAGCGCGCTCTGGGCCTCGCGTGCGCTGGCAACGACTGCTTCCGCCGTCGAGCTACCCGCAAGCGTGAGCGAGCGTTCGACATCGCCCGCCAGCGACTTGATCTGGTTCGTGATGTCGGTCGATGCCGCGATCAGCGTGTTCTGTGCTTCGCGCGCACCGGCCGTGACGGCTTCGGCTGTGGCGGTGCCGGCGAGCGTCAGCGAGCGCTCGACGTCGACGGCCAGCAACTTGACCTGGCTTGCCGCGTCGGTGGAGGCGCTGACCAGCGCGGTCTGTGCCTCGCGTGCTCCCGACAGGATCGAGGCGGCGGTCGCGCTGCCGACGGTCTGCAGGGTGCGCTCGACATCGGTCGAGAGCGCCTTGACCTGGGAGGCGACCTCACCGGTGGCCGCCATCAGCGAGGCCTGGGCATCGCGGGCGCTGGACAGGATCGAGCTCGCGGCACCGGAGCCGACCGCGGTCAGCGCAGCCTCGACTTCGCCGGCGGTGAGCTTGAGCTGGGTGCCGACGTCGGAGGAGACCGTCAGCAGCGACTGCTGCGCGGTGCGCGCGCCGGTCTGGATGGTCTCGCTGGTGTTGACCACCAGATTGGTGAGCGAGCGCTCGGCGTCCTCGACATGCGACTTGATGCCGGAGGAGAGCAGTTCAGCGCGCGCCATCAGCTCGTCGCTGGCCTGGCGTCCGCTGCTTTCGATGCGGCCCGCGACCGCCTCGACGCGCGAGCCCAGGAGGTCCTCGAATTGCGCCACGCGGGCGTCGATGTCGCCGGCGATGGCGCCAACGCGGGTCTCGATGCCGTGGTGGATTTCCAGGAACCGGGCCGAGATGGTGTCGGTCAGATGCGCGCTGCGGCCGTCCACGGTTTCGGTGACGCTGGCGATGCGGCGATCGAGCGCCTCGATCGCCTGCGCGGCGCCGTCGGTGAGCGAGGAGGTGAGCAGGCCGAGGCGGGAGTCGATCGACTGGATCGCCTGCGCCGCACCTTCGGTGAGCGAGGTCGAGAGCATGCCGAGCCGGCCATCGATCGTCTGCGTGACCGAGCTGGTGCGAGTGTCGAAAGTCTGTTCCAGCGACTTCAGGCGGCCCTCGATCGACTCGTCGAGCCATTTGAGGCGGCCCTCGAGCGAATTGTCGAGGAAGCCAAGCCGGGTCTCGAGCGAGGCGTTGAGCGTGCCGAGCCGGTTCTCCAGCGAGCTGTCGAGCGTGTTGACGCGGCCGCTCAGCGCGCTGTCGAACATGGCGAGCTTGCTATCGAGCGACGAGTCGAGGCTGCTGACACGGTCGCCGAGCGTGGTCTCGAACTGCAGGAGGCGCTGGTCGAGGGTCGCCGTGATCTCGCCGCTGTTGGAGGTGAGGCGGGTGTCGAAATTGTCGACATAGGTTTTCAGGGTGTTGGCGATGTCCTCGGTGCGCTGGCCCATGCGCTCGACGATCTCGCCGCCGAACGTCTTCACGGTGCGGTCGAATTCCGCAATGTGGCGGGTGATCAGCGCGCCGAGCGTGCCGGAGTCGCGGGCGAACTTCTCCGCCAGTTCCGAGCCCTGGTTTTTCACCAGTTCGTCGAAGGCGCTCATCTGCAGCGAGAGCGAGTCGTGTGCGGTCTCGGTCTGGCTCACCACCCTGGCAACCAGCGAATTGACGGTGACGTCGAGCACTTCGCTCGCCTTGTCGCCGGAGGTGATGATGTGGCTGGCCAGCCGATTGCCGGCCTCGTCGATCTTGGTGACGAGGTCTCCACTGCGCAGCTCGAGCTCGAGCAGGAGCGAGTCGGAGGAATTCTTCAGGGAATCGTGCGCCAGTTCGGTGCGCTCGGAGATGCCCTCGACAACGCTCACGGCGCGCTGCTCAAATTCGCCGGTGATGCGGTCGATGCGCTCGTTCAGCATCTCATGGACGCGGTCGGCGAGGTCGACGAATTCGTCGTGGACGTGGCCGGTCTTGAAGTTGAGGCTGCTCGTCAGCCGCTCGGAGGCATCGAGCACCGCGCGCGTGGTCTCGGAGCTGGCTTCCTCGAGCCGGTCGAGCAGGTCGCCGCCGCGCTCGCCGAGCGCGAGGATCATGTTGTCGCCGGCGTGGCTCAACGCCTGGGTGATGTGCTGGCCGCGCTCTTCCAGAGCGCCGGTGATGCTCTTTGCGACTTCGTCGACGCGCGAGGCGATCGCATCCGAGATCAGCGCGATGTCGTGGCGCAGGTCGATCTGCACGCCGGAAATGGCGCTGCGCACCTGCTCGGCCTGTCCGACCAGATTGTCGCGCTGGTGGGCGATGTCCTGCAACAGCGCGCGGATGCGCACCTCGTTGTCGGAATAGGCGCGCTCCAGCGCCGCGACCTCATTGGCGACCAGCGTCTCGAGCTCGCCGGCGCGCGCGATCGCGCGCTCGATGCCGTCACCCATCGCCGCGACCTCGCGGCGGATCGCCTGTCCGACCGTGACCATGGAATCGCTCGCCGCCCCTTCGGGCTCCGAGAAGCGGATCGCGACCTGCGCCATCGATTGCGCGATCATCCGCATCTCCTGCCCGCGCCAGGCAAGACTCGCGAGGAAGTAGAATAGCAGCACGGGCGCGAGGAACAGGCAGGCGAGGCCTGCCAGCACCAGGACGCCGCCGCTCTGGCCGATCGCGGCCTGCAGCGAGGACAGGAAGCTCACCGTGAGCAGGCCGCAGCCGACCAGCCAGACGCCGGTGAAGATCGACGCAAAGGTGTAGACGTTGCGGGCAGGGCTGCCCTTCTGCAGCGCCTGCAGGAGCTGTCCGATCGCCTCGCGATCGTCATTGGCGGCGCGCCGGGGGCCGCGTTGCTCCTCGATCGGCTCGAACACCGATCGCTCGTTGCCGGGACGTGTTTCGACTGGACGCGTCTCGAACGGGGTTTCGGGGAAGGGCGTGGTCGCAGCAGGGATCGCGGGCGGCGCGGCTTCGCCGCTACCGGTACTGATCACATCGCGGTTGGGCTCGGCACTGTTCTCACCGATGTTCAGAGCTTCCTGAATGGCAGACAGCGCGACTTCGGTGGGATCTTTCACCTTCTTGGGATTGTTCGCCATGTTAAGTCTGAGCCCTCTCAACTAATACGCGTCGGCGATCTTGCGAACATTGTCCCCCGCAAGCTCGAGCCGTCCCGTCCCCGTAAAGCGGTACGCAAGCACGCCCGTCGGCCGCTTGTCCGCTACATCCGGAAACATCCTATTGGTTGAGCGATGCGAATGAAATGGCCGCGATTAAGACATTCTTAATCATCGTTAACAGGTTTGTGCCATAAGGCCTTATGCTTCCACATAAATCCTGCGAGCTGACGCCCATTGAGGTCCTACTTTGTCTGAAAAAGGGCAAAGTTGAGGCAAATTTGGCCAACGATCCGTTAACTATTTCCGTGATTGGGTGACGCCCAAACGGCCCTACCCAAAAGGAGGTGGTGGCCGGTCCTTAGGATCAGGCCCATGCCGCGTCACCTCGAACGGACCCAATGGATAGCTTCGCCGCCGCTCTCCCCCGGTGACGGCCCGATCGATCTTGCACATCTTGCGCGCATGTCGCTCGGCGACGCCGCTCTCGAGCGCGAGGTGCTTTCGCTGTTCGTGGCGCAGTCGGCCAAGCTGATCGCAGCCCTGGCCACCCTTCCGCAGGATGCGCGCGAACTGGCGCACAAGTTGAAGGGATCGGCACGCGCGATCGGCGCTTTCGCTGTCGCGGATGCCGCCGCCGGGCTGGAACATGTCCTGACGAGTGGCATCGAACCGGCGGAGCCGCTGGCGGTGCTCACTGACGCGGTCGCGCAAGCGCGGAACGGGATCGAGGCCATCCTCGGCGACCCTTCAAGCCCGAATTGACCGGCGACAAATTCGCGTCAAAAGGTTTTGCGTGAGGGCACCCGGCCGCTGGCGCTCCCGGGATCGACCCGTTATAGGGACTGCCGGGGACCTCATCCAGATCCGTATTCCGGTAGCACGAGCGATCATGGCCAAGATAACTTATGTCGACCATTCCGGGGAAAGACGCACCATCGAGGTGGAGAACGGCGCGACCGTGATGGAAGGCGCTATCCGCAACGGCGTTCCGGGCATCGAGGCGGAATGCGGCGGCGCCTGCGCTTGTGCGACCTGCCATGTCTATGTCGACGAAGCCTGGCGCGAGAAGGTCGGCGCGCCCACGCCGATGGAAGAGGACATGCTGGATTTCGGTTTCGACGTGCGGCCGAATTCGCGTCTGTCCTGCCAGATCAAGGTCACCGACGACCTCGACGGGCTCGTGGTGACGACGCCGGAACGGCAGGCTTGAAGCATGACCCTCATGGTGAGGAGCGCCGGAGGCGCCTCTCCCGGACGATGCTTCGCATCGCCTTGAGAACCATGAGGCCCCGCCGGTGGCCTCGTCCCTCGAGACGCGCTTCGCGCTCCTCGGGATGAGGAGATAAAGTGGCGTTCGCCTCGAGAGCGTACCCAGACTAGGCTAGATCAAGGCCGCGGCGGATCCAGGGCTTTAGGTTAGCCTTCACTTCATCCGTCAGCGGAACCGGCTTGCGCGTGGTTTCGTCGATCAGCACCGTCACCGCCTGCGCTGAGGCCACGCATCGACCCTGCGAAAACACCACCTGATCGAACGTCACCGAGGTTCGTCCGAACTTCACGACGCCGAGCCCGAGTTCGATCGTGCCGGGCCAATGCAGCTCAGCGCGGAAATGGGTGTCGAGGCGCACCATGATCCAGGCGAGCCCCTCCGGCACCAATCCCTTGCTGGGATCCTTCATCAGCGTGACGCGGCCGGTCTCGAAATAGCTCGCATAGACCGCATTGTTGACGTGCCCATTGGGATCGAGGTCGGCAAAGCGCACATTGTCTGACAGCCGATAGGGATAGTCTTCCAGGCGCGGCGTGGCGTCGGAACGGATCGGGGCATTCACTTGCACAATCTCCAGGTCGTTCGCCACGTTACAGCCTAGTTGTCGAGTTGCGGCAAGGGGTTGCCGCGGCGCTTGCCGCCCCTATTATGGCGTTCCCGATCAGGCCGTTCCCGATCAGGTCGTCTTGGCTCGGTCGGCAGCCTTCCCATTTCGTACTCAACTGACAAAGAAGCGGATATGAGCGAAGCGATCAAAACGGACGTGTTGATTATCGGCGCAGGTCCCTGCGGACTGTTTGCCGTGTTCGAACTGGGCCTCCTCGACATGAAGACCCATGTGGTCGACATCCTCGACAAGATCGGCGGCCAGTGCGCCGAGCTCTATCCGGAGAAGCCGATCTACGACATTCCCGGCATCCCGCTCGTCACCGGCCAGGGGCTGACGGAGTCGCTGTTGGAGCAGATCAAGCCGTTCCACCCGACCTTCCATCTGAACGAGATGGTTGAGACGATCGAGAAGGTCGGCGATCCCGCCTTCCGCGTGAAGACCGACGCGGGCAAGGTGTTCGAATGCAAGGTGGTGGTGATCGCCGCCGGCGGCGGATCGTTCCAGCCGAAGCGGCCGCCGGTGCCGGGCATCGAAGCCTATGAAGGCAGCTCGGTGTTCTACGCAGTGCGGAAAATGGAGCAGTTCCGCGACCGGAACATCCTGATTGTCGGTGGCGGCGATTCCGCGCTCGACTGGACCCTCAACCTGCACCCGATCGCCAAGCGCATCACGCTATTGCATCGACGCGACGAGTTCCGCGCTGCGCCCCACAGCGTCGAGCAGATGCGTGCGCTCGTTGCCGATGGCAAGATGGACCTGAAGCTCGGCCAGGTCACCGGCCTCGAAGGCGAGGCGGGCAGGCTTGCGGCGGCGACGGTGAAGGGCAACGACAACGCCCTCACGAGGGTCGAGTGCGATACCATGCTGCCGTTCTTCGGGCTCACGATGAAGCTCGGTCCGGTCGCGAACTGGGGCGTGGCGCTGGAGAACAATCTGGTGCCTGTCGACACCGCCGCCTTCGAGACCAACGTATCAGGCATTTTCGCGATCGGGGATATCAACACCTATCCCGGCAAGCTGAAGCTGATCCTGTCCGGCTTCCACGAGGGCGCGCTGATGGCGCAGAAAGCCCACCGCTATGTCTATCCGGACAAGCGGCTCGTGTTCCAATACACGACGTCGTCATCGAGCCTGCAGAAGAAACTCGGCGTCGGTTGATTCCAATCAACATATGTTTGGTCGATTTCAGTCAAAATATCGTCGGTCAGGCCGCGGAGCGGCCGCTGCGGCCATTTGCATCGTTCTGCCCTGCCACTGGAACCTTCCGCGAAATGGCCGTAGTCTTCGCTCATTCGTTCGTTGAATTAGTCGGGTGACGACAATGCGAAATTGGCGATTTCGATTTCGGCTGCTAGTGCCTGTTATCATGGCGCTCCTGGCGGCCGCCCTGCCGGCGCAGGCGCAGCAGCCGTCGGCGGCGGGGCTGTGGCAGAAGGTCGAGGACGGCAGGCCCGTGATCTGGGTGCTGTTCGTCGACCATAACGGCGTCTTCGAAGGCATCATGGCGAAGACATTCCCGAGGCCCGGCGAGCCCGTCACCGAGGCCTGCACGAAATGCACCGACGACCGCAAGAACGCGCCACTTCTTGGCATTCCCTTCATCCGCAACATGAAGCGCGCCGGATTGAAGTATGAGGAAGGCAACGTACTCGATCCGCGCGACGGCAGTATCTACAAGGCCAAGATGAGCGTCAGTCCCGACGGCAAGGAATTGACGATGCGCGGCTACATCGGCATCTCGCTGTTCGGCAAGGACGAGGTCTGGTACCGCCTGCCTGATACGGCGATCGCGCAACTCGATCCCGCCATCGTCGCGAAATATCTGCCGGCTCAGGCGGCGGCGATGAAGCCTCCGGTGCCGGCCGCCACGAAGAAGAACGTCGGTCCAGCCGGCGCGCCTTCGCGCTAAAGCTTCGGTTCTGATTGAATTAGAGCCGACATTCCCACCTCGCTCGAAAGCGCTTTAGCGGCTGCCGATCGGCTGCACCGGTTCGGAGATCACCTCGCCCACGCCGACGTCGAGTCGCAGCACTCCGGCCGCCGCGGGGAGGGCGGCGTCCGCCATCGCGGCGTGGCCTTCGGCGGTCGGATGCACCGCGCCGCCGTAGACGGCCGACAGCAGGCCCCAGGTCGCATCATGGATGTCCGAAGGCTGCATCGAGGATGGCAGCGCCTGCGGATAGGTCATCGCGGTGAAGTAGCTGTCATTGGCGTCGCGAACCCAGCGGGCGCGCGGCAGGTAGGCGCGATATTCCGAGGCGCTGCGGCCGCAGAGCATCGGCTGGCTGGCGGCGGTGACGATGTCAGGATTGAAGCTCTCGCCATTGGCCGCAAAGCATTGCCGGTCGAACTCCGGATCGGTGGCGCCGCGCGCGCAGAAGCCATGCATCGCGAACGCGTCCTGATGGGCGTCGACGAAGGTCATGCGGTCGGCACGCGGATTACGACAGAGGACGCCCGACTGGCACAGCGCCAGCGCCTTCAAGGCCGGAAGGAATTCGTCCTGCACATAGCCGACCACCGGACCAAGCCGCTGCGGCGCGGCATCGAAGGAGGGATGGATGTCGAAGCCGGCGCGGCCGCCGGGGCAGGGGACACCGCCCTCCGACAGCCCCGGATTGGCATAGGCCGTATAGATCACGCGCGAAAGATCGCCGCCGACGAGCGGCCTTAGCGCCTCGCGCAGCTTGGCAAAGGATTGCGGCAATGTGCGTCGCAGGGCATCGCGGGAATCGTCGACAGACGCCATGACGCCACCGCGCCGGAACAGCGCGCGCTCTGTCCCGGCATCGACGATCACATTGGCGACGAGGCCGGAGAAGTAGATATCGTTGGCACCGATCGAGAGCAGGAGCAGGTCGAGCTGTCGATCCGGCTGGCGGCGCTTGGCTGCCGCGAGCGCATCGCGCAATTCGGCGAGCTGGCCGTTGACGGTGCCCGAGCAGGTGTTGCCCGATTTGCTCGGCAGGCACTCGCGGGCCTGCTGTGAGCCGAACAGCCCGTCATTGATGGTTGCTCCCGTGCAGGCGAGCGGCAGGTAGGTCACGGCGATGTGCGGGTAGTTCACCGCGAGCGCGAGCGCGGTGCGGGTCTGGTAGCTGTAGAGCGAGCGGTGGCAGGCCGCGTTGAACCACAGCGCGCTGTGCTTCTGCCATACCGAGAGGAAGTCCGGTGCTTCGCAGGCGCGTCCGCCTTTGTAGCCGGCGCGGCTCGGCCGGTAATATTGCTCGCCCGCGGTGCCGAGATAGGAGCGGAAGCAGAAGCCTTCTTCCGCCAGCGCAATCGGACGGTCCGGATTGCCCTCGCCGGAGGCGATGCTGTCGCCGAGCCCTGCGATGAAGATATCGCGCACGGCGATCTCGGTGGAGACGCGCTGGGCCGGATCCGAACCCGCGGAGACGTCGACGGTCGCCATGGTCGTGCGGCCGTAGCGGACGCGCAGGTTCACCGGTTCGGCGCAGTCGAAGGCGGAGGTCTGTGGCCCGTCGCCGTCGTCGAACGACCAGGCGCAGGTGGCGCCGACCGGAATCGGCCCGACCAATCGCACCGTGATCGGGTGATCTGTTGGCGTCAGGTAGCTTTCCTTGACGTTATCGCGGGTGCAGGGCTCGTTGACGCGGCCGGCGAGGTCGATGCAGAGCCGGTTGACGGTGTTGCGCGCCCAGCCGCGGCCGTCGCTCTGCAATTCCAGCGCCTGCTCGGCGGCGAGCACGCTGCGGCCGCTCCCGGCTTCGGTCTGCAGCAGGAAGTCGCGCTCCTCGCGGAACAGGCGAAAGCGGTTGCGGACTTCCCACGAGATCTGCAGCGGCTGTTGGGCCGCGGTCTGCGCTTCGGCCGATTGGCTCAGCAGCGCGACCGCCAGCAGCGCGGCGGAAACGATCGAACGGAACAGAATTTTGACCATGGCGCGTTTGACGGCATCGGTGGGGCAGAAATAAGAGAGCCGCGCCGAATTAGCCAGAAAGAATAACGCGCCGAGATCATGATCCGATTGGACGGAATCGGATTGTGATCTCATCGCTTTGCGCGCAAACGCTTCGCGTTTGTCGCGAGGGAAAACCGGTTCCCACTTTTCCGGATCATGCTCCAGATAACGTCGCTGTTACCGTTTCAGGTGCTTGATCCGTGGCCGGCTCTCGACCGATTGCCGCACGGTAACCTCGGCGGTCTCCGCTCTGAAAGGCGGATCATTGAGCTTGCGCCGGCTGAGCCACGGCTGCACCACGTTAAGCCACAGCTCGCGCACCCCCATGATCGAGATCGAGATACCGAAGGGGATCAGGAAGTACAGGATGCGGAACACGACCAGCGTGGCCAGCAACTGCTCCTTGGAGAAGTCCGGCAGCGCCACCAGCATCGCGGCGTCGAACACGCCGATCGATCCCGGCGCGTGGCTCGCGAAGCCGAGCAGGGTGGCCAGGATGAACACCACGGCCAGCGAGACGAAATCGATATAGGGCTCGGTCGGCATCAACAGATACATCGCGAGCGCGCAGAAACCGAGGTCGACGACGCCGATCAGGATTTGCACCAGCGTCAGCTTCGCGGACGGTAATACCACCTTCCAGCCGTTCTGGCCGAGCTCGCGGCGGCCGGTGCCGGTCACGAGCCAGACCAGATAGGCGCCGATGCCGGCGAGGCAGCCCACTCCGATCAGCCGGTTCATGGCTTCCGGCAACAGGTCCATCGAGGACGCCGCTCCGGGGTGCCAGACCATGCCGATCCCGAGCACGAACAGATTGCCGAGCCAGAAGGTCAGGCCGGAGAGGAAGCAGATCTTGGCGACATCGATCGCGGTCAGGCCGTAGTCCGAATAGATGCGAAAGCGGATCGCGCCGCCGGTGAAGACGGTGGCGCCGATATTGTGACCAATAGTGTAGCTGGTGAAGCTGGACAGCGCCGCGATGCGGTAGGGGATGTGGGTCTTGCCAATGGTTCGCAGCGCGAAGAAGTCGTAAAAGGTTAACGTGCAGAAGGCACCGACCACGCACAGCGCGGCAAGCGCAATGCGGTGCGGGGCGATCTCGGTCAACGCCGTCAGGACCAGGGCGGTATCGACGCCCTTCAAGGTCCGGACCAGATGGGTCACCGCCAAGACGATGATGATGACGCTCGCGGCGATCCCCAGCCGTTTCCAGCCGATCTTTTCCTTGAAGCCACGCCCAAGCGCGGTCAGCAGCCGATGCATTCGTCCTCCCGGCGGGGCGGCATTCTAAAGAAGGCCCGTTACATGGTCACATGGGATAACGGGTGACGGTCAAACGCACCGTGCCCCAGCACCCATAAGGCAAAACGGTAGATTTGTGCAGCCCTTGACAAGCCACGGGTCCGCCTTCGTTCGTGATTTCTGTCATACGCGGTACATATGTCTGGGTATTGGAAAATGTGAGTCGCCGCCGGCGGTCCCGTCGGTTCAATTTCGTCGCAGCGTTCCGCTGTTCCGTCCCCGGTTCTTGCCGTTTCGCCGGAACGTCTCTCCATCCAGCCTGTTAGCGCAGGTATCAGCAACCAGAACATGGCGTTTTGCGGGGGACGACAAGGTGGGCGCGCGCCATGTTCCCAGAACCAAGGGATACGCGCAATGGGACTCTTCAGTAAAGACATCAAGAGCATGAATGACTTGTTCGTGCACCAATTGCAGGACATCTATTACGCCGAGCAACAACTTGTGAAAGCGCTGCCGAAGATGGCCAAAAAGGCCTCCGATCCGCAGCTCAAACAGGGATTTCTGACCCACCTGGATGAAACCAAAACGCATGTGCAGAGACTGGAGCAGGTATTCCAGATGCATGGCGCCCAAGTGAAGGCGGTCGATTGCCCGGCGATCGACGGCATCATCGAGGAAGCCGAGGACGTGGCCGGCGAGGTGGATGACAAGAACGTGCTCGACGCCGCGCTGATCAACGCCGCACAGGCCGCCGAGCATTATGAGATCGCCCGCTACGGCAGTCTGATCGCCTGGGCACGGCAGCTCGGCCGCAACGACTGCGCTTCCATCCTGCAGAAGACGCTGGATGAGGAAAAAACCACCGACAAGAAGCTGACCTCGATCGCCGAAGGCAAGGTCAATCTCAGGGCGGCGAGCTAGATCACGATCCGGCCACGTTTGACTGGGCTGCAGCTCATCAGAGTGTGTGATTTTCGGGCTAACGTCTGGCTCACCGGGCGAAATCCGGTTCCGGTGGGTCCGGATCGCCCCCGGCATTTCGGAGATTGAGGCAAAAAGCCGCGCCGGAATAATCCGGTGCGGCTTTTTGTACCGGTCGCTGCTGTCCGCTGTCACTCTTCGATCGGTACCGAACTGTATTCGCGAAACGACGGGCTATGTCTGGTGTTGGCTCTCCGCCGAGGTGATCCATGCAAGACCTGCCGCTCAAGATCCGACAATATGCTGATGTGCCGTCCCGTCCGGCCGAAAAACCCGTGCCCTCGAGGCTCGCCGCCTCGCTGACGCTTGCGGCGATGAGCCTTGGCTACGGGGTGGTGCAGCTCGACGTCACCATCGTCAACACTGCGCTGCATGCGATCGGCGGTGCGCTTGGCGGTGGCGTGTCCGAGCTGCAATGGGTGGTGAGCGCCTACACCATCGTCTTTGCCGCCTTCATTCTGACGGCCGGTGCGCTCGGCGATCGCATCGGCGCCAAACGGGTCTTCATGGCCGGCTTCGCGCTGTTCACCGCCGCCTCGCTTGCCTGTGCGTTGGCGCCGGACGCACCGGTGCTGATCGCGGCCCGCTGCATCCAGGGACTGGCGGCCGCGATCCTGGTGCCGAATTCACTGGCGCTGCTCAACCATGCCTATCCGGATGAGAAGGCGCGCGGCCGCGCCGTCGCGGTCTGGGCGGCCGGCGCCAGCGTGGCGCTGACGGCAGGGCCCTTCCTCGGCGGCGCACTGATTGCGCTCATCGGCTGGCGCGCGATCTTCCTGGTCAACCTGCCGATCGGCCTTGCCGGCCTCTGGCTGGCCTTCCGCTATGCCGATGAGACCACGCGCTCGCTTTCGCGCGAGATCGATTTGCCTGGTCAAATCGCGGCGATCACGGCGCTTGGCGCGCTCGCCGGCGCCCTCATCGAGGGCGGCGCGCGCGGCTGGCAGGATCCGTTCGTGCTCACAGGCTTTGCTGCGTCCGCGGTGCTGAGCGCGCTGTTCGTCTGGCGCGAAGCCCATGCGTCGCAACCGATGCTGCCGCTGTCGCTCTTCAGACAGCGAATGTTCGCGGCGACGTCGCTCGTCGGTCTCCTCGTCAACGTGGCCCTGTACGGGCTGATCTTCGTGCTGAGCCTGTATTTCCAGGAGATCAACGGCCTGTCGGCATTTCAGACCGGGCTGGCCTTCGTGCCGATGATGGGCGCGGTGCTGCCCGTCAATCTGATCGCGCCGCGCATCAGCGAGCGCATCGGCGCGCCCGCGACCATCGGCGGCGGTGCGCTGCTGTCGGCCGCGGGATGTTTGGCCTTGCTCGGCTTGGGGCCTGACACTGCCTATTGGGCGATCTGTGCGCAATTGATCGCGATGAGCAGCGGGCTCGGTCTTTTGGTCCCGCCGCTGACGTCGACGCTGCTTGGCAGCGTCGAGAAGTCGCGCTCGGGAATTGCAGCCGGCGTGCTCAATGCGACCCGGCAGACCGGCAGCGTGCTCGGTGTCGCGCTGTTCGGCTCGCTGGTCGGCCGGTCCACAGCGTTCATCGCCGGCCTGCACGCCTCGCTGCTGATCTCGGCCGGCCTGCTGCTTGCGGCCGCTGCCGCGATCATGCTCGGCGCCATGTGGCGGGACCGGGCGACGACGTGACCTGCATCATCACGCGCGCCGGTTGCGGATTGAGCCGATTTTTGTCGCCGGCTCAAAACTTCGTTCACCATCAGCGGAACGAGTTCCGCTGCGGTTACCCCAAATCCACCAACTGGAGGGCTGGTACGGCGCGATAGGGGAACTGCAATGTACCAAGTCCTGATTTGCCTGACGACGCAGCACGATTGGCGGTTCGTCATCCTTGCCCTGACGACCTGCTGGCTCGCCGGCGCGGTCGCGATCAGCCTGTTTCACCGGGCCAGGGCGTCGCAAGGGCTTCCGCGGGTGGTCTGGATCGGGCTGGATGCGGTGGCCGGCGGCTGCGGGATCTGGGCGACGCATTTCATTGCGATGCTGGCCTATCAGCCCGGCATGGGCGTCGGATACGACATTCCGCTCACCCTGCTGTCACTGGCCCTTGGGGTGTCGATCGCGACGGTAGGCTTGACGATTGCATTGCTGAACAACCGCGTCTCGACGGCAGCAGCTGGCGGCGCGATCGTTGGCCTTGGCATTGCCGCCCTGCACTACGTTGGCATGATGGCCGTTGCATTTCCGGCGCGCGTCGAATGGTCGCCCGGCATCGTGCTCGGTTCGGTGCTGATCGGCAGCCTGTTCGCGGGGCTGGCGCTCGTGGTTGCGACGCGCAGCGATGATCGCAACCACGGCATCGGCGCGACCGCACTGCTGACGCTGGCCGTCCTCTCGCTCCATTTCACTGGAATGGGCGCAATGACCGTCATTCCCGATCCCAGCGTCGCCGTTGACCAGATGTCGATTTCGCCGGTCGCGCTTTCCTCCCTGACGGCGATCGTGACCTTCGCGTTTCTCGGGATCACGCTGGTTGCGGCCATGCTCGACCGTCGTGCCAAGGGCGAAATGCGCCAGCAGAAGGTTCTGCTCGACACCGCGCTCGGCAACATGTCGCAGGGCTTGTGCATGTTCGATGCGAATGGCCGCATCCTCCTGGCCAACGACCGTTACGGCGCGATGATGGGCCGGTCCAGCATTCCGCTGCGGGGCCGCCTGCTGCGCGACGTCCTGCAGGACCAGAAGCTGAACGGCGAATGGGACGGCGATCCCGATCAGTTCGTCGCCGATGTGATGGCGGAAGCCAGCGCCGGCCACACCGTGACCAAGGTGGTGACCAGGGGCGGCCGCTCGATCCGCGTTGTCGATCAGCCGATGAAAGGCGGCGGCTGGGTCGCGACCTTTGAGGATATCACCGAGTGGCAGCAGGCGCAGGAGCGGATTTCGCACATGGCGCGCCATGATGCGCTGACCAATCTGCCCAACCGGACGCTGTTCCGCGAACAGCTCGAAAAGGGATTGCGGCTCGCCCGGCGCAGCGACCAGCTCGCGGTGCTCTGCCTCGATCTCGATCATTTCAAGATCATCAACGATTCGCTCGGCCATCCCGTCGGAGACGCGCTGCTCAAGGCGGTCGCGCAGCGGCTCGGCGAATGCGTCACCGAGAACGATACCGTGGCCAGGCTCGGCGGCGACGAATTCGCGATCGTGCAGTTCTGCGGGGATTGCGACCCATCGGTGGTGGCCGCGCTCGCGAGCCTCATCGTCGAGAAAATCGCGGCTCCTTACGACATCGGCGGCCATCAGCTCGTGATCGGCGTCAGCATCGGCATCTCGTTGGCGCCCGAGGACGGCAAAAATCCGGACGAATTGTTGAAGAAGGCCGATCTCGCGCTCTACCGTGCCAAGGCGGACGGCCGCGCCACCTATCGCTTCTTCGAGACCGGGATGGATGCACGCGCGCAAGCGCGGCGCATGCTCGAGCTCGACCTGCGCAAGGCGCTGCAGCGTGATGAATTCGAAGTTCACTATCAGCCGATCCGCGACGTCGCCCACGACCGGATCGTCGCCTGCGAGGCCTTGCTGCGCTGGAAACATTCGCTGCGCGGGCTGATCCCGCCGGGCAATTTCATCGGGCTTGCGGAAGAAACCGGACTGATCGTTCCGATCGGGGAATTCGTGCTGCGCCAGGCCTGCGCGGATGCGGCTGCCTGGCCGCAGGACGTCGCGGTCGCGGTCAATCTGTCGCCGATCCAGTTCAAAAACCCGAACCTGGTGTCATCTGTGAAGGCGGCGCTTGAGGACACCCGCCTTGCTGCGCATCGGCTCGAGCTCGAGATCACGGAGACGGTGCTGCTACAGAACAGCGAGGCGACGCTCGCTGTGCTGCACGAACTGCGCGCGCTTGGCATCCGCATCTCGCTGGACGATTTCGGCACCGGCTATTCGTCGCTGAGCTATCTTCGCAGTTTCCCGTTCGACAAGATCAAGATCGATCGCTCGTTCGTCAGCGACCTCGCGACGCGGGAAGATTCCATGGCGATCGTCCGCGCCGTGACCGGGCTCGGCAAGAGTCTCGGCATCGTCACCACGGCGGAGGGTGTTGAGACCGATGCGCAGTTCGAACTGCTGCGTCGCGAGGGATGCACGCAGGCGCAGGGCTATCTGTTCAGCGCGCCGCGTCCCGTCGCCGAGGTGATGAAAATCCTGGCGGAAAGGTCGCCGCAGCGCCTGAGCGCTTAACTCCTGCGCAGCGCAAAATGCGCGCCGCAAAACGCCATCGCACCGCCGAGGCATAGCGCGGCGAGGCCGGCCTCCACGATCGAGATGGTCGAGATTGAACTCGGTGCCGACGCCACCTGGCCGGCGCCGGCGAGAATGAGGACGCCGACGGCGATCAGGAACTGCCGCATCCGCGGCGGGATCTCGCCGGCGACGGCGCTGTGCATCAGGTTTGCGGTGAAGTAGCCGCCACAGAACGCCACCGTCGCGATCAGCCACCAGGCGATCGCCGCGCCCGCCGGCATGGTCTCGTGCGTGTCGGAGCGCCACAGCCCGCCAAGATCAAGGCCGTAGCGCATGCCCAGCATGTGCACGGCGAGCGCCAGCAGCACGCCGGAAAGCATGGCGCCGCCGAGAATCAGGTGGCGTGGAAAAGAGGTCGTCTCGTCCATGGTCTGCTTGTAGGATGAAGCCGGCGCGCCGCGCAAGCGGCGCGGTCAGTCGATTGGTCCGGGTTGTGGAATTTGCCGAAATCATCAGCCAACAATAGCGCGGAGCCAGGCGAGGGCACACCGACGCGCTATGCCTACAAGGCATCATTGATCGGATCGGCGCATCAATTCGAATTGACCGATGCCGGATTGTCGTGGCGGATCGCCGGCCGTTCCGGCGTCTGGCCTTATCGCGATATCTCGGCGGTCCGCCTCTCATACCGTCCGGTGTCGATGCAGTCGCGCCGTTTCCGTGCCGATATTGCGAATACCAATGGCGGACGTCTCGCCATCCTCTCGACCACCTGGCAGACCGCGACACTGATGGCGCCGCAGGACCACGGCTACCGTGCCTTCATCGAGGAATTGCACCGACGGATGAAGGCGGCCGGCAGCAAGGCGGTGCTGACAGGCGGGCTCGGGCGTGCGACCTATGCGGCCGCGCTCGCGGTGTTGGCGGTGCTGGCGGTCGCGATGATCGGGCTTTTGCTGCGCGCGTTGTTCACCGGCGAATTCGTCGCCGTGCTGTTTCTGATCGGCTTCGCCGTCCTGTTCGCCTGGCAGATCGGCGGCTTCGTCGGCCGCAACCGGCCGCGCAGCTACAGCTTCGATCATCTGCCGGATAAATTGCTGCCGTAGCTCGCTTCACTCGGTCGCGTCAAAATCTTCTTCCTTCGCAATCAAGATGCCCGATAGCGCCCGGAGTCCGGTTTCGAGCTGCTCCAGCGTCGGCGCGCCCAGCGCCAGGCGGACCGCATTGGGTGCATGTCCCGGGGCGACCGCGAAGGTCGTGGACGGCGTCAACGCGATGTCGCGACGGGCGGCTGCGGCTACGAAAGTCTGCGAGCGCCAATGCGGCGGCAATGTCAGCCAGAGATGATAGGCCTTGGTATTGGCCTGGATTTCGAACCCGGCGAGCAATTTTGCGGCCATCTGCTGGCGGCGCGCCGCGTCGATCCGCTTCAGCCGCGTGAGCTCGGACACGGTGCCGTCACCCATCAGCCGCTGCCCGGCAGCAAACGCATAGCCTGACGCCGTCCATCCGCCGGAGCGGACGGATGCCATGATGATCTCGCGCAGCCGTAGCGGAGACACGATGAAGCCGAGCGCAAGCCCGGGTGCGACTTTCTTCGAGAGGCTGTCGAGCACGATGCAGCGGTCGGGAGACAGCGCAGCGAGCGGCGGCTCATCGTCGAGAAATCCGTAGACCGTGTCCTCGATGATGGTGAGGTCGAGCTTCTCGACCACGCGCAGCAGATCGGTGCGCCGCGCGGCCGGCATCGTGATGCCCAGCGGGTTTTGAATGGTCGGCTGCAGATAGAGCGACGAAAGATGCGCCTCGCGGTGCGCTTTCTGCACCGCATCGGGCCGCACGCCATGCTCGTCCATCGCAAGCGGCACCAGCGTCACGCCAAGCCGCGCCGCGATGCCCTTGATGAAGGGATAGGTCAGCGCCTCGACGCCGCAGCGCCCGCCCGGCGGCACCAGCGCGGCGAGCGCGGCCGCGATGCACTGCCTGCCGTTGGCGGTAAAGACGATCTGCTCGGCGCCGGGAGACCAGTTCTTGCGGGCAAGGAACGCCGCCGAGACCTGTCGCACGGCTTGCGTGCCCGTGCTGGTCGACGGCCGCAATGCGGCCTCGAGCGCCTCTGTCCGCTCCAGCCCTTGCAGGCTTTTCGCGATCATCGCTGCCTGTTGCGGCAGCAGCGGATAGTTGAATTCCATGTCGATGCGCGCGCCATGCGCCTCGGGCGACGGCGCGATGCTGCCTCGCGCGTCGCCGGAAATGAAGGTGCCGCGGCCGACTTCGCCGACGACGAGACCGCGCCGCAACAGCTCGGTGTAGACCCGGCTCGCGGTCGACACCGCGATCTTGCGCTCATAGGCGAAACTGCGTTGTGGCGGCAGGCGGTCGCCAGGTTTCAGCGCGCCGCCGGCGATCTCGGCGGCGATGGCGTCGGCAAGCCGCAAATATTCGAACTTCGACATTATTGCACCGAGGACAATGTTTCGCTTGAACCGAGATAATTACCGGATCATCTAGGGGGCATCAATCCTACGATTGTACTGAGGATGCGCAAGCAATCCGAGGTCAATACGGCGCTGCGACAGCATTTGCGCCGACGGCATCGCTTTGCCGCGCGGGAGAAAGCCGGAGAGAAGACGATGTCGACGCTATCCTCAGCCGCAGGCCGGCCCGCGCAGCCGGGCGCTTCAGGCGGGCTGGTTCGCCGGATCGAAGCGGGCGCGCACGCGCTGCTCGCCTATCTGGAGCGCCGCGCCGCCATCAAAACACTTCGCGGACTGGATGACCGCGCGCTGCGCGACATCGGCATCTCACGCTGCCAGATCGAGGCCGCCGTTGGCGGCGCGCTCAATCCCGCGATGGGAAAGCTCGGCTCGAAAGCATTTTAGTGCCGCACCACCAGCACCGAGCATTTTGCGTAGCGCACCACATGGCCGGCATTGGAGCCGAGAAAATAGGTGCGCATCGCTGGGCGGTGCGAGGTCATCACGATAAGGTCGGCGTGCATTGCCGCCGCTTCCTCTAGGATCTCGTGATAGATGCCGCCCTGTCGCACCACGCTGGAAATGCGCGATGGCTCGATGCCGCTTTCCCGGGCCACGATCGCCAGCGCTTCCTCGGAGGTCTGCCGCTGTTGGGTATCGAAATCGGCCGGCACATATTCGGCCAGCATCACCGGTGTCATCGGCAGCACGTTGAGCAGGCGTACCGTACCCCTCCAGTTTTCCGCGAGCGTTGCCGCTGTCGCGATCGCGGGCTTCGCCAGATCGGTGTCGGCCAAATCGATCGGCACCAGAATGGACTTGAACATCCACGCCTCCTGTCCGCTCAACATTGACACGGCAAGCGGCGATTCCCGCGCCTGCCTCTAGTCGTCCGAAGTCTGCTTCAATAGTTTCGGGCTGACAAACTGTACGAGCTTGCCGCGACGGAACGCCACGTCGGTCCAGTCGTGCGTCGGGAAGTCGAAGATCGCAAGACCGGAGGTTGGCAGGTTGTGATCGAGCGCTTTCTTCGCAGATGCGTCGCCGCTGCCGATGAGGGTGAGGGCAAGCTCATGCATGCCGGGATTGTGGCCGACCAGCATCAGCCGCTTGGGGTCGCTGACCGAAGCCATCCGAATCGTGTGCAGCAGGTCGGTCGGATCGGCGCCGTAGAGTTCCGGTAGGAACTCGACGTCTGGCGGCGATACGAGCCCTTTCATCGCTTGCCAGGCGACTTCCCAGGTCTGATGTGCCCGGACCGCGGGCGAGACCAGCACGCGGTCAGGAAATGGCGGATGCCGGCCGATCCAGGCGCCGATCTCCGCGGCATCACGGTGGCCGCGCTCGTCGAGCCGCCGGTCGTGATCCTGGCCCGTGGGCGATTCGGTTTCGGTCTTGGCGTGACGCAACAGCATCAAACGGCGCATGGCGCAATCTCAATTCGGCGTGTTCTGGATTAATCTTACATGCTCATGCCCGCGACAAGGTGACAAGCCGTGTCGCGGTCCGTAAGAAAACGACATGAGCGAGACTTCCACAAGTGCGACCGACGATCGCGATGCTGCGATGCCGTTCCCCTCGCGCCTTTCGGTCGAGCTGGACGTCGATATCTGCGTGGTCGGGGCTGGGCTTGCCGGACTGACCGTGGCGCGGGAAGCGGCGCGGCTTGGCGCCAGCGTTGCGGTGCTCGAAGGCCGCCAGGTCGGCTGGAACGCCTCCGGTAACCAGTTCGGCACGGTGATGCCGGGATTCAATCTTCCGCTGTCCGAGCTGATCGAACGCGTCGGCCTGGAAGACGCCCGCGAACTCTGGGCGCTGTCGAAGGCCGGCGCCGATTACGTTCGCGCGACCGCGACCGAGGAACTGATCCCGGGCATCGCGTTCAGCGAGGGTGCGCTGCAGGTTTCCACCGTCGATGTCGGCGAGACCCTGATCAGCCGGCTGCAGACGCTGGCTGAGGATTTCGAGACCGAGGTCGAGGGCTGGCAGGTCGACCGTGTGCGCAGCACCATCAGGACGAAGCGCTATTTCCATGGCATCTACTACCCCAAAGCGTTTCAGGTTGACGGCCGCAAATATGTGCATGGCTTGGCGGCGCTTGCGCAGCGGGCAGGGGCGCGCATTTTCGAGGACACGCCGGTGGTCAGCATCGACTTCTCCGGCATCCGCAAGCGCATCGTTACGCCTTCGGCGCGCTTGCGCGCGAACCATATTGTGCTCGCCGGCAATGTTCATCTCGGCGCGCCGCTCCAGCGCCTGTCGGACACGCTGCTGCCTGTCTGGCGCTATGCGGCGGTGAGCGAGCCGCTTGGCGAACGGCTCGCGGAGGCGCTCGCCTTTCACGGCTCGGTCAACGACAGCGACGGCATCGATCATTTCCGAATCGTCGATGGCGACCGGCTGATGTGGGCGAGCCCGGAGACGACATGGAACGCGAAGCCGCAGCGTTTCGCGCCCGCCATCCAGCGCCGCATCGCGACCATCTTTCCGCAACTCGGCAAGGTCGCGATCGACGATGTCTTTGGCGGCGCCGTTGGCGTGACCGTGCATGGCATGCCGCAGATCGGCGAGCTGCGCAAAGGCCTCTGGGTCGCAAGTGGCTTTGGCCGGCAGGGCATGAACACCTCGGCAATGGCCGGGCTGTTGATCGCACGCAGCATCCTGTGGGGCGACGAACGCTGGCGGCTGTTCTCGCCGTTCGAACTGGTCTGGGCGGGCGGGACGACCGGCCGCATCGCGGCGCATCTGATCAGCCTTTGGGGGCGGGGCGCCTCCGCCGCCGCCAACGCACTGGCGCGCTATCGGGAGGGCGTGCGCGCCAAGGAGCGCGTCCGCAACGCACGGCTCGCCGAGGCCAATCGCCAGTACGGCACCCTGCCGCGGCCGCCGCGCCGCCGCCCGGCGCCTGGTGGCCAGCGGACTGCGCACCCGCAACCGTCTGTGCCGCAGGAGCCGTATGGCTCAAGCTCGCAGAAAAGTGAGGAGATCAGGGACTGACCGGTGTAACGTCGCAATCGGGTGTGCCGTATCTGACAGCGAACAATCGTCATCCGCCTCCACGGAGACCATCATGATTGACCGCCGTTTCCTGCTTGCTTCCGTTGCCGGCCTGTTCAGCCTCGCCGCTTTCCGCTGGCTGCGTGGTTCACCGGCGCAGGCCGCCGAGAAATTCGAGATCGAGAAGACCGACGCCGAGTGGCGCGCGCAGCTCACGCCGCAGCAATATGAGATCCTGCGCAAGCAGGGCACGGAGCGGCCCTGGTCCAGCCCGCTGTTGAAGGAGCACCGCAAGGGCATCTTCGCCTGCGCAGGCTGCGACCTGCCGCTATTCTCCTCCGACACCAAGTTCGAAAGCGGGACCGGCTGGCCGAGTTTCTATCGGCCGCTCGAAAACGCCGTCGGCACGACGGAAGATCGCACCTTCGGCATGGCGCGTACGGAGGTGCATTGCCGGCGCTGCGGCGGCCATCTCGGCCACGTCTTCGACGACGGTCCGAAGCCGACGGGTCTGCGCTACTGCATGGATGGCTTTGCGCTGGTCTTCCATCCGGCGACCGCCTCGGCCACCTGAATCTATCTTCATCACGCCAGATGCAATGAACACAAAAAAGGCCTCCCTTTCGGAGGCCTTTTTTCCTCGATCGTGTGATCGTCTCACGCCGACTTGCGCTCGTCCTCCTGCGCGGGGGCGTCGAGCTTCCTTGCGCTTTGCAGCAGGGCCTCTTCGTGTGCGATCAGCTTCTTCGACTCCTTCAGCGCGTGATAGAGGTCACCGTTGAGGATGTGGTTGTTGATGTTTTCGATGAATGGCCAGCCGCTTGGCATCGCCGTGATGATGTCGCGCACCAGGCTGAAATAGGTCGGATGGTGCGCCATCGGGTCGGGCGAGAGATACATGAGCTGCACCGCGAGATAGACCAGCTTGGCCGGCGTGTCGGCTGTCTCCGGCGTCAGAATGTCCTTCTCGCGCAGGATCGGAATCCTGTCGCCGTCGATCAGGAGGCGAGCCCGCTGATCGGTGTTGGTGACCACGCAGGAGCCGATGATGATCCGCTCGTTCGGCTTCAGCTCGACCTTCAATGCCATTCCCGTTCTCCTCTGCCGCCATTCCCGCGCGATGCGTCGTTGCGACGAAATCGAATCATGTCTGGCGCGCGTCCGCCGTTAAGACCGATGGCGGCCGATCGCGCCGCAATCCTTTCCGATCATGGTTAACAGTTGGTAAACGCCATTCCTGCTGTGTTCGCCCTTCGGTCCGAAGGCGCAGCAAATTCAGTAGTATTCCGGAATAACTATGCCGCTGCGTAGCATTTTCGCGCTGTTTGCTGGCCAGAAATGCGACCAGGAAGATTCATTTTTTCTTAGGAGGCTTGGTTCCAAGGTGAGCCGTCGTCCGATCAAAAAAGATTGGAAGCGACGTGTTCCTGTTTCACACCAGAAAGGTATGAAAAATGTCCGGCATTGTTCTTTCGGCATCGGTACGCCAGAACCTCCTCTCGCTGCAGTCGACTGCCGATCTGCTCGCCACCACACAGAGCCGTCTTTCGACCGGCAAGAAGGTCAACTCGGCCCTCGATAACCCCACCAACTTCTTCACCGCCGCCGCGCTCGACAATCGCGCCAGCGACATCAACAACCTGCTCGATGGCATCGGCAACGGCGTGCAGGTGCTGCAGGCGGCCAACACCGGCATCACCTCGCTGCAGAAGCTGGTCGACGGCGCCAAGTCGGTCGCGACCCAGGCCCTGCAGTCGACCGTCGGCTATTCCGCCAAGTCGAGCGTAAGCGTCAAGATCAACGGCGCCACGGCCTCGAACCTGCTCGGCACCGGCGCGTCTATCGACGCGGCGTTCACCGGCACCAACCAGGTCAACAACCAGACGGTCACCTATACCGCTTCGACCGCCCACGGCACCGCGATCGGCGCGTCTCACCAGAACGCCTACACCAGCAACACCTCCACCGGCACGGTTGCGCTGCAGGACAACGCAGGACCGCCAGCGGTGGCAGTCAATAACCTCACCTCGCTCAACTCTGGCGGCGCTAACCACCTTGATTCCGCCGTTCTGGCCTCGCTCTCCGGCCAGACGCTGACCATCAACAACAACACCATCACCTTTAGCGCGACGGCGACGGCGACCACGACGACCGGCAACAACACCACGATCGGCCTCAACACCGGCACCACCTCGACGTTCGGTGACATCCTTACCGCGATCGGGACCGCGGCGGGCGCCGGCGTGACCGCCACCGTTGACGGGACTGGCCACATCCTGATTGCAACCGGCACGACGAACGATGTCACCATCACCGGTGGAGCTGCGGCGACCGCGCTCGGCATCTCCACCACCAACCGCGGCGGCGGCTCGATCGTTGCGGCAACGGCCACCGCAACGACGCTGATTGGCGTGCCGGCGACTCCGGGCTCCGACGCGTTGAGCTCTGCTCTCACCACGTCGGACTACCTGCAGATCAACGGCAAGACGATCCAGTTCCATGCCGGCACCGGCGTTACCGGTTCGATGGCGGCCAACAACTACTCGATCGGCCTCGCCGACGGGACGATCGGAAGCATCCTGAGTGCGATCAATCAGGCCGCGCCCGGCGTTACCGCCACGGTCGATGGCACTGGCCAGATCAATATCGATACCGGCACCACCAACGACCTCAGCCTGTCGGGCTCGCTTGCCGGTACGTTGAGCAAGCTTGGCCTGAGCGGTGTCACGAGCGTGACCCGCGCGCCCATTGCCACACCTGAGATCACCGGCGCTACTCTGCTTTCCGGTGCTTCGACTGCGACCAGCGATGCGTTGAAGTCGGCCTTCTCCGCGGGTGACACCATCACAGTCAACGGTAAGCTCCTGAGCTTCGTGACCACGGGTGCAGCCGACGATAACCACATCAACATCACCGACAACATCACCACCCTGTTGAGCAAGATCGATACGTTGTCAGGCAACACCGGCACCGGCTCCACGCCGTCGACCGTCACCGGCGGTCACATCGTGCTCCATACCGGCGCTAGCAGCGACCTGACGATCACGAGTTCGAACGCCGATGCGCTCGCAGCGCTCGGCCTCGGCACCGGCGTCAGCCAGGCCCGCGGCACCGGTCCGTCTCCGCTCAACGGCCAGACGCTGTCGATCGCCTCCACCGGCGGCGGCGTCGCAACCAGCATCACCTTCGGCGGTACCGGCCCGGGCCACGTCAACTCGCTGAACGACCTCAACGCGGCGCTGTCGTCGAACAATCTACAGGCCACACTGGCGCAGGACGGCACGCTGACGATCACCACCTCGAACGACGCAGCCTCCGCCACGATCGGCTTGATCAGCGGCACTGCGGCTCTTTCGGGCCAGTTGTTCTTCGGCAAGACCCCGAGCGATCCGGTGGTCGATCCGAACGCCAGCGCCGCTCGTGACGCGCTGGTCACCCAGTACAACAACATCCTGAACCAGATCACGACCACGGCGCAGGATGCTTCCTTCAACGGCGTCAACCTGCTCACCGGCGACACGTTGCGGCTGACTTTCAACGAAACCGGCAAGTCGACGCTGGGGATCTCCGGCGTCAACTTCAACTCCGCGGGCCTTGGCCTTGCGGCGCTGTCGGCCGGCGACTTCAAGGACAACGACTCCGTGCAGAAGGTGGTGAGCGGGCTCAACAACGCCAGCAGCACGCTGCGCGCCCAGGCGTCGGCCTTCGGTTCGAACCTGTCGATCGTGCAGATCCGTCAGGACTTCTCGAAGAACCTGATCAACGTGCTGCAGACCGGCTCCTCCAACCTGACGCTGGCCGACACCAACGAGGAAGCGGCCAACAGCCAGGCGCTGTCGACCCGCCAGTCGATCGCGGTGTCCGCGCTCGCGCTCGCCAACCAGAGCCAGCAGAGCGTGCTGCAGTTGCTGCGCTAAGCGCAGCGTCACCAAAGCAAGAACGACACGAGACGGCGGGGGAAACCCCGCCGTCTTCGTTTTGGTTAAGGCGTGGCGTGGCGGCTTCTGCCGGAAAACGGACACATTTGGTAACCCTTGCTAACCATATTTAAAGGCACCGTCTGTATGAAAGTTGGGCACTTTTTGAGACCCCGCGGTCAAACCGCTCCCACCGAGGTTCGTGAATGTCAAACGCAGCTCAGGCCTACGCACGCACGTCGACTACGACGGCGTCCCCCCGTGAAATCGAAGCGCAGGCGCTGCTAAAGGCTGCACGACAGCTTCAGGAAGTTCAGACGAACTGGAATGGGCCCGACAAGGCGATGCAGAACGCGCTGCTGTTCAATCGCCGCCTGTGGTCGATCTTCATGAGCGCTGCGCAGGCCAATGACAATCCGCAGCCGCTCGAAGTACGCCAGAACATCACCAATATCGGCGTATTCGTGATGAAGCAGACCGTCGAGATGCAGATCAATCCGGATCCGGCGAAGCTGAAGTCGCTGATCGACATCAACTGCAACCTCGCCGCCGGCCTCGCCGGCCGCGCCTAGGCAGAGTGGGGCGGCTGCAATGGCCGACATGATGGGCATCCTGGCGGCCAACTACAAGGCCGTCGGGCTGAACGTTCCCTCCAAGACGCCCTATGTAGCTGTTGATCCTCAGCTCTACGAGGGCAGTTGGACCGGCAAATACGCCAACAACAAGTCGTTCAAGATCCAGGTCTCGAACGTCACGGGCTTCCGCGCCAAGGTGCACTACGAGAGCGAGGGCACCAGCAAGTACCAGGATGTCCTGATCAAGGATCAGTCGTTCCGGATCGGCGATACCAAGTTTACGCTGACCGCGATCGGCACGGCGCTGATCAAGAATGTCGTCAACGATCCTGCGACCGGGGGAACGTATCTCGACCAGGCCTACGCGAAGCGCCAGGGCTAAAGCTTCGTTTCGAGAACCGAAGCTTTAGATCTTTTGTTTGACGCGTTTTCTTCACGCGAACCGGTATCCACTTCGCTCGAAAACGCTCTGAAGCGTCAGGCCCTGCGGTCGGTGGCGCCGAGACGCGTCGGCGCTTCCTTGGTCAGGTCGAGCGTGCGGAAATAGGCGCGGCGGCGCAGCACCGCCTCTTCGGGAAACTGCCTCACAACCTGGCTCGTGCGGTTGTCGACGACCTGAAAGACGACGGAAGCGGCGTCGCGATCGATAATGACTTGGTTGGAAACGGACGCGTTGACGACGTTGGAATTGATGCTGGCGCGCGCGCCTGCATCCGTCGCGGTGACGCTCCGGCTCGGCGGCAGTTCGGTTGGGACGGCATTCCGCGCCGCTTCGCTAACGGGAGCGGTGATCGGAGCCGCAACCGGTACCCCGACCGGCTTGATGCTGAAATCTGTACTCATCACGCCTCCTAGTGCCTGCGCACTAGCTAATGCTTCGAGTCAAATCCCAACCCTCCATAAACCGCAACTATAGGCCACACCTCTCAATAGGTTGTTAGGGAACGCGCTGAATGCCGCGCTTACATCAGCGCGACAATTTTAGCGAATTACAGCGACCGGCTGACCGCGAGCGGCGTCATGTGGCGCGGACCAGGCGCGGCGCGCCGGCCGGCGGCGGTGTAGGTATTCGGCACGTTGCGGCGCTGGATCTCGCTGTTAACGCCGCGCACGATACCCTCCGACACCGCATGGGCGGTGGCGAGAACAGTCAGATTCACCTGAAGCATCGCGCGGAAGGTATCGTGATGGCGGCGCAGCGTGTTCAAGAGATCGGGCGCCGCCTGTGCTAGCTGCTTCTGCGCAGCCTTCACGCTCTCGACCGCGACCATGTAGCGGCGCGACAATTCCGATTTCTGCGCTTCGAGTAGCATCGCCTCGCGTACCTTGCCAGCGCGTACCAGCTCCGTCTCGCGCTCGGTGATGCCGAGCAGCGCGCTCATCACATCCATCAGCTCTTCCGCGAGCTTGCGGATTTCGGCAGGTGTCGACGCTGCAGACTTCGCGGCTTGCGCCGGCGCCGGCCGCGATTGAAGACGCTGGTTCATCTTGTCCTGATCTCCTTAAGCTTGGCTGGCGCCGCCTGCCTGCTGCAGGATCAGCGTGCGGAACACTTCGTTGGAAATGCCGACGCCGCCGGATTTCGCGAACGATTTCGAATATTCTTCCGTCAGCATCGAGCGCCACACGCCGGTGCCGGGCGTATCGCCAAACGGGCCTTCGCCCTTGATGCCGCTGGTCATCTGCGAAAACATCGAATTGAGAAACAGCGCCTCGAAATCCTGCGCCTTCGCGCGGGCCTTGGCCTGCATTTCCGGTGAGACCTTGGTCAGCGCTTCCGCGAGTTGCGGGTCCTTGCGGCTATTGCCGCGCGGCGTGCGGTAGGGATTGGTGAGGACGTCGGCAAATCCGCTCTGCATCACATCACCTCGATGTCGGCCTGGATCGCACCGGCCGCCTTGATCGCCTGCAGGATGCTGATGAGATCGCGCGGGCCGATCCCGAGCCCGTTCAGTCCATCGACGAGTTGCTGCAGCGAGACGCCGTCTTTCACCACGGCGAATTTCTTGCCGTCTTCGGTAACCTGTACATTCGAGCGCGGCGTCACCACCGTGCGTCCCCGCGACAGCGGATTGGGCTGGCTCACTTGCGGGCTCTCGGAGATCGACACCGTGAGATTGCCTTGCGCGACCGCCACGGTGGCGACGCGAACGTCGCGGCCCATCACGATGATGCCGGAGCGCTCATCGATCACGATCTTCGCCGCAAGATCCGGATCGACCTGCAACTGCTCGATCTCGGTCAGGAAGGCGACGACGTTGCCCTTGAACTCTGCCGGGATGTTGAGCTGCACGGTTGAGGGATCGATCGGCTCGGCGGTCTTGACCCCGAGGAAATCATTCACCGCCGCCGCAATGCGCTTGGCGGTGGTGAAGTCGGCATTGCGCAGCGCGAGGCGGACATTGGGCAGGCGGTTGAGCGTGAATTCGATCTCGCGCTCGATGATCGCGCCGTTGGCGATACGGCCGACGGTTGGGACGCCGCGCACGACCTTGGCGGCTTCGCCTTCGGCCTGGAAGCCGGAGATCGCGAGCGTGCCCTGCGCGACCGCATAGACATTGCCGTCGGCGCCGAGCAGGGGGGTGACGAGCAGGGTGCCGCCACGCAGGTCCTTGGCGTCGCCGAGCGCGGAGACCGTGACGTCCATCCGCGTGCCCTGCGTGCCGAAGGCCGGCAGATTGCCGGTGACCATTACGGCGGCGACGTTGCCGGTGCGGATGGTGGCGCCGCGGATGTTGACGCCCATCCGTTCCAGCATCGCCTGCAGCGATTGCTTGGTGAAGGGGATGTTGTTGAGCGTATCGCCGGTGCCGTTGAGGCCGACCACGAGGCCGTAGCCGATCAACTGGTTCTGCCGCACGCCTTCGATGTTGGCGAGGTCCTTGATCCGCGACGTCGCTCCCGCCGGCAAAGCGGTCAGCGCGAGCGCGAGCCACGCGGCGCAGGCGGCTGCGAAAAAATGTGCCGAACGGATGCCGGGCATCCCTGTGCTCCCCTCGAGGTCTTCCATCGGACCGGCACGCCACTCCCGTAGCGGCGATCCGCGCCTTACTATGCGAGGGCTGTGCCATGGCGGGGTGATGCATCAAATAACTGATATCTTTAGTGAAATTGCGTGATCGCCATTCGCGCTCCGTTTTCCGGCGGAGTCGAAACTGCCGGCCGGCGGCAGATTTTGCCGGGTCGTTTACGGTCCATTAACGATAAGGGGGCGAAAGTTCCGCCCAGCACGCCCGCGGGATCATCGACGATGCGCATCTCAGGACCGAACGGCACCACGCTTGGAACGCCCACGAGCAGCACGCGGCGGAACAGCTCGAGCAGCTTCGCGCTGCCGGAACCCTCGACGGAGGCGGGCGAGGTTCGTTCCGGCGCTGCGCCGAAGGCTGCCGGCAATATCGATGCGCTGCTTGCGCTGCAGGGCGTCGAGGACCCCATGGAACGTCGCAAGCGCTCGGTCGCGCGGGGCCGCGGCGCGCTCGATGTGCTCGATGAGCTCAAGATCGGCCTGCTGGCCGGCAATCTGGAAGCGACGACCGTCGCGCGGCTGCGCGATGCCGCCGCCAGCCTGAAATCCTCCTCCGGCCATCCCGGCCTCGATGCGGTCCTGTCCGAGATCGAGCTTCGCGTTGAAGTCGAGCTCGCCAAGGCCGGGCAGGCCTAAGGGCGGTTGCCTTGATAGCAATTCGTTCGGTCCGGTCGGCGCGGATTTAATTTCCCAGGCCGGGCAAAAAGGACTGATCCGGCCCCTTCATGCGCGGGGATGCTGGTGCCGGACGGGTGCACTGACTGGTCCCGGCGGAACGGGGCCAACTTGCCTGTGTAAGGGGGTGGAAATGGCCATTCGTAGCAGTTGCACCGATATTGTCTGTCACATGAGGTAGCTATATAAGGCGCCGCGCGGATGACCCATTTTCGTCCGCCTGACAGGGACATGGACTGCCTTTGGAAAAGCTGAAGAACTACCGGCCTTCTGAAAAAGAGCCTTTCATGAACGAGCGTCAGCGCGACTATTTCCGCGCCAAGCTGCTGGCCTGGAAGGATGAGATCCTCCGCGAATCGAAGCTCACGCTGCAGACCTTGCAGGAAGAGAACGTCAACCACCCCGACCTTGCCGACCGTGCTTCCTCCGAGACCGACCGTGCGATCGAGCTGCGCGCCCGCGACCGCCAGCGCAAGCTGATCTCCAAGATCGATGCCGCACTGCAGCGCATCGAGGACAACACCTACGGCTATTGCGAGGAGACCGGCGAGCCGATCTCCCTCAAGCGGCTCGAGGCTCGTCCGATCGCAACGCTCTCGGTCGAGGCCCAGGAACGCCACGAGAAGCGCGAAAAAGTCTATCGCGACGAATAGGGTTGGACTCGCGGCGGTGCCATTGAAACCGCCATCCGGCGGAGGTAGTTTCGCGTCGCCATGATGACATCCATTCTCAATATCGCTTCGGTCTTCTTGCTGGGTCGCTGACCCCAGCCGCCGCTGCTTGCGGCATCCCATTGGACCGATTGAGCCGGACCGCCGCTGCATGGCGCAGCGCAACAATGTCTGGCGCCAGCTTGAGAGATCATCATCATGACTAACCACGAACGCGCGCGTTCGCTCACCGACGCGCAAATTGCCCAATTCATCGAACACGGCTTTGTCAGGATCGACGACGCTTTTCCGCGCGAGCTTGCCGCGGAAGCGCGCGCCATCCTGTGGCGTGACTTGCCATGCCGCGAGCACGCGCCCGCAACATGGACGCGCCCGGTGGTGCGACTGGGCTTCTATGGCCAGCCACCGTTCCGGCAGGCGATCAACACGCCGGTCCTGCATAGGGCGATCGACCAGATCGTCGGAAGAGGCCGCTGGTGGCCGCGACAGGACATCGGCACCTTTCCGGTACGCTTTCCGCATCCGGACGATTCCGGCGACGCCGGCTGGCACGTCGACCTCAGCTTTCCCGGTGAGGATTGCGATCCGAATGAGCGGCAGGATTTCTCGGCCTGGCGCGTCAATGTCACCTCGCGCGGGCGTGCATTGCTGATGCTGTTCCTGTTCTCCGATGTCGGCGAACAGGATGCGCCGACACGCATCAGGGTCGGCTCGCACCAGCCGATGGCTCGCTATCTCGCACCCGCGGGCGAGGCCGGCCGTGCCCGCATGGTGCTGGACGAGATCGGCGCCGACTGTCCGATTGCGCTCGCGACCGGCGCGGCCGGCACGGTCTATCTCTGCCATCCCTTCCTGGTTCACGCCGCTCAACGGCACCAGGGCAGCGCGCCGCGCTTCATGGCACAGCCCGCGCTGCCATTAAGGGAGCCCTATCGGCTCGCGCGTCCTGACGGGGCCTATTCGCCGGTCGAGATCGCGATCCGGCGGGCGCTCGGAATGGCGAAATAGCGTAAAGCTGCGAAGCGACATTCAGGTGAGTTCGGCCCCGAGTGTCGCTTCGCGCGCGGCTGCATGGCCGTGCGCGCCATAGGTCTTTGACCACGTGAGCAATTCGCGGAATGCTGGCAAGAGTCCATAAGCGGCATCGGTCAATTCGTATTCCACCCGCAGCGGCTTTTCGGCAAGCACGGTACGAAGAACCAGGCCGTCGCGTTCGAGCTCGCGCAGTTGCGCGGTCAGCATGTGCTGGGTGATGCCATCAAGCGAGCGGCGCAGGGCGCCGAAGCGGATCGCCCCGTTCATCAGCGAAAAAAGAATCTCGAGTTTCCATTTGCCGCCGAGTGCGTGAATGGCGTGCTTGAAATCGCCGAGCAGTGCCGGGTCGGGCGCGCAACCTGCGCATTCGGCGGAATCGCAAGGCGACGTGGTATTGTTTTCCATACCGGTCTCGAATTTCATCCTACTTGTCCCGCTGCAGATAGTGGCCCAGATGCGGATGTTGCAGGCCGGCGCAACGAATTTCCGCGCCGAGGCCGAGGATTCAGGAAAGGCTTTGTCGGATGAGCACCGTTTTGGTTACGGGTGGATCGGGTTTCATCGGGGTTCACACCATCCTGCAGTTGCTGGCCGCGGGCCATCAGGTGCGCACCACGGTGCGCCAGCCGGAGCGCAGCAAGGATGTGCTGGCGATGCTGCACCAGGGCAATGCGCCATCGCCCGAGAGCGTATCGTTCTTCACTGCCGATCTCACGCAGGATGCCGGCTGGCGCGAGGCGGTGGCCGGCTGCGATTACGTGCTGCATGTCGCCTCTCCGCTCAGCAGCAGTGTGCCCAGGGACGAGAACGAGATGATCATTCCCGCACGCGATGGAACGCTGCGGGTGCTGCGCGCTGCGCGCGATGCCGGCGTCAAGCGTGTCGTGGTCACGTCCTCGATGGGGGCGATCGGCTACGGCCACCCGCCGCAGGCGCGGCCGTTCGACGAGACGAGCTGGACCAATCTCGATGGCGATGACGTGTTCGCCTATGTCAAATCGAAGACGCTCGCCGAGCGCGCGGCATGGGATTTCATTGCGAAGGAGGGCGGCGGGCTGGAGCTGTCCGTCATCAATCCCGTCGGCGTGTTCGGTCCGGTCCTGGGACCGGATTTCTCCGGCTCGATCGACATCATCAGGATGCTGCTCAATGGCGCGATGCCGGCGGTGCCGCGAATCCATTTCGCCGTGGTCGACGTGCGCGACGTGGCGGAGCTGCATCTGCGCGCGATGACGTCGCCGGCGGCGCGCGGCGAACGCTTCATCGCGGTTGCCGGAGATCCGATGTCGATGCTCGATATCGCAAACCTCCTGCGGCGCGACCTCGGTTCCGCCGCCCGGCGGGTGCCGCGCTTCCAGGCGCCGGACTGGGTGGTGCGGTTGGCCGCAATGGGCGTTCCGGTGCTGCGCTATGCCGTGCCGATGCTCGGCAAGGTCCGCCGCTCCACCAGCGCGAAGGCCCGCGAAAAGCTCGATTGGACGCCCCGCCGCGATGACGAGACGATCCTTGCGACCGCCGAAAGCCTGATCAGGCTTGGCCTTGTCAAGGCGTGAGCGCGTATGTGACGCGCTTGTCAAGCGCGCGCCGTGGTGCTGAATTGCCATCTCGACAACGCAATCCGGGAGGTGGCCATGGACAGGACCGCAGCGGCCGCAAAGGCCATCGCCACCGCTCGCCGTAACCGCGCGCCGCTGGCGGCGCTGCCGGTGGATCTGGTGCCGGCCGATGAGGAGGAGGGCTATCAGGTCCAGCGTGCGGTGCATGACCTGTTGCTGCCGAAGGTCGGCGCGCTTGTCGGCTACAAGATCGGCTGCACCAGTGCGGTGATGCAGGACTATCTCGGGATCGACCATCCTTGCGGCGGCGGCGTGTTCGAGAAGGGTGTGCATGAGAGCGGTGCCGAGCTCAAGATGGCCGACTATGTCCGCGTCGGCGTCGAATGCGAGATCGCGGTGAAGCTGGCGCGCGATCTGGCGCCGGGCGAGGCGCCGTTCACCGCCGAATGGGTGGCGGAGGCGGTCGCGGAGTATCGTCCCGCGATCGAGATCGTCGACGACCGCTATGCGAAATGGGAGGCGATGGGCGCGCCGACGCTGATCGCAGACGACTTCTTCGCCGCCGGTTGCGTGCTGGGCACAGCAGTGCCGCGCATCACTGCGCCCGATCTGCACGACGTCAAGGGCCGCGCCCTCATTAATGGCGAGGAGGTGGCGAGCGGCACCGGCGCCGACGTGCTCGGTCATCCCCATAACGCACTCGCCTGGCTCGCCAACCATCTCGCCGCCGAAGGCAAGGGCTTGCATGCGGGGCAGGTGGTGCTGACGGGCAGCCTGGTGAGGACGATATGGCTCAATGCCGGCGACAGCGTCGTGATGGAGCTCGCCGGACTGGGCAAGGTGAAGGCCACGTTCGCGTGATGGGGTAGGGTGGGTTCGAGCGCGCTGCTCTCTCGCTGTCGTCGCAGCGAAAAGCGGGGACCCATAAGCACAGGGAGTTGCTGTGGTGCAAGCAAGCGGTTGCAGCGGAGCATATCACGCGCCTGTGGTTATGGATCCCGGGTCCCGGCTACGCCAAGAGGCTTCGCCGCGGCGCGCAAGCCCGGGACGACGTGGGGAAAGGTCCGATTCAAATTTCAAATAGCGTGAGGATGTGAGTTCGCGTTCTCGCGGCATGGATTGCCCGAGCTTTGCGCTCGTCTCACCCTCCTCGATATCAGAGGGCGCAGGGAAAGCCGGGTGCTGGTTGCACCCGTGGGTCCCGTGCAACAAAAAGCACGGGGGTAGGACCACAGGTTCAACCGAAGCATTCCGGCTTTCCCTGCGCAGTGGTTTACGACTTACTTCGTGCTCTTCCCGGTGACCGGGCTTTCTTGCCACCGTCGCCCGCAGACTATCTCTACGAACTTAGCGCCAGCGTCGGGGCGCCAGAACCACACGACTTCGCCGTCCGCTGATGTCACGCTCGTCTGTCGCAACACCCGCGTCCACCGCATCTCACCGCAACGTTCGTGACGATCGCGACCCGCCCCTCATCCGCCGTGAGACACGCGGAGTTAAATCACTGATTTGCCCGACGGCGAAAGCGGAATGTTTTCCGCGTGAGGACTGGACGAAGCAAATCACTTTGATTGAACTAAAGAAAATCGCGCGAATGATACGACGCCGTCATGCCCGGGCTTGCCCGTCTTCGCTATCGCTTCGCCGGACTGACATTAGAGTGCCCGGCGAAGCCTCGGCGTAGCCGGGTCCCGGGCATCCACGTTCTTCGCGCCCGAGACAACGTGGATGGCCGGGTCAAGCCCGGCCATGACGGAGGAGAGGATTGCGCAATGACGGTGACTGTCATTCCGGAGCGTCCGAAGGACGAGCCCGGAATCCATTTCGCCGCTTGCGCTAGCTGCCCAATGGATTCCGGGCCTCGTGCTTCGCACGCATCCCAGAATGACGGCCCCTCACGCCGACACGTCGACGAGCTGACCCTTCTTGTCCGCGTTCTTATGAAACTGCTGCTCGATGAGATCCTTGATCTTCTGCTCGACGGCCTGGCGCTGTTGCGGCGTCATGCTTTTCAGGTCGTCCTCCGTCAGCCCCATGCTCTTCAGGATGTTCGCGCGCATCCGGTCGATCGGGTTCATGTGGGCGTATTTGAGGAACTCCTGCTCGATATCGTTGCCGAGGGAGGTTTCTCGCGCGGGTTGGGTGGAGGCTTGATCGTCGGCGCTTGAGACGTCCTTTGCGGCAGTGTTCTTCGTGTTCGCGGTCACAAAGCTATAGGAGGAGATCGTTGGCGATATCTGCACGTCGCACCTCATTGGTGACTGCAGAAGCGGCACGCAAAGCCTGTGCCACTACGTGCGCGAGCTATTTCAATGGGATAGAGCGATCGTCGGGAGATCTCGGCGGCGGATGGGCAAGTTCTGCCCGGCGAAGTTTTCCCGCTCTTGTGAATGAGCCACATTATTCGATGTCACCTCGGTGATAGTTGCAAGTCGCGGACTATCACGGTCAGGAAAGGCGGCGCGATCCATGATTGGCGCCGGCGCTGCGGCTCACCATCTCGACTGAGTGTGATTCCGCATCGTCCAGGAGACCAGAATGAGATACGCACTGATCGGCGCCGCTGGCGTCATCGCGGCGGCTTTCGCAAGCCCGGCATCGGCACAGGCGGTGATCGAAGATCCCGGCTACTGCGCGCAGTTCTATCCCGATGCCAATTGCCAGAATATCGGGCCGGGCAATCCCTATACCGACGGCAACTGGCGCAACGATTGGCCGCCTGCGCGACACGCGTTCATTGAACGGCATGCGCGCCACCAGCGTCATCTCAGCCATCACGAGATGAATGGCAGGGCAGGCTAGGACGTGGACTCATTAACGCGAAGCCATAGCCTGATCGAGGCGAGCTGAACGAAAGCAAGATAGTTCGCTGCCAGCTTGTCATAGCGAGTTGCCACGCGACGGCACTGTTTGATCCTGTTGAAGAACCGCTCGACCTGGTTGCGAGCGCGATAGAGATACGGGCTGAAGCAGATCGGATCGCTGCGATTGCTCTTTGGCGGGATGTTGGCCCACGCGCCCTTCTTCATCGCAAGTTCTCTGATCCAGTCGGCGTCATAGCCACGGTCGGCGAGTAACATTGCCCCGGGTTTCAGACGAGACAGCAGTTTTCCGGCTAGTCGAACGTCGTGCGCCTCACCGGGGCTCAGCGCTAGCCGTACCGGCAGACCATTGCTATCGACCACCGCATGAATTTTGCTCGTCAAGCCGCCGCGTGACCTTCCCATCGATTGGCGCTGGTTTCTCGCAACGCAGGCTCCATGCTGGTGCACGCGGACAATAGATGTGTTGATCATCTGGACAGCGGCATCATGAGCAGTGGCAAGTGCGTCTATGATGCGGCCCCAGACACCAGCCCGCCGCCAACGGACGAAACGGTTATAGCAGGTCGTGTAAGGGCCAAAATGATCCGGCAGATCGCGCCAAGGTGCCCCGGATCGCAGGACCCAGAAGATGCCGTTTAAAACACGTCGGTCGTTTACCCGAGGAACGCCACGAGGCTTGTTTGGCAGCATCGGCTTGATGGCAAGCCATTCATAGTCGGCGAGTTCGTAGCGCATGATTCGTCCCCCCAGTTTGGGAGTTTGAATCATGGGGGGCGGTCCAAGCGCAACGCTTCTGGCCTGGCTCGGCGCTCTCTGGGCAAAGCTTCAGCTAACCGACAGCCCTCGTTGAGTCCGTCGAAAATGACCCAAAGCGGACGTTAGTCGGACCGTGCGGCCGACTCGTCAATTTTCATGATCGGCTGCCTGCCTTGACCTGCTGGCCGACTAGGTCACGCACGATTCAAATTTTGTTTTTTGACCTTGAGGCAGGCAAATCTCCGCCCACTTGGTCGTTGTCACGGTGCGCGGCGATGAACATGGCGACGGCCGACCGGCAATAGGATTCGATTTCGTTGTCGTCCTCTGCTTTCGCCTGATCGAAGCGTGCGATCATCAGGAGATCGGATCCTTTGAAAAGCGCGGCGAACAAGCGGGCGGACCGGAGAGGATCGGGCACGTTCAGAACCGCCTTCGCGTGCAACTGACGCAACAAGGCCTCGATTTCGGCGATGACATGGGCGGGGCCGGCTTCGAAATGGAGCTTGCTTAACGCGTTTTGACTCGTCTTGTCGGCCATGACCATGGCTTCGAGGCTGCGGACGTCTGATCTCAACAGCGTGCGAAGCAGTGATGATCCCACCGCCACGAGCTGATCTTCGACCGAACCGTCGACGCCTTCAAGAAGGGCCTGTAGTGCAAACAACTGATGGCAGCCGGCCGCCATGGCCGCGCCGAACAGCGCCTCCTTGTTCTCGAAGTGCCTGTAGATGCTGAGCTTGGATATCTTCGCTCGCTGGGCGACCTTGTCCAATGTCGTCGCTTGAAAACCCAACTCCACAAAGAGCTCGCGCGCGGCGTCGATGATGGTTTGGCCAAGCGCCTCGTTGGCGGGCCGGCCGCGCCGGCCCTGGCTGTTTTCGGTCACGGCAATTCCAGTACCTGACAGTATCCTAATTCTTGAATTACGATACCATGAAGTATCTGAAATTTGCAAGCCAGGGGGTAGGGTGACTCCTTCGATGCAACGACGAGCCATGCTGAAGTTGGCTGCGCTTTCCGCCATCGGCCTCGCCGGCGCTCAGGCCACCGCCAAGCCCAACTCGTCTCCCTCCATCCACAGCACGGAGCCCATCACCATGGATGACGTCATCATCATCGGCGGCAGCTTTGCCGGTCTCGCCGGCGCCCTGCAGCTCGGCCGCGCCCGCCGCAAGGTCACCGTTCTCGATACCGGTCTGCCGCGCAACCGCTTCGCCGGCCACTCGCATGGCCTGCTCGGCCACGATCACAAGCCGCCGCTGGATATCCTGGCCGAGGCCCGGCAGCAGCTGGCGCGTTATCCCGCGATCAAGCTGGTCAGTGCCCGGGCCGAAAGTGTCTCCGGCGCCATCGACGATTTCAACGTCCTCACTTCAGATGGCGAAAGCTTTCGGGCGCGCCGCCTGATCCTGAGCTATGGCGTCGCCGACCAGATGCCTGATATTCCGGGCTTTGCCGAAGGCTGGGGTACCTCCATCGTGCCCTGCCCCTATTGCGACGGCTTTGAAGTCGCCGGCCAGCATTGGGGCCTCGTCTGGTCCGGCCCGCAGTCGCACAATCAGGTCAAGCTGTTTCACGATTGGACCGACAGGTTGACGCTCTTCGCCAATGGTTATGACATTCCGCCCGATACCCGGGCCGATCTGGCGCGCCGCAACACACCTGTCCTCGATGGCCGGATCACCGGGATCGCCCATCACGGGGGCCATAACGCCACCGTCAAGCTCGATACCGGCTCCGATGTCGCGGTCGACATTCTGTTCGCGCATCCGCGCAACAAGCCGTCCGCAAGCCTGCATGAAGCACTGGGCCTCGCCACAGTCGATACGCCCCTCGGCATCATCCTCAAGGTCGACGAGCGCCGCCAAACCAGCATGCCCGGCATCTACGCCGCCGGCGACCTCGCCAACCCCCTTACGCCGCCATCGGTCACCCTGGCATCATCGCACGGCGCGATGGCGGGAATCTTCGCCCAGCAGTCGATGGTGGTTTGAGAGCACAGATACAGGATGAGCATGGCCGTCGAACGAGACAGCGCGGATGTGCGCTTCCCTCCGCCCTTCGTCTATCTGGGAGCGCTGCTGTTGGGGCTGGCGGCGGAGCGTTTCGTCACCCTGCGCTCTTTCGGCATCGACTGGCGGTTGCTGGTCGCGGCAGGCGCGCTGCTGTTCGTTGCCGGCGCGGTGATGATGCTTACGGCGGCGGGGCTGTTCCGGCGACTGGGCACCAACGTTCCGCCGTCGCAGCCAACGACCCTCATCGCAACGACCGGTCCTTATCGGTGGACCCGCAATCCCATGTATCTCGGCATGGCGCTTATTTATGCCGGCCTTGCGATCGGCTTCGACGGGCCGATCGCCTTCGCCTTGCTCCCGTTGGTGTTGATCGCGGTTCAGACGCAGGTGATCAGCCGCGAGGAGCGCTATCTCGAAGCGAAGTTCGGCGACGACTACCGCCGCTACAAGGCCGAGGTTCGCCGCTGGCTCTGACTACTCCGCCGCTGCCGCCTGCGGGGCCGCCCGTCGGCCAGCTTTCCCAACGGATCGCCGTCGTTACCCGGAGCAGCTTTCAGTATCTGGAAAGTATCCATCCGTCTTGCAGAGCCGTCGGCTATCCAACAACAGGTGGCATCAATGGTCTACAGTCTAATTGTCAAAAAAGAGATCCGCAGGAGCTTCGATCATGTCAACAACCAGCGTTGGGATGATGCTGCAAAGGGCCTAACACCAAACGCGTATCACTGGGTTGCCGGAAATCATGCGTTGGGGGGTGAGCGACATGGAAAGCAATCGGTGAAGCAGTGGTTCGAGCGCATGGGCCGTGTTTTCCCGAAGCTTCACATAGATATTGAGCAGGTCGAGGTGACGGGTTGGCCATGGAATACCACAGTGTTCGTCAAGTGGCGGGCCAACGCGAGGCTACTTGACGGCCAAAGCTCGTATGTGAACAGGGGCGTCCACGTCTTCAAGTTGCGATGGGGCAAGGTTTATTCGATTGAGGAATACTTCGACTCGCAGGCTGCAGAACGAAGCCTCGCTATCCAAGCTCGTGCTGGTTTGGATGAAGCTGCGGCTGGCCCAATCGTGAGCTAACGCGGATCACTCGTGTGATGCCGCCATCAGCGCACGGCGCCTTATCACTAGTGGAGGCGGGCTCGCTGGAGACGATGGGCTTTGGCATCGGATAGCTTCGTTAAGAACGAACCAGAACAAGGATATGTCATGGCAGAGCACAATGCCGATCAGATCACCAACTGGAAGGGCCAAAGCGGGGAGCGCTGGGTCGTCCACCAGGCCCGGCTCGACGCTAGGCTGGAGGTGTTCGGCCAGGCCGCGATCGAAGCCGCCGCGCCCGCGACGGGCGAGCGGGTGCTGGACGTCGGCTGCGGCGCGGGCACGTCAAGTCTAGCTCTGGCCGCCCGCGTCGGCGCGGGGGGCCAAGTGCTGGGCGTAGACATATCCGAACCGCTGATCGGCCGAGCGCGCGCGCTTGCGCCAAGGGATACGCCGGGCATGTTCCGCGTGGCCGACGCGAGCAGCGCCGAGCTGCCCGAGGGGGCGTTCGAAATCCTGTTCTCGCGCTTCGGGGTGATGTTCTTCGGCGATCCGACAGCGGCGTTCGCCCATATGCGCCGCGCGCTCAAGCCGGGCGGGCGGGTCGCTTTCGTCTGCTGGCGTGGCGCGGCCGAGAACGATTGGGTGCGCCTGCCGATGAGCGCGATCAAAGGCATCGTCCCGCCGGCGGCGCCGCCCGATCCTGGAGCGCCGGGTCCATTCTCGTTCGGCAACCCGGGGCGGGTAACTCGTATCCTGACGGCGGCCGGCTTCACCGATATCGCTATCGAGCCCTTCGATGCTTCCGTCCCGTTTGGCGAGGGCGCGACGCGGGACGCGGCGATCGACGACGCGGTGAAGATGACGTTCGAGGTCGGCCCGCTGTCGCGCGCGCTTGTTGATCAGCCCGACGACATCCGCGCCCGCGCCTCGGCCGCGGTTCGTGCCGCCTTCGCGGACTGCCCCGGCGAGCGGTCGGTGATGATCGACGGCGCGACGTGGATCGTCACGGCGCGCAATCCCGCGCAAGCTGATAGCGATTAGCAGGGGGAGACGCCCCTCGCTGGCCTTGATGGCCGCTGCGCTGGCCGGGTGCAAGGATACCGTGGCGCAAAAAGCCGAACCGCCGCGGCCGGTTGTGGTTGCGACCGCGCATTTTGACGCCGAGACCCCGGAGCGCAGCACAGCTGCTTAATGAGTACACAGCCTAGAGCGCCAAGCGGTAGGTGGATTAACGTCCCGAGCTTCGCTGCAGCGCGCGACGGCGCAAGCGCAATCGTCGCGAGCAGGGCGGTGGATTGCGCCTTACAGCTTCGTGCGTTGACGCCGCCGAGAGTGGGGGCGGCTAACCGACCCTACGAAACTATGCCGATCATCCAACCGCAAACGGCTTGGCGGGGCGGTGCCGGTCGGCTTGGCTTTGCGGCAGCCGTGTCACGCCGGCTGCGCGCTTGATGCCACGCTCTGACGGCGGCTCCGGACGGGGAAACAGGTTGGCCTCGAAACGCACGCCCGGCGCTTGCTCCGCGGTGCCTGAGCACACCGCGGTCTGGCCCTTGAACACCCCGGTCAGCTTAGCCTCGACCTCGTCGACACCGAACACGGTGGTCGGGCCTTCGGCGTAGCGCTTGGTCGTCAGCGTTGCGGTGAACCGGTCTTCGTCGAGCTCGTAAGTGCCGCTATAGGTGAACATGCAGTCGCCGCCCGAGATCCTGCCATTTGCAAGATAGATGATCCCGGTGCCTTCGCCGTGCGGCGTCCGAAACCAAACGGCATATTCGCCATCCCTGATCATCGAACACACCCATAACGAGAAAATTTGCGTCGTGCACTACCTAGAGCGCGACGCCGCCAACTTCCAGCGAGTGAGGGCGCGAGGGTTAATGGGGCGTGAAAGGCCACGCGTAAAATCGCCATCATGCCTGACCCGCACGTGTATCAGATCGCCAACCTGATCCTCATCGATGGACCGGCACGCCTCACGCTCTAAGCCTCGTTCTTGGGCGTATATTTGCCCATGACGCATTTGTAGCTCTTCAGCTTCCACTCGTGATACGGCCCCTTGGAGAGCCAGTCGGCGATGCCGATTTGCGCGTTCACACTGCAGGCTGCCATGGTGATGCCGGATTGCTCACTGTTGGTGACGACTTTTTCAAGACAAAGCGGGCCGTTGCAGAGAATAGCGACAAGCGTGACAAGCATTTTGACCATCGGCTGATTGGGGAATACCCGGTTGGATTGGTTTATGCAGGCTTCGTGCCAGTGGTTGGACTTGCGTGATCACATCTCTTCGAAATGTGATCTGCACTCGCCTGCATCTGACCTGCTGTACGTAGTTTCCCGGGGTATGCTTCCGATGCAGAGGTGCCCGGCGTTCCGCTACTTGCAGGTGGGATTGGCCGCATCCGCGATCGAGAAAAACGTGATGCTGGTCGGGGCCAGCTCGGTAGGCGATTTCGCGAGCGGCTCGCCTTCCAGCACAGGCAATTCATCATCCGCAGCGAGCTTCAATTCGCGGCCATTCAGGCGCACGCGCGTGCCAGTGAGACTGGCTGCGGTCAGGGTGTAGCGTCGCGCCGTTCCGGAGAACTCGAGCGACCGCCGCGCCATCCGATCGGTGTTGATGGTAAGCAGCGCCACGCCGCCTGACTTGTCCCGCAAACAATGCGCGTAGAGATATAGTCCCGGCACCGCCGCCGGTCCGGCGTCGAGCACGACCGTGCCCATCAGTTTTCGCCAAAGCAGTGCCGCCCAATAGTTCGGGCGCGGCGTGAAATCCTTCTCTTCCAGCAGGCCGTAGTCACTGGCTGCAAGCGTGTTGTGCATGAGGACTTGCACCTGCCGTTTGGCCATGCGCCCGAGCGTATCGAGATAACGGAAGCTATCGAGGAAAGTCGAACTCCAGGGATTGCCGCCGCAGGCGGCATCCGCCGTTTCCGTGATCCACAGCGGCCGGCCGGGTGCGAACCGGTCGCGCAATTTTGCGTAGAAGGACGCTGCACGGTCGATGCCGGACAACCAGTCCTGCGACAACGCGTTGTTGTCGCGCGCCGCAGCCGGTGGCACCGTCCTGCTGCAACGTGGCGAGAGCGCGCCGTAATAGTGGAACGAGATCGCGTCGAACACGGGGCCTGCGGCCGCCAACAGTTTCTCACTGCCGAGCGCATCGCCTGATCCGCCGGTGCTCACGGTATCAGGGCCAAGCAGGATCGTTTCCGATGATGCATGCTTGAGGAACGGCGCGAACACGGCGATGTCGCGGCCGAAGCTCGCGGCATCATAGCCGGAGGGCGCGCCGCCGCTGGCGGCGAGGTCAGGCTCGTTCATGAACTCGGCGGCGGCGATGTTGCCGCCGAGGGCCTGCGTCGCCGCGATCAGCTTCTCGGCCTGCGCCGGCGTCCAGACGCCGCTGGCATCGCGCGTGCCCAGGCCTGTCGCAAAGGAGGTGACGAGCCTAGCGTCCGCCACGCGCGCGAAGTCGATGACACCGTTCCATTGACGGCGGGTCAGCACGCCGTTGAAGCCGGGAGGCGGGGACCGCGCGCTCTCGTCGGCGTCGTCGAAATAGGTGGTGTTGGCCCAGGTGCCGCTCACGCGCAGATAGGCCGGCCCCAGCGCCGCGGCGAGCTTGCGCAGCCGCGGATTGCCGAGATCGATCGGCTTGCGATAGGCGTACATTGCGGGATCCCTGCCGGCGGGGATGACATCCGCTTTTGAAGACGGTTTGCGCCGATCGGCGTAAGGACGCCAGAAGTGCCCGCCGGTCACCTCGACCATCTCGACATTGTAGGATTGAAAGCGCTCGTCGACCGAGCCGATGCGCGCCATGGCCGCCGGCGCGAGCGCGATGCTCGGATCGGTCGCTGACGCAGGCGGGGCGCACAGGATGGCGAGCGCAAGACCGATCAACACGCGCATCGGGCAAGGCTGAACGCTCGTTCCGTTCGGCATGCTGCAATGCTACACGAAAGCGCTGAGATAAGCTCGGTTTGCATCCGCAATGGACGCTCTACTCCCTCTCCCGCGTGCGGGAGAGGGCTGGGGGGAGGGTGTCTTCGCGATGGGACCATTCACGGCGAGAGAGTCCTCAGCCACCGTCAAAGAGCCGCGACCCCCGCCAGGGGAGCTAGCGAGGGCCGCGTTGGAACACCTCGTTGCGCCTAGGTTCGCAACAAAGTGTGGGAGCTGGTTTGAAGTAGGTCAGAACGGCAGCAGCACGTCCATCACCTGCTGTCCGTAGCGGGGCTGCTGGACGTCGGTGATCTGGCCGCGGCCGCCATAGGCGATGCGGGCCTGGGCGATCTTGCTTGAATCGATGGTGTTGTCGCTCTGGATATCCTCGGGCCGCACGACGCCCGCGACGATCAGTTCGCGGATCTCGAAATTGACGCGGATCTCCTGCTTGCCTTCGACCACGAGGTTGCCGTTCGGCAGCACCTGCGTGACGACGGCAGCGACGTTGGTCTGCAACGCTTCCTGCCGGTTCACCGAACCTTTGCCGTCGCTGGAAGAGGTCGAGTCCGTGGTGAGGATCTTGCCCGGCAGGACCTTCAGCGGCTGCGTAACCGTTTGGGAGCCGAGGAAGTCGGTAATACCAGAATCTTCCTTGGCGGTACGGCTGCGCTGGGTCTCGTTGGCGATGTTGGCCCTGTCGGTGAAATTGACGGTGACCGTTAGCAGGTCGCCGACGCGTGCGGCGCGCTGGTCCTTGAAGAAGGCCCTCGAGCCGTTGCGCCACAGCGAGTTCGGGCTGTAGGAGGCGACTTCCGGTTTCGGCATCGGCATCTGCACCGGCTTGTAGCCCGGCTGCGTGGTCGGATTTTCGATCGCGGTCAGCTTCGGCTGTTCGCCGATCTGCGAGAGGCGGTCGATCGAGGAGCAGCCGCTGGCGAGGATGCCAAGCGTGAAGAGGGCGCCGGTGAGGACGAGGCGGTTGATACGGGGAGCGGACATCACGGTTACTCGGCTTTCGGGGCGACTGAACTGACGTTGGCGACGGCGACGGGGCTCGCCTGCTCGGCGGGCGCGAGCGAGGCGGTGGGTTCAAGGACAGTTGCAGCGCGCGGCGGGGTGATCGTGACCTGGCCGCGGCCGGTGACGGTGCCGGAGACGGTGCGCTTGGACTGCAGGTTCATCACGCTGACGACATCGCCCTCGGTGCCGCCGTCGAGCGCCTTGCCGCGGATCGTGAGGTAGAGCCCGGCCGCCTGATAGATCAGCGTCACGTTCTGGTCGCGGGTCACGAGATCGGGCCTGGCGAGATCGGCGGTCTTCAGCGCCTGTCCGGCGCGGAGCTGGCGACGGGCCTGCATGCCGACAGCATTGTCACGGAGCGCGAGGTCGTTGCCGACCTCGGCTTTCGGGCGGCGCTCGACCAGCACGTCCGAATGCTTCAACATTTCGCCGCGCTCGACAGCGCGTGCCAGCACGGCGGCTTCGACGGTTTCGATCGCGGTGCCGGTGAAGCGCAGCCTGGTCGGCGCGGCGCCGGTCTCGTTCGCGATCTCGAAGGTGATGTCGAAGCGGCTGTTGCGCGGATCGTAGCGGAGAGCGATCGGCTGCAGATTACCGGAATTGGTGGCTTCCAGCCTGATGTCGCCGACGTCGCGGTCGAAGTTGATGGTGAGATTGGCGGCTTCGCCAAGGCCGTTGCGGCGCTCCAGCGTGCGGGCGACCGCTTGCTCGACCTCCTGCCGATCTATCGCGCGCGCGGCGCGTGTCACCGTAATTTCCTTGAGGTCGCGGGTGTCGACGCCGATCACCTGATGGGTGCGCAACGTGGCGAGCACCTGCGCGACCGGCAGCGTGCCTGTGGTGCCGAGATCGGGCGCGCGATAGATCGGCGTCGTGCCGAAGCTGCCGGCGTTGTCGACGAGATCGCCGATGCGGACGATGTTGCTTGTGATGGTGACATTGGCGCGCAGCGTCGGCGGCGTGATGACGTCGTTGCGGTCCCGCGCGACGGCGTCGCTGCGGCTCTGCGCGATCGCATTGGAGACCGACGCGGCAAGGAGCAGCGCGGCGAGGAGAAGCGGGCGGGCGAACATGGTCACTCTCCCCCTCAGCGGAACAGGTTGGAGGTGGATTGCAGCATCTGGTCGGCAGCGCTGATCACCTTGGCGTTCATCTCGTAGGCACGCTGGGCCGCGATCAGGTCGGAGATTTCCGAGACCACCTCGACATTGGCCTGTTCGAGGTTCGACTGCTGCATGTCGCCGAACCCGTCGGTGTTGGCGATGCCGTCCTGCGGCGTGCCGGAAGCCGGCGTGTCGACGAACAGGTTGTCGCCGATCGGCTGCAGGCCGGCCTTGTTGATGAAGCGCGTCAGCCCGATCTGGCCGACCAAAGTCGGCGTGGTCGAGCCCGGCAGCATCACGGTGAGCTGGCCCTGCGCATTGATCGTGATCTGCGAGGAGTTCTGCGGGATGGTGATGGTCGGCTGCACCGGGTTGCCCTGCGCGTTAACAACGCGCCCCTGCTGGTCCATCATGAACGAGCCGTCTCGGGTGTAGGTGTAGGTGCCGTCGGGCATCTGGATCTTGAAGAAGCCTTCGCCGCGGATCGCGATGTCGAGATCGTTGCCGGTCGGCGACAGCGTGCCCTGGCTCATCAGGCGCGGCGTGCCGACGGTCTTGACGCCGCCGCCGAGATCGATGCCGACCGGCAGGATGGTGCCCTGGTCGGAGGCTTGCGAGCCGACGCGGCGCACATGGTCGTAGATCAGGTCCTGGAACGCGGCGCGCTGCTTCTTGTAGCCGGTGGTGCGCAGGTTCGCGATGTTGTTGGAGATCACCTGAACGTTGAGTTCCTGTGCCGCCATGCCGGTCGCTGCAGTGTAGAGAGCGCGCATTGACTATTCTCCTTTACGCCGGAACGTCGGCGAGCTTGTCGATCGCCGATTTGTGCAGATCGCTCTGCTGCTGCAGCAGTGACGAGATCTGGGTGTAGGTCCGCGTGATCTCGATCATGCGGCTCATCTCGGTGACGGAATTGACGTTGGACTTCTCGACGAAGCCCTGGCGCAGCCGCGAGGTGGTATCCACCGCGGCCGGGTTGCCTTCGCCGGCGGAATAGAGGTTGTTGCCTTCCTTCACGAGCTGCTGCGGCTGGGCGAAATTGACCACGCGCAGCTTGCCGCGGATCGAGTCGATGCGGCCGGTGCCTTCGAGCACGGTGACATAGCCGTCGGCGGCGATGCTGATGTCCTTGTCGGTCTGCTGGAACACGATCGGGCCGGCATTGCCGAGCACGGGATAGCCGGACTGGGTGACGAGCTGGCCCTGGTTGTTGACGGTCAGATTGCCGTCGCGGGTGTAGCGCTCGCCTTGGGGCGTCTGCACCACGAGGAAGCCCGAGCCGTCGATCGCGACGTCCAGCGGGTTCTTGGTCTCCTGCGACGGTCCTTGCGAGAAGTCGTGGAAGGTGGCGCGGTCGTTGACAAAGGACACGCGGCGGTCGGAGGGAGCAAAATTGTCCTCATGCGCGCCGGACCTCAGGAATTCCTGGAACAGCGAGCGGTCGGCCTTGTAGCCGTTCGTCGTGATGTTCGCGATGTTGTTGGCGACGACATCCATCTGCCGCTCCAGCACAACCTGCCGCGATAGTCCGACCAGAAGCGTATTCTGCATCGGCGGTTCTCCCCTTCGTGGACGGTCCGCGAAAAAGAGGTTCTCCCAAACCTCAAGCCCTCGGACCTCGTGAACCTTTGGGCTCTCCCAAACCCGCCGGCTCGCATTGTCTTCAGCGAAAGCCGTGCCAAGTCGGAAAGTGATGATTTGTGAGGAGGTTAGGTGTTCAGCCCGGGGGCGGAGAGGGCGGCAGAAAGGTCTTGTTGACCATGTTTGCCCGGCAGTTTTTTCCTAGTTGCGGCGCAATCGAAAGAAACCATTAACCATTCTTACCCTAGCGTTGCACCGTACAGAGCGCGCGTGCGCTGGCGGCATTGGTATCGCGTCTTAAAGGGCTTGGCTGGGGCAAATCGCGTTCGTCTCCGATCTTTTAGCGGGCGGGCGATGGCGGACGAGGACAAGGCGGAGGGCGGCGCCGAGGGCGAGGCCGCAGCTTCGAAAAAGGGCAAGCTCAAGCTGATCATTGCCGCCGTCGGCTTCCTCGCCATCCTTGGCGGTGGCGCCGGCTGGTTCTTCTTCATGCGCGGCCACGGTGAGGAGGTGCATGCCGAAGCGCCGCCGCCGAAGCCGCCGGCCTTCGTCGAAGTGCCTGACATGCTCGTCAACCTCGTCGGCGCGCCCGGCGAGCGCATCCAGTATCTGAAGGTCAAGCTGGTGCTGGAGGTGAAGGAGGAGAAGCAGGTCGAGGCGATCAAGCCGTCGCTGCCGCGCGTCACCGACCTGTTCCAGACCTATTTGCGCGAACTGCGCGCCAGCGACCTCAACGGCTCGGCCGGCCTGTTCCGCCTCAAGGAAGAACTCACCAAGCGTGTCAACGCGGCGGTGTCGCCCAACCAGGTGAACGCGGTGCTGTTCAAGGAAGTCGTGGTTCAGTAGCGATGGCCGGCAACGACCAGATGGACCAGGATGCGATCGCCGCCCAGTGGGAGGCGTCGCTCGATTCCGAGGATCCCGCAGCCGCTGCGGAAGAGGCTGCGAAGAACGAACTGTCGGAGAGCATGTCGCTGCAATGGGCGGCCATGGTCGAGGACGGTAGCCGCGACTTCGGCACCAAGAACGGCGGCGAGCGGGTCCTCTCGCAGGAAGAGATCGACAATCTGCTCGGCTTCACCGTCGGCGACGTCAATCTCGACGACAATTCCGGTATCCGCGCCATCATCGATTCGGCGATGGTGTCGTATGAACGCCTGCCGATGCTGGAAATCGTGTTCGACCGCCTGGTGCGGTTGATGACGACATCCTTGCGCAATTTCACCTCCGACAACGTCGAAGTCTCGCTCGACCGCATCACCTCGGTGCGCTTCGGCGATTACATGAACTCGATTCCGCTGCCGGCGGTGCTCAGCGTGTTCAAGGCGGAGGAGTGGGAGAATTTCGGGCTCGCCACCGTCGATTCCAGCCTGATCTATTCGATGATCGACGTGCTTCTCGGCGGCCGACGGGGCCAGACCTCGCTGCGCATCGAGGGCCGGCCCTACACCACGATCGAGACCAACCTGGTGAAGCGGCTGATCGAGGTCGTGCTATCAGATGCCGAGCAGGCGTTCCGGCCGCTGTCGCCGGTGAAATTCACCATCGACCGCCTCGAGACCAATCCGCGCTTTGCCGCGATCAGCCGTCCCGCCAACGCCGCGATCCTGGTGCGGCTGCGCATCGACATGGAGGACCGCGGCGGCAATATCGAATTGCTGCTGCCCTATGCGACCATCGAACCGATCCGCAACGTGCTGTTGCAGATGTTCATGGGCGAAAAGTTCGGCCGCGATCCGATCTGGGAAGGACATTTCGCGACTGAGGTGGCGCAGGCCGAGATCTCGGTCGAGGCCGTGCTCTATGAAGCCGACATTCCACTCAAGCAGTTGATGAAGCTGAAGGTCGGCGACACGCTGCCGCTCGACATCCGCGCGGACTCGCTGGTGTCGGTGCGCTGCGGCCACGTCACCCTGACCGAGGGCCGCATGGGCCGCGTCGGCGACCGCGTCGCGATCCGCGTCAGCAAGAATTTGCGCAAGCCCAATACCACCTTTGCGATGTTCGAGAAGGCCGACGAGCAGACCAAGATGATGGAGGCATAGTTTGAATCATTCCCTCGGAATTGCGATTGAAAGCCTGGTCGCCGTGCTGTTGATGCTGACGATCGGCTACTGCATGCTGCTCAACAAGCGCCTGCAGCGGCTGAAGGCCGACGAGCACTCGCTGAAGGCCACCATCGCCGAACTGATCACGGCAACCGAGATCGCCGAGCGCGCGATCGGCGGGCTGAAGCACACCGTGCGCGACGTCAACGAGAATCTCGGCAGCCAGCTCACCGCGGCGACGCAGATGTCGGCGCATCTGAAGGGCCAGCTCTCTGAGGCCGACGCTATGATCCGGCGGCTGTCGAGGATCGTGCAGGCGGGACGGCCGGTGACGGAGGCTGCGCCCGCCGCAGCCGCTGCACCCGCGCCGGCAGCGCCGAAGATGTCGCCGGCCAAGGCGGTGGCCGCGGCTGCTGAAGCCTTCACCGAACGCAGAAAGGCTGGCGGTCTGGCCGCATGAGCGCGTTTCGCGACATCCGCGTCATCCCGGTCGTGCTGGTCGCGATCTTCGGCCTCGTGGTGCTGAAGGTCGCGGGCCTCGTGCTCGATGGCGGCTACGTGTTCGACTACAATCCGCAGTCGACCAAGCCGTCATGGGCGCAGGAGATGCTGAATTTCCCGGGAGGAAAGAACAAGGGAGATCCGAACGACATCACCGGCTCCGTGCATGCTCCGGCGGAGAAAAAGAAGGAAGAGCCGCCCGCGGCGACCGATCCGCCGCCGCAGCCGGATGGCGTCGTGATCAATCCGAACCTGCCCCCGCAGATCTCGGCCTCCGAGCGCGCGATCCTGGAACGGCTGCAGGCGCGCCGGCAGGAACTCGATGCCCGCGCGCGCGAGATCGAGATCCGCGAAAGCCTGTTGAAGGCCGCCGAGAAGCGCATCGAGGCGAAGGTGGAGGAGGCCAGGGCGAGCGACGCCAGGACCACTGCCAGCGCGGCGCAGAAGGCCGAAGCCGACGCCGCGCGCTTCAAGGGCATCGTCACGATGTATGAGGGCATGAAGCCGAAGGATGCCGCGAAGGTGTTCGACCGGCTGGAAATGGGCGTGCTCTACGAGATCGCGTCCCAGATCGCGCCGCGCAAGATGGCTGATATCCTCGGCCTGATGCAACCCGAAGCGGCCGAGCGGCTCACCGTCGAGCTCGCCCGCCGCGCCAGTCCCGACAAGCTGCAACCTGCCGCCGACCTGCCGAAGATCGAGGGCAAGATGCTCGCGCCGAAGCTGAATTGACGACTTCAGCGCATCGCTTGCAGCAGTACTATCAAGCAGCCGGTGCAGCCGGCGCAGGTGGAGTAGGAACAACCGCTTGCGCGCCGGCCAGCGCCGCCCGCAACGCGTCTTCCTTGGTGTGGTCGAGAGACGTCTTCAGCACGGTCCCGCCTTCGCCCCTGAGGCCTTCGAGCACTTTGTCCCCGGTCACCCTGCGTGCCAGCACGAAGAGGGCCGCAGTTCCGGGCTGAATGGCTTCAGCGGTCTGCTTCATCCATTTGTCGTCGATACCGACATCGGTCAGATATCCGCCGAGCGTGCCGCCGGCGGCGCCAAGCGCCGCTCCTGCCAGCGGCATCAGGAAGATCAGGCCGATCAGGGTGCCCCAGAAAGCGCCGCCGACCGCGCCGGCCGCCGTGGTGTTGATGAGCTGGTTCAATTTCACCCGGCCTTCGGGATCCTTCACCGCGATCACGGCATCGCCGAGTTCGATGAGGTACTCCTTCTGCATGGCCAGCAATTTCTGACGGACTTCTTCCGCCTTCGCCTCGGTTGGGAATGCGATCACGACAAGATCACTCATTTGCAGTTCTCCTCTATGGCCGCCCGACTCTATTGCGTCTCCATGACCATCCGAATGCAAAGCAAATGGCACGCGAATGCGATTGATTTACATCAACCCCCGGCGAGGAGAGCGTAGCACGTTGTTCAATCTGTGGCTTTGCGGCCTTTGTCACAAATGAAGCGGGGAACCCAGCTACCGCCGACGGGCCCTAGCTGGCGGTTTCCCGCCTGCGCCCGCGAAATACGGGTTGGCAAAACATTCGGCTGCGCGGCCTGACGCCGACGCCTTGCACTGAGTCATCGATGTATATCCGCAGCCGATGGCAGGGCCGTCAATGCTGAAGACCTGCATGCAGATCGGGTAACGCGGATCGTAGGTCTGCGCCTGGCCGGGCAAGGCCGCCAGGATTGCGACGCCCACCAGGATCGCCCGAGCCACGGGGCGCATCGGAATCTCCTTAAAGGCAAGTCACTTCCCGTTTTCTTTTTACTTCCTTCTACTTTGGACATTTTCTTTGTGTATTATAGTTGACAGTCACAGGGTGTGTATCTTAGTACACGCGATGCAGATCATCCAGACCGAAGCTTACTCGACGTGGTTCGCTAAGCTTGGCGACATTCAGGCCAAAGCCCGCATCGTTGCCCGCATCCGCCGCATGGAATTGGGCAACCTCGGCGATGCCAAATCGGTTGGCGACAGTGCGAGTGAAATGCGGATCGACCACGGCCCGGGATATCGGGTTTACTTCACGAAGCGCGGCAAGACCGTTGTGATCTTGCTCTGCGGTGGCGACAAGAAATCACAGAAGCGAGAGATCGAAACCGCGAAGCGAATGGCAAAGGAGGTCTGATATGGCCATCAAGACAACCCCCTTCAACATCCTTGATCACCTCAAGACTCCAGAGGAGCAAGTCGCTTACCTTGAAGCGGCCCTGGAGATCGATGATCCGTCATTCATCGCGGCAGCTATTGGCGACGTTGCCAAAGCCCGCGGTGTGAGCGAATTCTCTCGCGAGACTGGCCTAAGCCGAGAGGCGATCTACAAGGCGTTCAAAAAGGGAGGCAATCCAACCCTTGAAACGCTAGACAAAGCGCTGAAACCCCTTGGAATGCGACTGACACTTACTGCACGAAACGCAGCTTAACGACGCGCCGCGCTCCGCGGTTTACCGATCGCACTGATAGACGCGGCCAGCGGCGAACTGCGCGTCATCGATCTGGCGATGAGCATGCAGCCGTGCAAGCGGGTCGTTCCGAGCTGCCGAGTCTGACCCGATGGTTGCCCAGATGGGCAACCATGTGGAGCAACTCAAGGCCGAGCTTGAGACGATGTGCATGTCCGCTTCCGAAGTTCAGGCGGTGTAGGCGTCTCGGATGTCTTCAGGGAACGCATCGATGACCTTTGGGCGTACTCGCGCTGGTCCCGATAGCCATCAATGTCCCCGCCGGAGCACTGCTATATTTCCTCGATTTTCGGGGACCGTTCCCCGAAGTTTCCAAGTAGTCGTCATTAACAACTCCTTAAGCGAGCCAATTCAAGATTCGGATGCGGGGTGGCGCATTGGTAGCTGCTTCGAGGCTTGAGGGCTGAAAGACGTAACTGGCATGGCGCGACGGGCTGCCGCTGGACTAAGGTCGCATGGCCGCGTTTTGCCGCGGACGGCGTATCTTTGCCTGGGCCGGCTGCTGCCGCTTGCCGTGCTGCTGATTTCCCTGACACTTGCCCCGGCCGCCCGCGCCGATGATCCGGTCAAGGGCGTGGCGACGTTCTCGGCGGCCAACGGTTTTGCGCGGCTGGTGTTCAAGCTCGCCGAGGATGTCGAAACCGAGGTGTCGACGGCCGGCTCGATCGTCGTGATCCGCTTCAAGCGGCCGGTCGATATCCCCGTGGAGAGATTGGCCGATGCCGTGCCCGATTATGTCGGCATGGCGCGGCGCGATCCGGACGGAACGGCGATCCGCCTGTCGTTGTCGCGGCGGGTGACGATCAACACGATGACCGCGGCCGAGCGGATTTTTATCGACTTCCTGCCCGATGAGTGGGCCGGGCCGCCGCCGCCTTTGCCTACGGACGTGATCCGCGAACTGGCCGAGCGGGCGCGTGCCGCCGAGCGTGCGTTGCGTGCCCAGCGCGCGGCGGACGCCGCCAGGAAAAAGCTGCCGGTGCGCGTGCGCGCCTCGGTGCAGCCGACCTTCGTGCGCTTCGTGTTCGAAATTCCCGATGGCGTCAGCGCGTCATCGGTGCTGAACGAGCAGAAGCTGACACTGTTGTTCAACAGCGTGCTCAGCTTCGACCTCGCGGATGCCAAGGTGGCGGCGCCGCCGAACGTCGCCTCGATCAACCAGCGCTCCGACACGGACACATCAGCTGTCGACATCAACCTGATCGGCGAAGTCGATGTGCGTTCCTTCCGCGAGGACAAAAACTACGTCGTCGACGTCGCCTTCCAGCAGCCGGAGAAGCCGGCAGCGGATGGGCACGCCGCCAACATTCCACCCGCGCCGGCAAAGCCGCTGGTCGCCGTGGCGGCCGGGCAGGGCAAGGCGATCAGGGAATCCACGCCGCTGCAGCAGCCGGCCCCGGTCGCCCTGGTGACATCTGAGACGTTCGCGGAGCAGGCCAAGATCGCCATCAAGCCCGAGCAGGGCGCAAATGCGCCGCAGGCGGAGCCCGCGGTGGCGGCCGAGAGCACGGCGCCTGCGGTCGCGAAGCCGCAGCCCCCCACCGCCGAAACGCCCGCGCCGGCGTCCGAGAAGGTCGCGCAGGAGGTGGCGCCGGCTCCGCCTCCACTGCAAGCGGCGCCTGCCGAGCCGCCGCAGCCTGCAGCAGCGTCCGCGAAGGAAGCTTCACCGCCATCTGCGAATGTCGCGCCGAAACAGGCCGCTGCAGCAACGCCACAGACTTCGTCCGCTGAGAAGTCTGTTGCGGTCGACGCGCAGCGCGACAGCGACGGCTTGCGCGTGACGTTCACCTTCCAGAAAGCGACGCCGTCGGCGTTGTTCCGCCGCGCCGATGCGGTGTGGCTGGTGTTCGATTCTTCAGAACCGATCGATGTCGCGCCGATCCGCGACAAGGCCGGCGCCATCATCTCCGACGTCAGCCGCTTGCCGCTGGACCAGGGGCAGGCGATCCGCTTCCGCCTCAACCGCCCGCAGATGCCTTCGCTCGAGGCCGACGAGCGTTCCTCCGGCACCGGCTGGACGGTGACCTTCGCCGACCGGGTGCAGAAGCCGCCGCAGCCCTTGATGGTGGTGCGCAACGTCAGCGATCCCGCACTCGCCAATGTCAGCGTGCCCTTGGCCAATCCCGGGCAATTGCATCGGCTGGTCGATCCCGATGCCGGCGACATGCTGTGGGTCGTGACCGCGCCGCCGCCGGCGCGCGGCTTCATCCGTCGGCAGGATTTCGTCGAGCTGTCGCTGCTTGAATCCGTGCACGGCCTCGTGGTGCATCCGAACTCCGACGACGTGAAGGCCGAACTCGGCGCCGACAAGGTGGTGCTGGGACGTCCTGGCGGGCTGACGCTGTCATCGGCCGACGTTGCCGCCGAACGCGCCACCGCCGCGGTCAAGCCGCTGTTCGATGCCGAGGAATGGAAGAACAACCAATCGGAGAACTTCATCAAGCGGCTCGATGGGCTGACCACGGCCAGCGCCGAGGCGACCACGTCGCCCGAGCAGCTCGCGCAGTCGCGGCTCAACCTTGCCAAGTTCTACGTCGCGCGCGCCATGTATGAGGAAGCCCACGGCGTCGCCAACCTGATGCTGTCGGAGAGCAAGCGCGGCGCCGAGGATCCGGCCGTGCTGATGATCCATGCCGCCAGCAGCATCATGATGGGCCGGCCCGAGCGCGCGCTCAAGGATCTCGCCAGTCCCTTGATCGGCAACGGCTATGATTCCCAATTGTGGAAGGGGCTCGCCCTTGCGCGCCAGGGCAAATGGGCGGATGCGCGGGAGAAATTCAAGAACGCGGAGTTCTCGGTCGCGACGCTGCCGCCCGATCTGCAGCGCGTCGTCATGCTGGAATCGATGAGGGCCGCGCTCGAGGTGAAGGATTTTGCCGGTGCCGCGCGCCGCCGCAGCGAGCTCGAGGTGATCGGCCTGCCGAAGGAATTGAAACCCGCCGCAGCGGTGCTGCGCGGCCGGCTCGCCGAAGCGCTCGGCTATGAGAAGGACGCGCTCGACGCCTACCGCTTCGCCGCGAACTCGCTCGACCGGCAGGCCGCGGCCGAAGGCAAATTGCTTGAGGTCGCACTGAAGCAGAAGCGGGGTGAGATCACGCAAGGAGAGATCCTGCGCGAGCTCGAACTGCTCGCCGTGATGTGGCGTGGCGACAGCATCGAGCTGCGCACGCTGCAGATCCTGGCGAAGATCTATTCCGACACCGGCCGCTATGCGGAGGCGTTCGCGGCCACCCGCGCCGCGACGAAACTGCAGCCGAACTCGCCGGAATCGCGGCAGGCACAGGATGCGGCGTCGGCGCTGTTCTCGCAGCTTTTCCTCGGGCCCGCCGGCGACAGCATCCCGCCGATCGATGCACTCACGATGTTCTATGAATACCGCGAGCTGACGCCGATCGGTCGCCGGGGGGATGAGATGATCCGCCGCCTGGCCGACCGTCTGGTCGGCGTCGACCTCTTGGATCAGGCCGCCGAACTGCTGCAGTACCAGGTCGACAAGCGGCTCGAGGGCGCGGCGCGCGCGCAGGTCGCCGCACGCCTTGCCATGGTCTATCTCACCAATCGCAAGCCGGAGCGCGCGATCGCGGCGCTGCGCCTGACCCGCATCTCGGATCTCTCGGGCGAATTGCGCCAGCAGCGACTGCTGCTCGAGGCGCGTGCGCAGAGCGACGTCGGCCGGCATGACCTCGCGCTCGACATCATCTCCAACATTCCCGGCCGCGAAGCGATCCGGCTGCGTTCCGACATCTTTTGGGCGCAGCGGCACTGGCGCGAGGCCTCCGAGCAGATCGAGCTCTATTACGGCGACCGCTGGCGCGACTTCACGCCGTTGAACGCGGCCGAGAAGGGCGACGTCATCCGTGCCGTGGTCGGCTATGCGCTCGCCGAGGACGCGATCGGGCTCGCCCGCTTCCGCGAGAAATATGCGCCGCTGATGTCGGGCGAGGCCGACCGGACGGCGTTCGACATTGCAGCCAGGCCGGCTGCCGCCAACAGCGCCGAATTCTCGGAGATCGCAAGGATGGCCGCCAGAGTCGATACGCTCGACGGCTTCATCCGCGACATGAAGCTCCGCTTCCCCGACGCCACCGCCCGCGCGCCGCTCTCCGATCCGATCGCGACCGGCGCTGTGCCGGGCACGAAAGCCGATCCCGAGGCGTTGCCTGCGATCGTCGGCACCAAGCGCGCCAGCGCTGCGAGGTAGCCCGTAGCCCGGATGGAGCCAACGGGTCGCGCGAATGCGCGCCCCGTTGGCTCCATCCAGGCTACAAACTCCGTCCGGGCTACGTGGAAGCCGCGACGATCGTCCTCTCGACAGCGTCGCGTTTAGGCGGCAATTTGCGGCGGCCACGCAAATCGCCGGAGGATGTCGTCACCATGAGCAAGCCGACCAAGACCGAAGCCGAACTCATCGAGATGGCAAGAGCCGAGCTGAAGGTCCATGCCGATTGCCCTGATGGCATCGTGATCTCGGTGATCCGTGACGGCGACAGTTGGGAATTTCGTGCGGCCGCCGACGCCGCGACGGTGGCTAAGCCGGGTTATCCCGAATGCGTGGCGATGCTGGTCCAGGTCGGCGATCACCTCAGCAAGCAATATGACTTCAAGAACTGACCGGCTGCGCTGTTATCCGTGACGAGCGCCGGCTCGCTACGGCGTGTACTCACAAACCCGCGCGCCGCATCGGAGTGCGTCTGGGATGCATTGTGCCCCTGATCGCGGCGCGATAGCAGACCTCCAAGGGTCCGAGATGGGGCAAGAGGCGACGTAACGCGTCCGGATCAGCTCCGATCGAGTGGCGGGTTGTGGGGCTTGGCTTCGTGCCACCACCAGTTACCCACGTAACGCAATTCCGGATTTCCGAAATCTTTCTGTAGGCGTTCCGCCCCATCATGGTCGCCTGGTGGATGGTCACTTCTAACACGAAAGGAGCTTCCATGAAGATTCAAGTCCGCAGGCTCGCGATTGCAGTCGCAATTGCTGTCCCTCTCGCAGCGGCCGCCACGGCCAAATCGTCTGCTGCGCCGATCAATGGCATGTCGATCAAGGCGGCGGTACCAGCTGTGACGATGGACGTGCGCTATCTGGTGCGTCGGGATTATCCTTCGTATTGGGGCTATCCCACCTATAACTCGTACTGGGGCTATCCCACCTATAATTCATATTGGGGCTATCCGACCTATAATTCATATTGGAGCTATCCGAGCTATTACTACTCCTATCCCGGCTACACTTACGGCTGGTGATGACGTCAAGCATTGGCAGCGTGCGGCTCCCTTCGAGCCGCCGCTCGCCAACATGTACTTAAGAGATTTTATCCTTCCTCGATCATGCGCATCTCGCTTGCTTCGCTTTGCTCGTGATGACGGCCTGGCCGTTACGGCCCCTTGGCCCTCTGGTCGAATGCGCTCAGGACTGCGAGCGTCATCGCGATGACGCCAGTCTGAATGGTAGGCTTCGGCACCGGCGCGAACAGCGGGGAATGGTTGCCGGGAAGCGGCGCGCCGCCATTGCGCGCGGCGGCGACGTGCTCGGGATCGTAGACGCCGATATTGAAGAACATCGAAGGCACGCCGGCATTGATGTACTCGGAAAAATCCTCGCTTGCGGTGACCGGCGGCGCGGTCCTGAACTTGTCGCCGAAGGCCGCGTTCAGCACCCTCTCGGCGGTCGCGACAACAGCGGCATCGTTGACAACCGCCTTGGTACCCTCGGTGATCCTGATCTCCGGTGCAGGCGCGTTCGCCATGGCGGCGACCGCTTTGGCGGTACGTTCGATTCCATCATGCATCTTGGCGCGCACGTCCGGTTTGAAGGTTCTGATGGTGCCGAGCAGGACCGCCTCGTCGGGAATGATGTTGGCCGTGGTGCCGGCATGGAGCGAGCCGATGGAGACTACGCCGAATTCGGTCGGGTCCTTTTCACGGCTGATGACGCTCTGCACATCGACCACAAAACGCGACGCCATCATCACGGGATCGATGGTCGCCTGTGGCGCCGCGCCATGGCCGCCGCGGCCTTTGAATTTGATGTAGAGGCCGTCGGCATTGGAAGAGCGGACCCCGACGGTGTAGCTGACGTAGCCGTAGGGAAAGGCCCCGCTATGCAGGGCAAAGCCGGCATCGGGCTTGGGAAAGCGCGTGAACAGCCCATCGGCCAGCATGGCTCTGGCACCCGCAACCACTTCCTCGGCGGGCTGGGCGATGAACATCAGCGTGCCCTTCCACCGGTCCTTCAGCCCGACCAGCGCCTGGGCCGTTCCGATCCAGCTCGCCATGTGGATGTCGTGGCCGCAGCTATGGGCGACAAAGGTTTCGCGCTCCTGCCAGATGGTCTTGTCGCGGCTTGCGTAGGGCAGGCCGGTCTTCTCCTCCATCGGCAGCGCGTCAAGCTCGGTGCGCACCATGATGGTCGGACCGTCGCCATTTTTGTAGAGCGCAACCAGCCCGGTCTTGCCGACCTTCTCTGTAACCTCGAAGCCGATCGCGCGCATCTCGGCGGCGAGTCTTGCGGCGGTCTTCTCCTCCTGGAAGGCGATCTCGGGATGGGCGTGGATGTCCTTGTAGAGCGCATCGAGTTTTGGATATTCGCTCTCGAAGGAGGTCTCGATCGATTGCTTCAGGCTTGCGACGTCGAGCTCCGCATGCGCCGGCAGCGCAACCATGCTGCCCAAGGCAAATGCGACGAGCAGAGGCTTTGCAAACCGCATGGTCAGACCTCCCTTGGCTTTTTCCTTCACCCAGAATATCGCGGTGGGCATCCGCGTCAACGCGGTCTCGCCCGGCGTGATCAAGACGCCGATGCATGGACGCGAAACCCACGATTTCCTCGCCAAGCTGCATCCGGTCGGGCGGATGGGCGAGAGCCGCGACATCGTCGATGCCGTGCTCTATCTCGAAAGCGCGGGCTTCGTCACCGGCGAGATACTGCATGTCGATCGCTGAAATCACCCGGATTCGTCATTGCGAGCCACCGGGTCGCGCGAACGCGCGCCCGATGACAGGCTCCGCGAAGCAATCCACGGTGCTGCTTGCGGAGGCGTGGATTGCTTCGTCGCTGTCGCTCCTCGCAATGACGGTCGACGCGCCGGCCAGCCATCGCCGTCGGCGATGGCTGGCATCAGAACTAACCATTTCCTTTTCTGGCAGCGAGGCTGCTTAACCGATGTCGATGTCAAGCACCCACGCTCACCGTCATCCCCATTCAGCCGCGGCCAATCATCATCATGAAGGCGGGCCGGTCTGGCTGTCGGCTGCGGCGGGGCTTTGCGCCTCGCTGGTTGGTCTTGGATTGGCGCGCTTCGCCTACACGCCGCTGATCCCGGCGCTGATCGCGGCAAAATGGTTCAGTCCGGCTGATGTCGTCTATCTCGGCGCTGCCAATCTTGCGGGCTATCTCGGCGGCGCCATTATCGCGCGCGAAGTCGGCGCTCGCATCGGGGCGGTGCGCTCGCTGCGCGCGATGATGGTGCTTGCCTCGCTCTGCTGCTTTGCGTGCTCGGTGCCGATCTCGTTCGCCTGGTTCTTCGTGTGGCGCTTTCTTGCCGGCTTGTCGGGAGGCGTGATCATGGTGCTCGCGGCATCGACGATCCTGCCGCACACGCCGCCGAACAAGAAGGGCGTGGTCGGCGGTGTGATCTTCGCCGGCGTGGGCCTCGGCGTCGCGGCGTCCGGCACGCTCGTGCCGCTGTTGCTGCGGCAAGGGCTGCAAGAGGCCTGGTATGGACTTGGAATCTTGTCCGTGCTGCTGACCCTGGCGAGCTGGAAGGCCTGGCCGGCCGAGGTCGGCGGCGCGAAAGCCGTAGCTCACCATCGCATAGCATCGCGGCCGCGATCACTGGCGATCCGCGCGCTGTATGCGGAGTATGGCCTCAACGCCCTGGCGCTGGTGCCGCACATGGTTTTCCTGGTCGACTTCGTGGCGCGCGGGCTGGGGCAGGGGATTCCGGCCGCTTCGCAATACTGGGTGCTCTACGGCATCGGCGCGATCGCCGGTCCGCTCGTGACCGGGCATCTCGCCGACCGTGCAGGCTTCGGCCCGGCGCTGCGCGTCGCCTTCCTGGTGCAGGCGGTTGCCATCGTGCTGCCTGCGGTCAGCGTGGCTCCGGCCGCGATGATCGTCTCGAGCGTGATCGCTGGCGCCTTCACCCCCGGCATCGTGCCGCTGACGCTCGGCCGCATCCATGAACTCGTTCCGCACAACAGCGCCGCGCAGGGCGCGGCCTGGGCGCAAGCAACCACGAGCTTTGCGCTGTTTCAGGCCGGCGGCGCCTATGGGCTCTCCTACTGCTTCGAGCAGACCGGCGGCAACTACGCGCTCCTGTTCATGATCGGCGCAGCCGCCATCACCACCGCTCTCGCCGTCGATCTCGTGGTCGGCCTATTGGGCGATCGCGCGCGCTCGTAGTTCGTCGCGCTATCCCCCGTAGCTCTGCACCAGGCTGCCGGCGACCAGCGACCAGCCGTCGACCAGCACGAAGAAGATCAGCTTGAACGGTAGGGACACCACGACCGGCGGCAGCATCATCATGCCCATCGACATCAGGACGGAGGCGACCACGAGGTCGATGATGAGGAAGGGCAGGAACAACAGGAAGCCGATCTCGAAGGCGCGCTTCAATTCGGAGATCATGAAGGCGGGGACGAGGATGCGCAGCGACATCTCTTCCGGGCTCGCGGGCGGCGGCTCGCCGGAGAGATCCATGAACAGCTTGAGGTCCTTCTCGCGCACATTCTTCTGCATGAAGCCGCGCAACGGGACGGAGGCGCGCTGCAGCGCGTCCTCGACGCCGATCTGGTTGGCGACCAGCGGGCGGATGCCGTCGTCATAGGATTTCTGCAGCACCGGGCCCATCACGAACGCGGTCAGGAACATCGCCAGCGCGATGATCACGGAGTTCGGCGGCGCGGTCGCGGTGCCGAGCGCGGTGCGGAGCAGCGACAGCACCACGACGATGCGCGTGAACGACGTCATCATGATCAGGATCGACGGCGCGATCGAGAGCACCGTGAGCAGCGCGATCAACTGGATCGCGCGCTCGGTGACGCCGCCATTGCCCTGGCCGAGATTGATGCTGATGTCCTGCGCAAGCGCAGGCGCCGCCAGCGAGCTGGCGGCGATCAGGACGGCGGTGAATAAAACTCTACGCGGAAACTTCGGCGGCCTCACGAAGGGTTCTTCGGGCGGCCGAGCAAGGAGGCCATCTCGTCTTCGAGATTCTCAAAGCCGCTCTTCTGCGGCGCAGGTGAGGGCGGAGGTTCGCTGCGTGCGGGGCGCGGTGCAGGTGCCGGCTCGGGCGCGACCGGCGGCGCGGCAGCTTCGCTCGGCGGACGGCGCAGCGCGGCCTCGAGCCGCTGCGCCATCTCGGCGAGATTGGCGTCGGCGCTGGATGTATCCGGCGGCGGCGGAGGAGGAGATGGCGGAGACGGAGGAGGCGGCGGTGGCGGTGCTGCGGCACGCTCGGGGGTGCGCAGCGGCGCGATCTTCGGCTCGGTCGTGCGGGGCGGGCGCGGGATCAGGGGCTCGGTGCGGGGCACGCGCGGCGGGATCGGCTCCGGCCGCGGTTCGGTGCGCTCGGGGCGGCTGCCGATCGGCTCCGGCGTGAAGCCGGTGAGCGGATCGCGTCGCTCTGTCAGCGGCGGGCCGGCCGGACGGCGAAGCTCTTCGGCAAAAGACGGGCGCGCGGGCCGCGGCGGCGGCTCAGGCATCGTCGGCTCCGGCGTATCGAAGATCTCGGTGCGGGCGCTTTCGGCCTCGGCCCACGCGGCATCCGGGAGCGGCGCAACCCGCGGTGGCGGCTCGGCGCTGGCGATGACCGGACGCGGCGGCGCCTGGTCGCGGGCCGACGCGCGGACGATATTGGGTTCGACGACGATGTCGGTGGGGCCGCCGATCATCAGGAGATGCTCGACATTGTCGCGGCGGACCAGCACGAGGCGGCGCCGCCCATCGACCGCGGCCGCATCGATCACGGCTAGCCGCGGCATCCGCCCGCGGTTGGTGTTGGCTCCGAGGCGGTTACCGGCAAAGCGGCGGACCAGCCATGCGGCCAGACCGATCAGCGCCAATACGGCGATGAACGCAAAGAGGAACCACAGGATCTGCATATTACTGTCCCCGGCCATCTGGCCCTGCTTTCATGCTGGCGTCGACGGATGCGGGCTGAAGCGATCCGATCAGCGAATCACGCCCGAGATCAGCCTTATTTCTTAATTCCCCACGGCAGTCACGCCGCCCATGTTTACTAATAGACCAAGAATCGATTGTTCCAAAACGACTTCTAAGCCCACCTGCGCGCGCTGGTTAACGCAGCCATCGTGGCGAAAATGTGCACTTCCGGATGATTCGGAGACCTGCCAACGCCTCCCGGAACAATTTAACCAGCCGTTAACCATACACCGGGCAAATTCTGCCTACCTCGGGGACGGCCCCAGAGGTTAACGGGGGCGCGGCGATGGCCATCAACGATCTACCGATCCTGTCGGCGCTGCGCACCAAGATGCAGTGGCATCAGGAGCGCCAGCGGGTGCTGGCCGAGAACGTCTCCAATTCGGATTCGCCGAACTTTCGGCCGCGCGACCTGGTCGAGCCGACCTTCGGCCGCAATGGCGCGCCGGTCGGCGGATCGATGGGCATGCTGCCGATGATGCGGACCGCCTCCGGCCATATCGCGGCCTCCGGCGCGCCGGAGAATTTCGACCATGACGGCGGCAAGAACGCCTTCATGACCAGGCCGGCCGGCAACGCCGTCAACCTGGAAGAGCAGATGCTGAAGGTCTCCGCCAACCAGATGGACTATGCGGCGGTGACCTCACTCTACAGCCGCAGCCTCGGATTGATCAAAACCGCCATCGGCAGGCGCTGACAGGTTTTTAGGGAGAAGGGATCATGGCCGACGATGGAAGCGATTTCGCCCGCTCGATGACGATTGCCACCTCCGGCCTGCGCGCGCAGGCCGGACGGATGCGGGTGATCTCGGAAAATATCGCCAACGCCGATTCGACGGCGCAGACCGCGGGCGGCGACCCCTACCGCCGCAAGGTGCCGACCTTCTCCTCCGCACTCGACCGGACGCTGGATGCCAAGGTGGTGACGCTCGGCAGAGTGCGGCCCGACCAGTCGGCGTTCCGCGTCAAATACGAGCCGAGCAATCCGGCGGCGGATGCAACCGGCAACGTGAAATATCCCAACGTCAATCCGCTGGTCGAAATGACCGACATGCGCGACGCCCAGCGCTCCTATGAGGCGAACCTCAACATCATCAGCGCGACGCGGCGGATGATCCAGCGCACGCTCGATATCCTCAAGTCCTAAGAAACAGGAAGCGATCCAACATGGCTACACCGACAGTTGCCGCCAATGCCTATGCCAGCCTCGCCCGCATGATGGAGCGGGGCGGCGCCGAGAAGGGCGGCGAGACCGCAGGCCCCTCGTTCGGCGCGCTGGTGAAGGAAGCCATCGGCAGCGTCATGGATGCCGGCCGCAAGTCCGACGCCCAGACCGTGGCGATGACCTCGGGCCGGGCCAATGTGATGGATGTGGTGACCGCGGTCGCCGAGACCGACGTCGCGGTCTCGACCCTGGTGTCGGTGCGGGACCGGGTGATCCAGTCGTATGAAGACATCATGAAGATGCCGATCTGAGGCTTCCGTCATTGCGAGCGGAGCGAAGCAATCCATGGTGCCGCTTGCTGAGGCATGGATTGCTTCGTCGCTGACGCTCCTCACAATGACGGCGGAGGGTTTGGCGGATTGAAAAAGGACGCTTGAAATGACCGGTGCTGAAACCCTCGACGTGGCGCGCGATGCGATCTGGACCATCGTGGTGGTGTCGTCGCCCCTGATGATCGTCGGCCTCGTGGTCGGCGTGATCGTGTCGCTGTTCCAGGCGCTGACGCAGATCCAGGAACAGACGCTGATCTACGTGCCGAAGATCCTCGCGATCTTCGTGACAATGCTATTGGCGCTGCCGTTCATGGCTGACGCGATGCACGCCCACATGCTGCGGATATCGTCGCGAATCATCGGCGGTTGATGCACTGTGACTGAATGCGCATCGACATATCCCTGCTGCCGGCGCTGGCCGCGACCTTCGTGCTGGTGTTTGCCCGCATGGGGGCGATGGTGATGCTGCTGCCGGGATTCGGCGAGAGCAATATCCCGGCGCGAATCAAGCTCGGGATCGCGCTGCTCTTGACGCTGATCATCCTGCCGCTGCACCGCGCCGACTATCATGTCGACATCACGTCGGTGACGTCGCTGATGGTGCTGATGGTGCACGAGATCGTCATCGGCATCGTGCTTGGGGCGACCGCGCGCGTGACGTTGTCGGCGCTTGCAGTCGCGGGCTCGGTGATCGCCCAACAGCTCGGGCTCGGCTTCGTCACTGCGATCGATCCGACGCAGGGCCAGCAGGGCCAGCTCATCGGCAACTTCCTCACGATCCTCGGCATGACGCTGTTGTTTGCGACCGACACTCATCATCTGGTGCTCGCGGCGCTGAACGAGAGCTATAAGATCTTCTCCCCGGGCGCGACGATGCCGACCGGCGACGTCGCGGCGCTGGCGACGCGCGCCTTCGCGGAAGCCTTCAAGATCGGCCTGCAACTTTCGGCGCCGTTTCTCGTATTCGGTCTCGTCTTCAATATCGGGCTTGGCGTGCTGGCGCGGCTGATGCCGCAGATGCAGGTCTATTTCGTCGGCGTGCCGCTCTCGATCCTCGCCGGGTTCCTGATCCTCGCCGTGGTGATCGCGGCGATGATGGGGACCTATCTCGAATACTTCATCGGCGTCATGCACCAACTGACGCCGCTGAAATAGGGAGCCGCCATTAAGGAAGCGCGATGGCCGAGGATAGCGACGACAAAACAGAAGACCCTACGCAAAAACGTCTCGATGACGCACATGCGAAGGGCGATGTCGCCAAGAGCCAGGAGGTCAACACCTGGTTCGTGATCGCTGGCGGCACCTTGGTGCTGTCGACCTTCTCGACCTCGACGGCAGCAGGCATCCTGACGCCGCTGCGCAACCTGATCGCCAATTCCTGGATGATCAGGACCGACGGCCCGGGGCTGATGTCGCTGATGCAGACGCTCGTGATCGCTGTCATCGCGGCAATCGGCGTGCCGCTGCTGATGCTGATGCTGGCGGCGATTGCCGGCAACATGATCCAGCACCGCCTGGTGTGGTCTACGGAGTCGCTGACGCCGAAATTCAGCAAGATCTCGCCCGGCGCCGGCTTCAAGCGCATTCTCGGCAAGCAGGCGGCGGCAAATTTCCTCAAGGGCATCTTCAAGATCGTCGCGCTTGGCGCGGTCATGACCGCGGTACTGTGGCCGGAGTGGCACCGGCTGGAATCGCTGCTTAGAATTGACGTCGCCTCGATCCTGCCCGCCACCACCAGCCTGACCTTGCACCTGCTGGGCGCCGTGGTGGCGATGCTCGCCGCGGTCGCGATCGCCGACTACTTCTTCCAGTACCGGCAATGGTACGAGCGGCAGAAGATGTCGGTGCAGGAGATGAAGGAGGAGTTCAAACAGTCGGAAGGCGATCCGCACATCAAGGGGCGCATCCGCCAGTTGCGGCAGCAGCGCATGAAGAAGCGGATGATGGCCGCGGTTCCCAAGGCGAGCGTGATCATCACCAACCCGACCCACTATTCGGTGGCGCTCGCCTACGACCGCGACATGCAGGCGCCGGTCTGCGTCGCCAAGGGCGTCGACATCATCGCCTTCAAGATCAGGGAAATCGCCAAGGATCACGACATCCCGATCGTCGAGAACGTGCCGCTGGCCCGCGCGCTCTATGCAACCGTCGATATCGACGAGGAAATTCCGGTCGAACACTATCACGCGGTCGCCGAAATCATCGGCTACGTCATGGGCCTGAAGCGTCGCGGGCTGTCGGGACAGCGAAGCTGACGCGGCATGGGACTCCGGGAATGGAACGAAAGCGGCCTGAGATGGGCTTAACCTGGGAAATCGCGGCCTGATGGACTTGCGCTCCAAGCTCCGATTGAGGCACTCAGGAGGACGGGCGAATCTGCGCGCCTTCACCGCCGACGGGCAGCTTCAGTCAATGACCGCCGAGACCGATCACAACCAGGCTGCCGAGCCGTTCGTGGCCCACGAACCGGCGCGGCGGAGCGGCAGCATCGTTCTGGTGCTGCTGGTGGCGGCCGGCCTCGTCGCGGTGGCGGTCGCGCTGATGACGATCGGCCGCGGCCAGGCACAGCCCTATATCCTTGGCGTGCTGGCGCTGCTCGCCATGGTCGGGCTGTTCAGCCTTTTCGCCTTTGCCGCCGGAATCGTCCGTTTCTCCGACCGTTCCACCGACGACCCCGTGATGGGCCGGATCGCCAACCACGCCTATGACGGGCTGGCGGTCACGGATTCGCACGGACAGGTGGTCTATTCCAACGCCGCCTATCTCGCGCTGACGGGAGCCTCGAGCCCGCAGGAGGTGCGGCCGGTCGAGCGCGTCTTCATCGGCAATCCGGATGTCTCCGAGGCCGTGTTCCGCCTGCTCAAGGCCGCGCGCGAAGGCAAGCGGCAGCAGGAGGAGGTCCGTATCGCCGGCCATGATGGCCTCCAGGGGCGGTGGCTCAGGATGCGGGTGCGCCCGCTCGGCCAGAGCAAGCGCGAACAGAAATATGCGGTGTGGTCGATCGCCGACATCACCCGCGACCGCGAGCGCCAGGAGGACGTGTTCAAGGAACTGCAGCACGCGATCGAATATCTCGATCACGCGCCTTGCGGCTTCTTCTCGGTCACGCCGTCCGGCGAGATCGCCTATGTCAACGCGACGCTCGCGAACTGGCTCGACTACGACCTCGCCGAGATCGGCTCGGGCGGCTTGAAGCTCACCGACATCGTGTCCGGCGACGGCGCGGCGCTGCTGACCTCGATCGTGCCGGCGCCGGGTGAGGTGAAGACCGAAGTCTTCGACATCGATCTCAGGATGCGCAGCGGCAAGCCGATGCCGGTGCGGCTCTATCACAAGCTCGCCTTCGGCGCCGACGGCGCGCGCGGGGCCTCGCGCACGCTCGTCATCAGCCGCGCCCGCGACGAGCATCACGATCCCGAACGCGCCGCCGAAGTGCGCTTCATGCGCTTCTTCGACCATACGCCGATGGCGATCGCGACCGTCGACCGCGGCGGCAATGTCGTGCGCGCCAATGCGCGTTATGCGAAGCTGGCGCAAGGCCTCAGTGCGGATGGCGCTGCCGCCAAGTCGATCTTCCGCGCGGTCAATCCGCGCGACCGCAGCCTGGTGATCGCGGCGATCAACCAGGCCGCCGAGGGCAGGGGCGACATCGCGCCGGTCGAGGTCATGCTCGACGGCGCCAAGGAACGCTGGGGCCACTTCTTCATCACTGCGGTGGAGGAGGACGAGCGCGATGCCGAGGCCGCGATCGTCTACATGCTCGAGACCACCGAGCGGCGTACGCTGGAAAACCAGATCAACCAGTCGCAGAAGATGGATATGGTCGGCCAATTGGCCGGCGGCATCGCGCACGATTTCAACAACGTGCTGTCAGCCATCATGATGGCGAACGATTTCCTGTTGAACGCGCACAAGCCGACCGATCCGTCGTTCCAGGACATCATGCAGATCAAGCAGAACGCGACCCGCGCGGCGACGCTGGTGCGGCAACTGCTCGCCTTCTCGCGCCGCCAGACGCTGCGGCCGCAGGTGCTGGATCTCGGCGACGCACTATCCGACTTGACCATGCTGCTGCGCCGGCTGATCGGCGAGAAGGTGAAGCTCGACCTCGTGCACGGGCGCGACCTCTGGCCGGTGAAGGTCGACGTCTCCCAGTTCGAGCAGGTGGTCGTCAACCTCGCCGTCAACGCGCGCGATGCGATGCCTGATGGCGGCAAGCTGATCATCAAGACCCAGAACGTGGCGGCGGAGGAAGCGGGCCAGCTCGCCTACAAGGGCCTGCCGGCGGCGGACTATGTGCGGATCGACATCACCGATACCGGCACCGGCATTCCGCTTGAGATCATCGACAAGATCTTCGAGCCGTTCTTCTCGACCAAGGAGGTCGGCAAAGGCACGGGGCTCGGCCTGTCGACGGTCTACGGCATCGTCAAGCAGACCGGCGGCTTCGTATATGTCGATTCCACGCCTGGCGAGGGCACCACGTTCCGCATCTTCCTGCCGCGCCACCGGCCCGAGCAGGAGGCCGCATCGGAGCCGCAGCCGACCAACGGCGCCAAGGAGGCTGCAGCCGAGCCGCCCAAGCCAAAACCCGACCTGACGGGGCAGGGTACGATCCTCTTGGTCGAAGACGAGGATGGTCTGCGTTCACTGAACGCCCGCGGCTTGCGTTCGCGCGGCTACAGCGTGATCGAGGCGTCCAACGGCGTCGAGGCGATGGAAGCCTTCGACGAGAAGAATGGCGAGATCGACCTCGTCGTCTCCGACGTGGTGATGCCCGAGATGGATGGCCCGACGCTCTTGAAGGAGATGCGCAGCCGCAATCCGGATCTGAAGATCATCTTCGTCTCCGGCTATGCCGAGGATGCGTTCGAGAAGAGCCTGCCGGAGAACCAGCAGTTCGCCTTCCTGCCAAAGCCCTTCACGCTGACGCAGCTCGTCGCTGCCGTGAAGGAGACGATGACGCTGTAATAACGTCATCGCCAGGGGAGGCGACGAAGCAACCTGCCCTCCGTGGTGGCAGTCTGCAGCGCCTCGCTCCGGTCGCAATGACAGGGTTAAGAAGCCGCTAAAACCCGTGAAAAGACGGGCTTTTGTCACATCCCCGCGACTGAGGGCCGCAGTGGTTGTTCCCGTTTACGGCTTCCCTTTTGGGCGGCCGTGCCCATCTTAGTGTCACTTTCCCCATTTCGGGGATTCAAGGAAACACAGATGAATTTCACGCAACACACGCGCGGAATTGTTCGGGCTATCGCGGTCGCGATCGCGCTGGCGCTGCCCCTCACGGCTATCAGCATCTCGGCGGCCGACGCCCGCGCCGGCGGCGGCTTCGGCTCCGGTTCCCGCGGCTCGCGGAGCTTTTCCGCGCCGCCCAGCACCAACACGGCGCCCGGCGCGACGCAACCGTTCAACCGCACCTATAGCCAGCCTGGCACCGGCATGAACTCGCCGGCCGCGAATTCGGGCGGCCTGTTCAACCGGGGCGGCATGGGCCGCGGCCTGCTCGGCGGCCTCGCCGCGGGCTTCCTCGGCGCCGGCCTGTTCGGCCTCTTGTTCGGTGGTGGCCTACTCTCCGGCCTCGGCGGCCTGACGTCGATCCTCGGCCTGTTGCTGCAGATCGGCCTGATCGTGCTGGTGGTGCGGCTCGCGATGTCGTGGTGGCAGCGCCGCCAGACACCGGCCGCCGCCTATGCCGGCGGACCGACACCTGCACCTGGCGTGGGCCCGCAGCCGAATTATCGCTCGGGCATGGGTTTCGGTCTCGGATCGGCCAACGCACCTCTGGAAATCGCGCCGGCCGACTATGAGGCCTTCGAGCGCCTGCTCGGCGAGGTCCAGGCTGCATGGTCAAATGAGGATGTCGGCAAGCTGCACTCGCTCGCGACGCCCGAAATGGTCTCCTACTTCTCCAAGGACCTGGAGGAGAACAAGGCTCGCAACGTCGTCAACAAGGTGACGAATGTGAAACTGCTGCAGGGCGATCTTGCCGAAGCCTGGCGCGAGGGCGAGTCCGATTACGCCACTGTGGCGATGCGGTTCTCGCTGGTCGACCAGACGCTCGACCGCACCACCAGCCGGCCGGTCGCCGGCAGCGAGCAGCCGCAGGAAGTGACGGAGGTCTGGACCTTCGTGCGCCGGCGCGGCAGCGACTGGGAACTCTCGGCGATCCAGCAGGCGAACTGATCGTCCGCTAGATAACGTAACATCGAGGCGCTGCGGTTCATTCCGCAGCGCCTTTTGCTTTGCGCGATTCATTTTCGCAGTCACACCGTCGGAATAATCAGTGCCCCTACGGGTTGATGTCGGAAGCCAAGAACAATCAGGAGGAGCAAATGAATATGCGTGCCATCATCGCGCCGACGTGTTTCGCACTTGCCGCTTTCGCGCTGCAACCGGCGCAGGCGCAGTCGGCCAATGCGAGCTTCTTCCTGACCAGCAACGGCATCGGCAATGGCGGCAATCTCGGTGGGCTTGCGGGCGCTGACAATCATTGCCAGACGCTGGCGCAGGCGGCGGGCTTCGGCGCGCCGAAAACCTGGCACGCCTATCTGTCGACACAGGCGGCCAACGGCCAGCCGGCCGTGAACGCGCGCGACCGCATCGGGAAAGGGCCGTGGCAGAATGTGAAGGGGGTGGTGGTCGCCAAGGATGTCGCCGACCTCCACAGCGCCGGCAACAATCTCACCAAGCAGACCGCGCTTTCCGAAAAAGGCGAGGTCATCAACGGCCGCGGCGACACGCCGAACCGTCACGACGTGCTGACCGGCTCGCAAGCGGACGGCACGGCGTTTGCCGCCGGCGAGGATCGCACCTGCAAGAACTGGACAAGCAGCACGCAGGGCACCGCCATCGTCGGTCATTCCGACCGCATCGGCCTGCGCGACGACGAGCCATCGAAGTCCTGGAACTCGTCGCATCCTTCGCGCGGCCCCGACGGTGGCTGCTCGCAGGCTGACCTGAAGAGCACCGGCGGCGACGGCTTGCTGTACTGCTTCGCCGTGAACTGAAGTCCATGCCGCCAATCCCGGCTGCCTGGAGCATGATCCGATTTCCATCCAATCGGATCATGCGCCAGCGCGTGATGTCTCTTGGCTGAATCAGTCTCGCCGCAAGTTCACCTCTCCCGTAGGGAGAGGTCGCGCCGAATGAGGGGGTACGGTCCCTCGATAGAGCAAATCCCCTCACCCGGCGTTACACGCCGACCTCTCCCTACGGGAGAGGTGAAGGGACGCAGCGCCATCGCGGACACGATTCGATCTCATCGCACCATGCTCCAGCGAGCGCTCAGGCGGCCTTCTTGGTGGTTTTTTTCTTGGCGACTTTCTTCTTTGCTACCTTCTTGGGAGCTGTTTTCTTCTTCGCCACATAGGCCGCGACCTTCTTCGACGAATGGCCTACGGCAGCGACCGCGGCCTTCAACTTGGCCGGTGTGACTTTGAACTTCTTGGACCAGTAGCGCACTTCATAGGGCTCGCTTACCGCAATCCGCGCACGGTCCGCGGCGAGGTGCTTCTGCTCCTTGAAGTAGGCTTCCACCTTCTTGGCGGAATGTCCGACTTTCTTGACGGCGGATTTCAGCTCGGCCGGCGTGACCTTGAACTTTTTTGACCAGTAGGCGACCTCATAAGCTTCGCCCAACGCGATCCGCGCGCGATCACCAGCGCCGCGCTTCTTCTTGCTATCCGCCATCAATATTCTCCTGTCCGATCGGGAATCGGATGTTCCAAGATCGGAACAGGTTAACATCGTCGCGCGTTTGCAAACAATTGCGATCACGGGGCAGCAGAGCGCCGGCCACAGGAGTGTGGTGTTGTCATGAGCTTGTCACTGGGGAGGCATCGTCCATGCGCTATCAGCTCTACTACTGGCCCGACATCCAGGGCCGCGGCGAATATGTGCGACTCGCGCTGGAGGATGCGGGTGCTGATTATGACGATGTGGCGCGTGGCGCAGGCGGCACAAGCGCGATGATGGCGATGATGGAAGCGGGCAAGGGCACACCGCCCTTCGCGCCGCCGTTCCTCAAAGCCGGCAAGCTCGTGATCGGGCAGACTGCGAATATCCTGTTCTTTCTCGGCGCGCGCCATGGCCTGGCGCCGAAGGCCGAAGCGGCACGGCTTTGGGTGCATCAAATGCAGCTCACGATTGCCGATCTCGTGCTGGAAGTTCACGACACCCATCACCCGCTCGGGCCGAGCCTTTATTACGAGGACCAGAAGGCGCCGGCGAAGAAGCGCACCGCGGAATTCTGGAAGGAGCGGGTGCCGAAATATCTTGGCTACTTCGAAGATATCGTGGAGGCAAATGGCGGTGCTTACGTCAGCGGCCGCCGCCTGACCTATGTCGATCTGTCGCTGTTCCAGATCGTCGAGGGCCTCCGTTATGCCTTCCCGAAGCACATGCAGGCGTTCGAAAAAAACGTTCCCCGCCTGATCGAATTGCGCGATCGCGTCGCCGAGCGGCCGAACATCAAGACCTATCTGGCGAGCGAGCGGCGGATTCCGTTCAACGAGCAGGGCATCTTCCGCCGGTACAAGGAACTGGATCTTTGAAGCGTCGCTCTATCCGCTCGTCATGGCCGGGCTTGACCCGGCCATCCACGGTTTCGGTTGCCAAGAACGTGGATGCCCGGGACAAGCCCGGGCATGACGGTGCATGAAACGACATCAACTGTTCTTGCCGTCGAACGGCGTCATCGCGAGCTTCGACAACTCGATGCCGTCGATGCAGCTCACGTTCAGCGCCACCACATCAGTGCCGTCGGGCTTCTTGCCGTAGGCAAACACCTCGGCGCCGCAGTCGATGCAGAATTGATGGCGGATGGCGTGCCGGTTGAAGAGATATTCCTTCAAGTTCTCCTCGCCGGCGCGGAGCTGAAAACTCCTCGGCGGCAGGAAGGCGAAATGCAGGCCCTTCTTGGTGCAGATCGAGCAGTTGCAATTGGTCACCATGGCAAGATCGGAGGTGCATTCGAAACGCACCTGTCCGCAATGGCACCCGCCGGTATAGGTTTTGCTGTCAGGCATCGTTCTTCCTCACCGCATCCCGGGGAAAGCATGATAACGCAACGGCTCGGTCCGGTCAGCAGGTCGCGGAAGCGCTATTCGTCCTTGCCGCGGGTGATCGCGATCGATGCCTCGGTCTTGGTGCGCGTGCAGTCCATGTTGAGGCGGCGGAAGCGCATGCTGACCTTGTCGCCGCGCAACAGGCCCATGCGCTTCAGGCAGCGCGTGGCGCCGGTCGTGGTGTCGTCCTTCGGCACGGTGAAGATGATCGCCGCCGCCGAGCTGACCAGTTGATAGAATTCCGGCTTCGGCTTCCGGTCGCCCTTGGCATAGAGCTCGATGGAGTAGCTCCTGCCGCGGCAGCCGAGCGACAATTCCCTGGTCGCGGGATGGGTCAGATAGACGACGTTGGCGGCCTTGAAGTTGACCTTGAGGCCGTCGATCTGGCTGGCGAGCTGCTTGGCGATGTCATCGCATTGGTCGGCGTGTGCCGGCAATGCGGCGAGGGCGGAGAAAAGCCCCAGCACGGCGGCGAGCGCTGCGCCTCGAAGACGCAATACGAGTGTTCTGGTCACGGATGCCCCCCTGCCGGCATGGAAAACCACACGGGTTCAATGCAGGGTCGAGCGGGTTGCGTCAATATGCGGGGGCCAGCCCTGCGCGAGACCGCAGGTGCCCCGGATCGCTGGCTAGCGTTCCCACGCCTTTCCTTTACGGCAAAAATGCTTAGAACGGCTCTAGATGCCGGGCCGAGGTTCCCGGCCCCAACCCGAGATCATGCCCATGAACGCTCCCACCGCTTTCCCCGACCAGTCCAAGCCTGTTCCGCCCTACAAGCACACGCCGCTGTTCCCGTTGGGGCAGGACACGACGCCGTACAAGAAGGTCACGGCGGAAGGCGTCCGGGTCGAGAAGGTGCTGGGACGGGACATGCTGGTGGTGTCGCGCGAGGCGCTGCGGGCGCTGTCGGAGGCCGCCTTCGGCGAGATCAACCATTACCTGCGGCCGGGGCACCTCAAGCAGCTTCGCAATATCCTCGACGACAAGGAAGCCAGCGACAACGACAAGTTCGTGGCGTTCGATTTCCTCAAGAACGCCAATATCGCCGCCGGCGGCGTGCTGCCGATGTGCCAGGACACCGGCACAGCGATCATCATGGGCAAGAAGGGGTGCAACGTCATCACCGAGGGCGATGACGAGGCGGCGCTGTCGGAAGGCGCGCGCGACGCCTACCTGCGCCGCAACCTGCGCTATTCGCAGGTGGCGCCGCTGTCGATGTATGAGGAGAAGAACACCGCCAACAACATGCCGGCGCAGTGCGAAATCTACGCCGAGGGCGATGATGCCTACAAGTTCATGTTCATGGCCAAGGGCGGCGGCAGCGCCAACAAGAGCTTCCTGTTCCAGGCGACGCCGTCTGTCTTGACCAAGGATCGGCTGCTGGCATTCCTGAAGGAGAAGATCCTCACGCTCGGCACCGCGGCGTGCCCGCCTTATCACCTCGCCATCGTGATCGGCGGCACCTCGGCCGAGCTCTGCATGAAGACGGTGAAGCTCGCGTCCGCCCGCTATCTCGACGCGCTGCCGACGCATGGCTCGCCCGACGGCAATGCGTTCCGCGATCTGGAGATGGAGCAGGAAATCCACAAGATGACGCAGTCTCTCGGCGTCGGCGCGCAGTTCGGCGGCAAGTATTTCTGCCACGACGTGCGCGTGATCCGGCTGCCGCGCCACGGCGCCTCATTGCCGATCGGGCTCGGCGTGTCCTGCTCGGCGGACCGCCAGGTGCTCGGCAAGATCACCAAGGATGGCGTCTACCTGGAGGAGCTCGAGCATAACCCCGCGCAGTATTTGCCGCAGGTCGAGCAGTCGCTTGGCGGCGAGGTCGTCAAGATCGATCTCAATCAGCCGATGAAGGATATCCTGGCTACGCTCTCAAAGCATCCGATCAAGACGCGCGTATCGATGACCGGCACCATGATCGTCGCACGTGACTCCGCGCACGCCAAATTGCGCGAGCGGCTGGAGAAGGGCGAGCCGCTGCCGGATTACTTCAAGAACCATCCGGTCTATTACGCCGGTCCGGCCAAGACGCCTGATGGCTACGCGTCCGGCGCGTTCGGTCCGACCACGGCCGGGCGCATGGACTCCTTCGTCGACCAGTTCCAGGCCGCCGGCGGCTCGATGGTGATGGTGGCGAAAGGCAACCGCGCGCCGGCGGTGCGCGAAGCCTGCAAGAAGCACGGAGGCTTCTATCTCGGCTCGATCGGTGGCGCCGCGGCGAACCTCGCCGAGCACTGCATCAAGAAGGTCGAGGTGGTCGAATATCCCGAGCTCGGCATGGAAGCGATCTGGCGCATCGAGGTCGTGGATTTTCCAGCCTTCATCATCATCGATGACAAGGGCAACGACTTCTTCAAGGAGTTGAACTTGGGTTGAGGAGGCGTAGCCTCACGATGTGTCATGGCCGGGCTTGACCCGGCCATCCATCGTTCAAAGGAGATGGATACGCGGGTCAAGCCCGCGTATGACGACTGAGTTTGCAGCAAATGCCGCGCCAATAATGGCGCCGCTTTACGCCCTTGTCCCCGTGAACGGGAAGCTGCCCATCGGGCCGATGCCCATTTCGCCGGCGATGCTGTCGCCCGTCACCTTTCCGGTGAATTCGAGCGTGAGCGGCATCGGGTTGGTGATGGACACCTTCCAGGCGACGTCGTCGCCGTTGGCGGTACCGTCGAAGATCTCAGCCGAGCTGCCTTCTGCGCCCTGCGTGCCCGTGAGCGTGCCGCCCGAGTTCTTCAACGACAGTGTCGCCTGACGATCGCCCATCGGCGTGCTCATGGTGAGATTCCAGTTTCCGTCCACCGCCATGCCTGTCTCCCCGAGGTTCAATGGTGAAGCTTGGTCGGCGGGTATAGCCTATCTGCGCGCGCAAGCCCAACGCTGTATTTCCGCCCTGCGATGATTAAGCGCGGGCGGCGGCGCGCAAGCGGCTCGTCACAATGATGCGGAAGAGGACGTATTGGATCGCGAAGGCGGCGATCTTCAAGCCGGCGGCGACCACCGTCACATAGGTCGCCCACAGCTTGATGTCGCCGGTCGCAGCCACCGCGATGGTGCCGGCGCCGATCGCAAACATCAGCACCGCCCAGGCATAGCCGGCGAGGGTGACATATTCCGGAATGGTCTGCACCACGATCGGCGGCATGTAGCGCAGCATCCAGCCGCGCTTGAGCATGATCGCGCCGATCGCGAAATGCGCAATCGCCGGCTTTGCCAGCACGAAGCGCGGATCATGGGTGAGCAGGGTGGCGCTGCCGAGCACGATCACCAGCGCCAGGCTCGCCCAGGTCATGGAGCCGAGCGTCTCGCCCTTGATGCGGGAATGCACCACCTGTGCGATCGCGCCGGCAATCGCGATCCCCGTCGCGAGCAGAACGTTATCGGTGGCGAAATAGACCGCCAGGAACACGATGGTCGAGAAGAAGTCGGAAGCGAGCTTTGCGAAGACGTCCTTCATCGCGATGTCCCCTGCAACACTCAGTTCGCGCTGGGCAGCGCGTTGACCGGATGGGTGCCGTGTTTCGTCATCCGGTAGTGCGGGTACCACTTGGTGAAGAAGACGGCACTGTTACGCGCGGCGAACGCAATCAGAAGCCCGCTCCACAGCGGCAGGCTCGGCATGTAGACGATGGCGATGTTGCCGACCATCATCAGCAGCGCCGCGATGGTCCAGGCCCAGGTGATGACGTAGTTGACGCGCAGGAAGCCGGGTTGCTGCACTGTGTTGGCGTCGACCACTTCGCGCGCATATTGCAACGTGAAGGGACGGCGGGCCAGGATCGAGCCGAGCGAAACCACGAAGATGCCAGTGTCGACGGCGAACCTCACCGACGCGGTGCCGAGGTGCTGATCGACGAAGGCGACATAGAGGCCGATTGCAGCGAAGGTGGTCACCGAGCCGACGCCGAGGATCTTGATCGAGAGGCCACGCATCACGTCGAATGCGATGACCGCGAGGCAGATCGCCGCGGCGGCAAACAGGCTGGCCGTCGCCGACGTCACCAGCAGCAGGGCTGCGAAAGCACCATAGGGGGCGAGGATGAGGAAAATCGTCATGGCCGCCTCTCTGTGCTAATCTTGACAATGTAAAGATAAACTAGAGGTGTCCTGAGAAGGAGTCAAACGAAATCTTTACAGTGTCAAAATAAAGGCGAGGTCGAATAAGTCGGAATGATTTCAGTCGTTTAGGGCAACATCATCCCGGGGCGCGCGTTAACGCGAACCCGGAATCTCGAGGCCACAACCTCCAAATTCCGGGTTCATCGCGTTGCGATGCCCCGGAATGACGGGAGAGCGGGCGCGCGGGCTCAATTCGCGCCGACCCAATTGCCGTGGAAGCCATCGGGTACGCGGTGGCCGAGATGGACCAGTGCGATCGGGCCGCCCTGGACGTCGCGCGCGTTGAACACGGCGAGGTCGCTGCGATTTTCCCGGGCGCGCCAGACCACTGCGAGTAGCCAGCCGTCGCCCTCGGGCGCATCGCTCCCGCGCTCGACGAACACCGGCTCCGAGATGGTGTCGCCGGCGGGCAGCAGATAGTGGTCGCGGCGCTTGCCCGTGCCATCGACGTGCACGATGCCGGAGAGCGCGCCGAACATCGGCAGTGCAGGATTGGCGCAGGCGTACCAGCCATGGGCGAAAGCATAGCCGGCATGGCGATCGTCGATGCGCGGGAATTCGCCGGTGAGGTCGTCGAGATAGGTTTGCGTGAAACGGTCGGTATTGCCGGCGAGATCGAAGGTCCAGCGGCAATAGCGCGCGCGGTTCTTCTTCGGGTCCGTCGGCGAGCCGTCCGGATGGTTGAACAGCGGCGCTTCCTCGAACTGCATGACGTCGGCGATGATGCGGCTGCCTTCCTCCCACGCATTCATGACATGAAAGACGTAGCAGCTCTCGGCGCGGAACCAGGTGATGTCTTGCGCGGAGCCGTTGCGTTTCATCACACCGACATAGGCGCCCTTGTCCGGCTCCCACGCATACGGCGCTTGCCCGCGCATCGCGCGCTCCATGCTGCCGGTGACCGGCAGGATCGGAAACAGCAGATGGTTCTCCGTGACGATGAAGTCGTGCACCATGCTGGCATAGGGCGATTCAAAACGCTCGAAGCGTGTGACCACACCGGACGAATTGACCGAGCCGAAGGAAAGGGCAGGGGTCAGAGGGCCCGCGGCGTTGTAGCCGAAGAATACGAGCTCACCGGTCTTCGGGTCGATCTTGGGATGCGCGGTGAAGGGGCCCTGGATGGCGCCGTTATAATCGCAATAACCTGTTCGCTTCAGTGTGCCGGGCTCGATCTCGGTCGGCAGATGGCCTTCCTCAAGCGCGAGCAAGCGGCCGGCGTGGAAGATGATGTTGGTGTTGGCGACGCCGCCGTCAGCGGTGGTCGCGGGCGGCGCATCCGACAGCTTGCGGCCGAAGCCGCCGAACAATGCGCGGCCGGCATCATGCTCGGCCTGCCATTTCGGCGTGCGGACCCAGCGATTGCGATAGCTGGCGCGGCCGTTCTCGAGGTGGAAGGCGTGCAGCATGCCGTCGCCGACGAACCAATGTGCGCCGGGGGACTCGAATTGCGGATTGGGCCCGTTCCGATAGAGCGTGCCGTTAAGCTCACGTGGCAGCTCGCCCGATATTTTCAGTAACGGCGCATCCGCTTCAAAAGGGATCGGCGCCAGGTTGGTCCGCGGTGTCTCAGCGATCGTCTGATCAAGCATCGTCACTCCCTCCATGTTATCTTTACGTTGTAAAGATACCGATACAGGTGGCGCTGCCGACCGTCAAGCAAAATCTTTACAGTGTCAAAATTGCGACATATAAGGATTCGTATGACGAGATTGTCGAGAGAAAACAAGGCGAAGGCGTCACCGCCGAGAACGCGGAAGACGACGAAACAAGCGGCCGCGAGGCCGGCGCGCCGGCAGCGCAGGTCGGGCGAGGCGCCCTATCATCATGGCGCGCTGCACGAGGCGCTGTTGACGGCGGCAGAGCGCGTGCTCGAGCGCGACGGGCTGGCGGGGCTGACCTTGCGCGCGGTGGCGCGCGAGGCCGGCGTTTCGCATGCCGCGCCGACGCATCATTTCGGCGATCTGGCTGGCCTGCTCAGCGAGCTCGCCGCCATCGGCTTCCGCCAGTTCAACGATGCGATGCGCGCCGCCGTCGCAGGCGGCGCCACCATCGCGGAGAAGGGGCTAGCGCGCGCAAAGGCCTATATCGCCTATGCGCAGGCGCATCCGGGCATGTACGGCCTGATGTTCCGCACCGAGCGGCTCGACATGTCCAGACCCTCGCTGCACGAGGCCGCAAGCGCCGCCTTCGGCGGCCTTGCCGGTGCGGTCGGCGAAAGCCGGCACGAGCATATCGAGGAGCAGAAGCTGTCGCTCGACCAGGCTGCTGCGATCGTGCGTGCCTGGTCGCTGGTGCACGGCTTCACCACGCTGCTGCTTGACGGCCGCCTGTCCGACGTCCTGAAGCGGCTGCCCGAGGGCACATCGGCCGAGACATTGCTGGATGCGATGCTGCACAGTTCGGCCTTCCGTCCACCGGCCAACTAAAAATGGTTGAGATTGGTTGGTTTACCCACCGCGCGGCAGTCTTTTGGTGCCGTCGACGTGTAGCTGCTGTTGAATGTTTGGGCGTTTGAGAATGGTCAAGACTGCCGGCCAGCAGGATGGCGACTAGGCATGCATTATGACAAGCTTCATCATGCAAGCCTTCATAGCGGAACCGCGATGAGATGGTGATCTCATCTCCTTGTTTGAGCGTGATCTTTTCGGAGAGCCGCTTCCCACTTGACCGGATCATGCTTTATTCAGACGCGTTCATTGTGGGCAAGCTTCAACGGCGAGCGCGAAACACCTGACAGCGGCGCTGAATTGTCCTAGAAGAGCGGCTCCGCACAGCCGTCGCTCGTGCGAAGCGTTCGTTCATTCAACATTACCATGCCCTCGATATCGCCCAATAAACCCTATCGCGTCGGCCGTTCCCGCACCGGACTCGGCCTTTTCGCCACCAAGCCGATCAAGAAGGGTAGCAGGATCATCCGCTATTTCGGGCCGCTCCTGGATTCCAAGAAGAAGGAAGAGGACGAGATCGAGAACAAATATCTGTTCGAGCTCACCAACCGGTGGACCATCGACGGCTCGATCCGCGAAAACGTCGCCCGCTATATCAATCATTCCTGCAAGCCGAATTCGGAATCCGACGTCAAGCCGCGCAAGCGCAAGATCTATATCCGCGCCATCAAGAACATCGAGCCCGGCGAGGAGATCAACTACGACTACGGCACCGATTATTTCAAAGCCTATCTGAAGCCGATCGGCTGCAAGTGCGATTCCTGCGAGAAGAAACGCAAGAAGAAGCGCGCCGAGGCGCGGGCGGAGCGGCTCAGGCTAAAGGAGAAAGCCGAGCGCAAGGCGAAGCGGAAGGCCGAGAAGGTCGCCAAGGAAAAGGCCAAAGCTCAAGACAAAGCCAAAGAAAAGGCGAAAAAGAAGAACGGCAAGGCCAACGGCAAGTATCTGAACGGCTCGGGCCGCCCCAAGCCTGCCGGCAAGAAGGTGGTCGCCGGAAAGCGCAAGAGCTCAGCGACGGCGCTACACGCCTAGATTGGCTTGACCGCCTTTGGCCGCGCCGGATAGGCGCATTCGGCGAGCGTCGTTGCATCGAGCTCGCGCAAGAAGGCTTCGCGCGCCGCGGCCAGTCTTCCCTTCAGGCGGCAGCGCGGCGTCAGCACGCAGGCGCCGCCATCCTCACGAAAACATTCGACCAGCGCCTGGTCGTTCTCCAGCGCGCGCACGACCTCGCCGAGCGTGATCGCCTGCGGCGGCCGCGCCAGCGCAAAACCGCCGCCAACCCCGCGCTGGGTGGTGATGAAGCCGCTATCCGCAAGGTTCCGCACGATCTTGGCCAAGTGATTGCGCGAAATGCCGAATTCGGCCGCGATCTCGGTGGTCGCAAACGAGCGCGTCGGCTCGCCTGCAAGCCGCATCAGGGCGCGCAGGGCGAAATCGGTGAACAGAGTGAGGCGCATGGGAGCCCCGCAAAAATCCGGTTTTGCGAACCAGCCATACTGCCCTAAATGGGTATTTAGAATACCTATTTGAGGAGAGCTGGCATGACAGGGGCAGAGCGGCGCGAGCAGATCACGGCCGACATCGTCGCCAAGACCGGCATCACCGAGGCCATGATCGAGCACCTCGTGCACGGCTTCTATGACAAAGTTCGTGCCGATGCGGTGCTCGGGCCGGTGTTCGAAGCACGCATCCGGGATTGGGGGCCGCATCTGTCGCAAATGTGCGCGTTCTGGTCGTCGGTCGCGCTGATGACCGGCCGCTATCACGGCACGCCGATGGCAAAACACTTGCCGCTGCCGGTCGACGCCGATCATTTCGACCGCTGGCTCGAATTGTTCGAACAGACCGCCCGCGAACTCTGTCCGCAGGAGGCGGCCGCGCATTTCATCGAGCGCGCGCAGCGGATCGCTGCCAGCCTCGAACTCGGCATCGCCGGCGCTCAGGGCGTGATGCTCGGCAAGGGCGAGCGGTTTCGGCGCGGCGAGGAGGGAGCGGCGCAATAACACACGAACGCCGTGACAAGACCGCAAGATCGGTCGAGCGCGTCATGTCTGTGTGCGCATAGCTGGCGCTGCCACGGAGGACAGAACGATGAAGGCGGCGCTTCAAGACTACCATGCCCGGATGCAGCGGGTGCTGGATCACATCATCTGGACGACGATCTGGACCTGGACGCACTTTGCAGCGTCGCAGCCTACTCGAAATATCATTTCCACCGGCAGTTCACGGCGACCTTCGGGCTGTCCGTGCATCGCTATATCCAGCTCGCCCGCATGAAGCGCGCTTCATACCGGCTAGCCTACAGCGATGCCCAAAGCGTCACGGACATAGCGATGGATGCCGGTTACGATGCACCGGACGCCTTCGCCCGCGCCTTTCGGCGACGGTTCGGGCAATCGCCTTCGTCGTTCCGGCAGTCTCCCGACTGGGAGCCGTGGCTTGCGGCCTTCGGGCCTCTCGACAACGCAAGGAGCAAGCTCATGCAGAAGACTTTTACCACTGACGACGTCACGATTCGCGATGTGCCCCCCATGCCGGTGGCGATCATGGAGCATCGGGGCGACCCGGCGACGCTCGGCGCCACCATCCAGCGGTTCATCGCGTGGCGCAAGGCCGCTGGCCTGCACCCCAAGACAAGTGCGACCTTCAATGTCTGGCATTCCGAGCGGCGTCCTGCGTCGCCTGCCGATTATAGCGTGGACCTTTGTGTCGGGACCGACCAACCGATCGAGGCGAGCGGTGAGCAGATCAAAGCCGGCGAGATCCCTGGCGGACGCTGTGCGGTGCTGCGCGTCGTTGGCAACACCGACAATCTCGAGCCCGCCGCGCTCTACCTTTATCGCGACTGGCTTCCGGCCAGCGGCGAGGAAGCACGCGACTTCCCGATCTATTGCCAGCGGCTGAGCTTCTTCCCGGAGGTGCCGGAGCATGAGGCGGTCGCGGAACTATTTTTGCCTCTGAAATAGCGCCCTCTGACGGCGGCCTGTCCCTTCCGATCGCAAGAAACGGACAGGCCGCTATCCACCCAATCTCGGTCTTTATGGTTCACGGCCTAGACCTTCTCGGCGTGATCCATCGCCATTTGCTCGCGTTGCGCGGCCTGTTCCAGATTGCCAATCAGGCGCTGGAGCAGATCAATCAACATTTTGATTTCACCGTCGCTCATGCCCGCAACGGCCATTTCATTGCCGGCGTCCACGGCTGCATCGATCTCGGGAAGTATTCCGAGCGCCTTGCGCGTTATTGAGATCAGGCTACTGCGGCCGTCATCGGGATCGGGGCTGCGCTTGATCATGCCGTCGCGTTCGAGCCGCGACAGGAGCTGAGCCATGCTCGGCTGCTCGATCCGGGCACATAGCGCCAGGTCCTTCTGGGAGAGCTTTTGTCCTGCCCTCAACATGTTGAGAACGGGGAAGCCGGCAACGCCGATTCCCAACGGCCGGAACTTGGCATCCGCCAGGCGGAGGAGCAATCTCGCCGCCCTGTTGATGAGATGGCCCGGCCGCTCGTGTAGCTCCCATTTTCGCATCGTCATTTTCTCTTGCATAGGGTCCTATACAAATATATAGGCTCCTATATGTAACCTGGATGCAGCCCGAAGAGTAGGCCATGATCGCAATTGTGGGCGGGGGAATGGGCGGACTTTGTCTGGCCAGCGTGCTGCATAGACATGGCATCGCGGCAGTCGTCTACGAGGCCGATCTCTCGGCCACCCTTCGTCACCAGGGTGGGATGCTCGATATTCATCAGGATACAGGCCAGGCCGCATTGCAAGCCGCGGGTCTGCTTGAGGCCTTTGCCAGCCTTACTCTGCAACATGGCGATGCCTTGCGCGTCCTGGACAAGACAGGCGCGGTGCGACTGACTGATGACGGCGATGGCTTGCGGCCGGAAATCGACCGGGGCACGTTGCGCAATCTGCTGCTGTCCTCTCTGCCGCCGGGCCTTGTTCGCTGGAATGCGCGCGTGACCGGAGTAGGTAGGGCGGATGGCGGGTTCAAATTGTCGTTCGCCGACGGCAGCGTCGCGACGGCAGACCTTTTGATCGGCGCTGATGGAGCGTGGTCAAAGGTCCGCCCGCTCGTCTCGGAAGCCGTTCCGATCTATTCGGGCATCAGCTTCGTCGAACTGCGCTATCTCGATGCCGACAAGAGACATCCGACGGCGGCCGCCCTGGTTGGCAAAGGATTCATGCTCGCGCTCTCGGACGAACGAGCCATCATCGGCCATCGGGAGCCCGATAGCGAGTTGTGTATCTACGCTGCCCTCAAGGTCGCGGCCGATTGGTCCAGACGGCCTGTTTCTCGCGACATGCTGCACCGGCACTTTCACGACTGGCATCGTGATTTTCATGAAGTGCTGGCCAACAGCGATGGCGATCTCCTGCCGAGGCCAATCTGGATGTTGCCGGAGGGACATCGCTGGCCGCGCACTCCAGGCGTGACGCTGCTCGGGGATGCCGCTCACCTGATGTCGCCCTTCGGCGGAGAGGGGGCAAATCTGGCCATGATCGATGGTGCCGACCTGGCCAGGGCCATCATCGAACATACCAACGACATCGAGCGTGCCCTTCCGATCTACGAAGCCAAGATGTTCCCACGCGCCCGGGAGAAGGCCGCCGAATCCGCCGCCAATCTCGAACTCTCGTTCGAAGCGAATGCCCCGCAGGGGATACTGGAGTTCTTTGCAAGTCACAGCTTGCAGCCTTGTTGATGATTCAGCGGAACAGCCGGCGGAGCTGACGCATGAGGCGCAATGGACAAAGCCGCTTCGCCGCTCTGGTCTCGGCGGCCTGCACCTGTGCGACGACGTAGACGCCGGTCGAGTAGACCAGCGGTTCCGGTAGCTGCAGTGAACGCGCGATCAGCGATGTCGCCAGATTGAGCAGCCATGCAATGATGTCGGCGGCGGACGGGAAGGGGCTCGGGTCGGGTCTCATGGTCATCTCCTCGTGCCCTTCGAAGATGATCCGGTCCGCGCGCCTTTTCGATTACCTCGCACGTAAGAGCTTTCGATTACCTCGGACGTAATGGAATGGCCGAAGGCCGCGTGGTAGTTTTTCGTGCATGAACGCACATGCATCCACGGCGCGGGCCGAACCAACCAGGCCGATCCATGTCGGCGAGCACTTGCGCGAATGGCGGCAGCGCCGCCATCTCAGCCAACTCGATCTCGCCATCGAGGCGGATATCTCGGCGCGTCATTTGAGCTTCGTGGAAACCGGCCGCGCCGCGCCGTCGCGCGAGATGGTGCTGAGGCTGGCCGAACGGCTGGAGGTGCCCTTGCGTGAACGCAACGTGCTCTTGGTCGCGGCCGGTTTCGCGCCGGCCTTCCCGCAGCGCTCGCTCGATGATCCCGCGCTGAAATCCGCGCGGCAGGCGATCGATCTGGTGTTGAAGGCGCATGAGCCGAACCCTGCGCTGGCCTATGACCGCCACTGGAATCTGGTCACCGCCAACCGCATGGTGGCGCCGCTGCTCGAGGGCATTCCGCAGCGGCTGCTCGGCCAGCCCTTCAACATCCTCCGGCTTGCCTTTCATCCCGAGGGGCTGGCGGCACGCACGGTCAATCTCTCCGAATGGACCGGACACCTGCTGGAGCGATTGCACCGGCAATGCGAGGCAACGGCCGATCCGGAATTGCTGAGGCTCTACCAGGACCTGAAGAGCTATCCGATCCCGGCGCGTTCGGGACCGCTGCCGCCGGACAATGTCGCGATCCCGCTCAAGCTGCGCCACGATGGTGGGGTGTTGAGCTTCTTCTCCACCACCATGGTATTCGGCACGCCGGTCGATATCACGCTGTCGGAACTGGCATTGGAAACCTTCTTTCCCGCCGACGATCTGACCGCCGAGCGGCTGAAGCAGATGGCTGACGCCATGAAATAGCGGGTTGTCGGGGTTCCCTTCGCGGCTTATCTCTGCGTCTTTCCAGCGGAGGAACGCCCGATGAGCACCCTGAAGCCGCTTCGCCTCGACATCGTTTCCGACGTCGTCTGCCCCTGGTGCTATATCGGCAAGCGGCGGATCGAGAATGCACTCAAGCTGGTGCCGGATGTGCCGGTTGAAGTGCGCTGGCGCCCGTTCTTCCTCAACGCCTGGGTGCCGCGCGAGGGCATCAGCCGCGACGAATATCTCACCGCGAAGTTCGGCTCGGTCGAGGCCTACAAGGGCATCGCCGGGCGCGTTGTCGCCGCCGCGGGCGAGGAGGGGCTGACCTATCACCCGGATCTCGTCAAGCACCAGCCCAACACCATCGATTGCCATCGGCTGATCCATTGGGCGGAGGCCAAGGGCAAGGCCGCCGAGATGAAGCAGCGGCTGATGGAGCTTTACTTCCGCGACGGGGGCGACCTCACCGACATCGACGTGCTGGTGCAGGCAGCGGCGGATGTCGGGCTCGATGCCGACGACGTGCGCAGGCGCCTCGCAACCGATGAAGATGTCGCGCTGATCTCGTCGCAGGCACAGGAGGCGTCCGACAAGGGCATCTCCGGCGTGCCGACCTTCGTGTTCGCACAGAAATACGCGGTTTCCGGCGCGCAGCCGGCCGAGCAGCTCGCCCGCGCCATCCGCCAGGTATCGGCCGAGATCAACGCCGAAGCGGCGGAGTAGCGCCCGTAGCCCGGGTGGAGCGTAGCGCAACCCGGCACACCTGCATCAGCGTCTTCGAGAGTCCCGGGTTACGCTGCGCTTCACCCGGGCTACGAACCAAAAAAACATCAAAAGAAAATTGGGAGAACGTCATGCTCTATGAGCTCCGGACCTACACGGTGAAGCCCGGGACCCTCGGCGAGATGGTGAAAGCAGCGAGCACCGTGTCGCGCGACATCCGCAAGGATGACTACGGCAAGCTCGAAGGCTATTGGACGACCGAGATCGGTCCACTCAATCAGGTCATGCACCTGTGGAGCTATAAGGATTTTGACGAGCGGAGCAGGCTGCGCGGCGAACTCGCCAAAAATCCGCGCTGGACCGGCGAGTATGTTCCGCTGATCCGCCCGCTGCTGCAGCGTCAGGATATCCGCCTGCTCAACGCGGTGAAGCCACCGGTTGCTCCGGCATCGACGGGCAACATCTATGAATTCCGCAACTATCGCGCCAGGCCGGGCGGCGCGATCAAACTATGGCTCGAAGCGCTCATGGAGGCGCTGCCGGCGCGCGAGAAATACTCCAAGATCGTCGGCCTCTGGCAGACCGAGGCAGGCCAGCCGAACGAAGTCTGCCACATCTGGGCTTATCCCAGCCTCGATGCGCGTGTTGAAGCCCGCGCGAACGCCTTGAAAGATCCGGCATGGCAGGAATTTCTCCGCAAAGGCGGCCCGCTGCTCGACGAGATGCACTCAACCATCATGCTGCCCGCGCCACACTCGCCGTTGCAATGAGTTGCGGGACGAATGCCGTGACCCGTAGCCCGGGTGGAGCGCAGCGCAACCCGGGACGGCTGCTTCGCCAGGGCGAGTGGCCCCGGGTTACGCTGCGCTTCACCCGGGCTACGATTGCTAATGGGACTTGCCGCGATTTCTGATGAACCGAACACCGCTACGTGCGGCTTCCTCCGCAAAACGGTGCACAGCCAGGGCGGTATGGATCATTGGCACGAGCGGATCGTGCCGCCGCAGCGGGATCAGGACGTCGCCGATGGCAAGGCGCCCGCGCCAGATCGGGTTGATCATGGGATGGTCGGGCGCCGCGGTTGAATCCGCCGAGCGGATCGCCGGATCGCCACAGAGATGGCGGGTGAGATCGAGCGTCAACTGCACGCCCGGCGAATATTTGGCAAAGCGCTCATCGACGCCGAGCTTGAAATAGAACGCGCGCTCCTGGTGCCGCAGCACGATCGCGGCTGCGACCGCGGTGTCGCCGGCGCGGAGCGTTACGATCTCGCATTGGCCGGTTTCGGCAAGCGCCGCCGTGGCGCGACGGATGAAGGTGGCGTCGCCATCATGCTGGACGAGCGCGGTGCCGCGCTTGCCTTTCCAGCCGCTGGCTTCGAGGATGAGGAAGGTTTCGAGCGCGGCTGCGACGTCATCGGGCGAGCGCGCCACCTCGAAATGCACCGCGCCGTGTTCGTCGAGACGATGACGCAGCCGGCGCAGCTCCTTCAGCTTCTTGGTTCCGAGTGCTTCGAGCAGCAGTTCGTCCGCATTGCGCGTCGCGTCGAGGCAGGCGCGAAGGCATGATTGCATCAGGCGCGGACGCATGCCGTTCAGCCGCAGCACTTCGGTGAAGGCCCGCATCGCTTTGCCGTCCAGCGACATGTCACGCAGGATCAGCGCATGCGCACCAGCCTTGCGCGCTTCCTGCATCAGCCGCTCCGCTGTTGCTTCGGCGACGTCGCCATCGAGCGGCGGCGTGCACAGCGTGCCATAGGGCTGTGCGCTCACCAGCGCGGGCAGGGGGATTTTATAAGCGCGCCACAGCGAGACGACCGGCAACAGCCCGATCATCCGCGCCGGTCCGTCATAGGCGAGCGGAGCATCGCTGAAGGCGCTAAGCGCGAGCGCACCTGTGCGGCCGCGAGCGGAGGCGTTCACCGCCAAGACCCAACCCGGCAGGTAGTAGGCATTCGGCTCGGCCACGTGCTCGGCGAGCGCGCGCCATTGGCTCATGGGAATATCGGCAAGCGGCGCGAGCGCGGGACTGCCGCTCGCCGGCGCGTGCGCAGGCATGGCATCGTCGGTCGATGCGCGATCAATAACCGCTTTGTCGACGATCTCGGCCACTTTCCCCGCTTCCCCGTGCGTGAGCGATGGAGGGACTGTCAACGTCGCCCCTCGTGATCGCGCTTACCGGAAAGCTAGCGGAAGAAATGCAAAATACGGTTGGTTCGGCGCTGCAATTTAAGCGGTACTGTTAACGGACCGTTCACCAAAAAAGGGCCGCCGAAACGCGTTCGGCGGCCCCTTTTGTCTTGTTCAGTGCTTACCAGCGATCGTCACCGACGCCGATACCCACGGTCCCGCCGGGCGTACGAATGCCGACCCCCGCGCGCGGGCCGCCATCGTAGTAATCGCGGTCGCGATATTCGCGGCGCTCGATGTAACGCTCGCGCGGCATGTAGTTGTAGGAATCGCGGACGATCACGCGCCTGCCGCCGCGGGTGCGATAGCAGTTCCCGTCATCGTCACACACCATGCGCACATGCTGCACGAGTTCAGGGTTGCTGTACTCCGTGGTGCTATAGATGTCGGTGGCCTTGGCAGCGCTGCCGACAGACAACGCGCCGACGCCGGCCAGCAAAGCGATTGCAAATGTCTTCATGGTTCCGCCTCCGCATAAGATACTGCCCTCTCGGCTGACAAAGCTGCGCGGAGGGTTTCGTTCCGAAGGAACTGGCTTGGCGCGATCGGTTCCGTTGCGCGCGCGCTTGTACCGAGGTGGAACAATTCAGTCGTCGGCGAACAGAGATCAGATCGGCTCGTAATTCTCCGTCGCGCAAGTATCGTCGCTGTCGATCCGGCGGCGGTCGGCGATGGCGCCTTCATTGATGAAGACGCGATAGGTCTGCGTGCCCAAGGGCTGGCCCATCACCGATGTCAGTTCAGCGCGCACGCAGGCGGTCCATCCCAGTCCGCGCAGATCGTGCAGCGGCTGCGAGACACGAACATTGGCGGGACGCGACGTCGATACGAACACCGAGTCCAGTTTTTCGCTGACCAGCCGCTTGATATCGGGCGGCGCTTCAAGCGGCGGCGGCTCGGCCTCCCTGGCGCGCAAGAACGCCGGCATTGGCAGCGGCGAGCGGCTATCCACGAAGCCGCAACCGGCCAGCGTAGCCGCCAAACCTAACAGCAATGTAATGCGAGCGTTGTCCCACCCCATTCGAGGTACTTACCCTGCGCGAATAAACTTGGCTGCCCCCGAACGGCGCGCTATCGATCAACTATTGCTGAATTGGTCCGGGGCACGCCATGCTGCCGTTTTCCAGTATGAAGATACCGGGGCGGAGTGGCAGGGAGAGAGTAACAATGCGCAAGTTAGCGGTCGCCGCGGCGGTATTGGCGCTGATGGCGATGCCAGCCCATGCCCAGATGGGCGGCAAGCGGCATCGCGGCGACGCTGCCGGAAGCAAGCAGGACAGCAAGCCGAAGGTCGACGAGAAGGCTTACAAGGCCGCGCTCGAACGCATCCCCGAGCCCAAGGAGAAATACGATCCCTGGGGCGTGGCGCGGCCGACGGAGCCTGCGAAGAAATCGAAGTGATCTGACGGCAATCCATCGTCGAATAATGCGACAATGTCGATGGGGGCGTGCGACACGTGAGCCGGCGCATGAACCTTGCCGTCAAACCTCACGACCAATCCGGCAAGCCATCGCATTGCCGGAGATCGTTCGATGTCGCGCCGCTCGCTCGCCAGACTGCTTGTTTCCGCTGCCGTGCTGCTCGGCGCCTGTCCCGCTTTGGCCGAGAACCGGCTAGCGCTGGTGATCGGACAATCCGCCTACAAATCAGTGCCGGTGCTGCCCAACCCGGCCAATGACGCCAAGGCGATGACGCAACTTCTCACCGATTCGGGCTTCCAGGTGCTATCGGCGTCCGACCTCTCGCAGAATGAATTGCGGGCCAAAGTCAGCGAATTCGCCGGCGAGGTCGCGGCGAAGGGCGCCGACACGGTGGCGCTGGTGTTCTACGCCGGACACGGCCTACAGGTCGATGGCGAGAATTTCCTCGTTCCGACCGACGTCGATCCGAAGCGCGAGGCCGACATTCCGATCCAGGCGGTGCGCCTCAATGATGTCCTGAACACGCTTAATTCGGTGCCGAGCAAGATGCGCATCCTTCTGCTCGATGCGTGCCGCAACAATCCATTCCCGCAGCTCAAGAGCGCCGGCCAGGGACTTGCGATTGTCGACGCCAAGACCGGCGCGCCCGGCACCCTCCTGTCGTTCTCGACCTCGCCCGGTGCGGAAGCCGAAGACGGCGACGGCAGCAACAGTCCCTACACGACGGCGCTGCTCGCGGCAGCGAAAGAGCCGGCGCCGATCGAGGAAACCCTCAAGCGCGTTCGTGTCGCTGTGAACAAGGCGACGGCTGGCCGGCAGACGCCGTGGGACAGTTCGTCGTTGACCGAGGATTTCCGCTTCGTAGCTGATACCGCCGGCACCAACGCTGCCGCGCCAAAACTCGCATCGGCCAAGCGCACGGTCGAGCAATGGAAGCGCGAATTGCAAGGCAAGCCGGTCGACACGGCCAATGAGATCATCGTCGCCGACGGCACCGATGAAGCCTATGAAGCCTTTGCTGCGCTCTACGCCTCGACGCCGCGCGGGCTGCAGGCGCGTGATTGGCTCGATCGCCATCGCCGCATGGTGGCCTGGAACAACGCTGTCCTGATCAACACCGCGGCCGGTTATCGCGCGTTCCTCGCGCAATATCCGGACAGCGATCTCACCGCGACCGCGCGCAAATTGGAGGAGCGGCTGCGCAACCGCCCGAACATGGAGCTGGCTCTCGCAGCGCCCGTCAGCGTGCCCGCGACCAACGCCGCGCTGACCTGTCCCTGCAACGCGCCGTCGCAACCGGCGCCGATCAAGAGGGTCGATACGCCCGCCAGGAAGCGCGCCGAGCCGGCGCCGCCCAAGCGCGCCAGCACGCCGCCGCGCCGCTTCGTCGAGGAGGAGGACGTCGTGGTCGTGCGCCGTCCGCCGCCGCGCGTCGTCTACGAACCCGGACCGCCGGTCTCGATCGGGATCGGCGTCGGCGGTGGCTATGGCCGGCCCGGCGGCTATGGTGGCTATGGCGGACGCGGCGGCGATGGCTGGAGCGGTCGCAGGAGTGGATACTGACCAGGTAATGGCGTAAATCATCCGGGGAAGATGCAGCAGTCCATGACCGCATCTTCAGCGGGACGCCATGCGCCATCTGGTCCGCCTGCTTGCCGTGTTGTGTGTCGCGACGCCGGCCCTTGCATGGGAGCATTGGGGTGGCGATCGCGGCGGATCGCGCTTCTCGCCGCTCAAAGAGATCACGCCTGACAATGTCGCCAACCTGATCCGCGCCTGGGAATTCCGGACCGGCGATCTCGACCGCCGCGCGCCGGAGGTGATGCGGCGGACGAAATTCCAGGCGACGCCGCTGTTCGTGGAAGACAGCCTGGTGTTCTGCTCGCCGTTCAACGAGGTGATCGCGCTCGATCCCGGGACCGGCGCGCAGAAGTGGCGCTACGATCCCGGTATCAGCACCCGCCAGCGTCCCGCCAACCGCTATGTCTGCCGCGGCGTCGCCTATTGGGTCGACGACAATGCGCCTGCGGGGGCCGTTTGCCGATCGCGGATATTCATGGGCACCAACGATGCCCGTCTGATCGCACTCGATGCCAAGAGCGGGATTCGTTGCACCGGTTTCGGCAATGCCGGCGAGGTCAGGCTCGATATCGGCATGACGCTGGAATGGCCGGGCGAATTTCAGGTGACCTCGCCGCCGGTGGTTGGCCGCGGCGTGATCGTGGTCGGCTCTGCGATCGGCGACAACCGCCGCGTCGACGCACCGCGCGGCGTGGTGCGCGCCTTCGATGCGCGCAGCGGAGCACCGCGCTGGAATTTCGATCCGCTGCAGCATGACGGCATCGAGGCGGGCCACGCCAATGTCTGGGCGCCGATGTCGGTGGATGAAGTGCGCGGCCTGCTGTTCCTGCCGACGACGTCGCCGAGCCCGGATTTCTGGGGCGGCAAGCGTTCGGGCAACAACGAGCATGCCAACTCGGTCGTCGCGCTGCGGATCGAGACGGGTGAACTGGTGTGGTCGTTCCAGACCGTGCATCACGATCTATGGGACTACGACCTGCCGGCGCAGCCGACGCTGGCGCGGATCGATGTCAGCGAAGCGATGCGCGATGTCGTGATCCAGCCGACCAAGCAAGGCTTCCTCTTCGTGCTCGACCGTAACAGCGGCAGGCCGGTGTGGCCGGTCGAGGAGCGCGCGGTGCCGCAAGGCACGGCGGAGGGCGAGAGGCCTTCGCCGACGCAGCCATTCCCGACCCATGTGCCGACGCTGGTGCCACAGAAGATCTCGGTCGACGACGCGTTCGATCCGTTTCCGCTGCTCGGCCGCTCCACCTGCAAGGAGCAATTTGCAAGCGCGCGCAGCGAGGGCCTGTACACGCCGCCATCGACGCAAGGCACGCTGTTGTTTCCATTCACCGGCGGCGGCGTGAACTGGGGCGGCGTCGCGTTCGATCCGGTCCATCAGATCCTCTACGCCAATGTCAGCCGTGCCGTGCATCTGGTGAAGCTGATCCCGCGCGAGCAGGCGATTGGCTTCAATCCGCCGCCCGGCCATGATTTCGGCCGGCAGGAGGGCGCGCCTTTCGCGATGTCGCGCGCAGTGGTGATGTCGCCGCTCGGATTGCTGTGCAACAAGCCACCCTGGGGCGAGATGGTCGCGGTTGACCTGAGGGCCGGCAAGATTCTCTGGCGTTCGACGGTCGGCACGACGGAGGATCGCGCGCCGCTCGGCATTGCACGCCCCTGGGGCACGCCGCTGGTGAATGGCGTCGTGGTCACCGCGGGTGGGCTCGTCTTCACCGGCGCGATGGATGCTTATCTGCGCGCGTTCGATGCCAAAACCGGCCGGGAGTTGTGGCAGGGCCGGCTGCCGGTGCCCGGCGTTGCCAATCCCATGACCTATCTGTGGAGGGGCGAGCAATATGTCGTGATCAGCGCCGGCGGCCATTCGGAAGCGGGCACCACGATCGGCGACAGCGTAGTGGCTTTCCGTTTGCCGCGGCAGGGCGAAGCGCCATCGCTGTGGTCGCGCACGATCGACCGGCCGGGCGGACGCTTCCTTGGCGGTGCGATTTCGGCGGGGCTCGTTGTTGCGCTCATGGCGGCTGGGGCGTGGCGCTGGCGTCGCCGGAGCGATGCTCGCTAAGCAATGCTGTGCGGTCACAGCATTGCAAACGCGCTCGACACCATCGCCACCGGCTTGTTGTCGGTGGCGGAGAGCAGCGTGACGCGGCCGAAACTCATGGTGCGGCCGAGGCGGACGACGCGGGCGTCCGCCAGCACGTCGGCGGCACTGACCGCGCGCATGAAATGCGTGGTCTGGTCGACGGTGGTCATCGGCCGATAGCTGCGGTTGGCGGCGAGGTTGGCAATCACCATCGAGGTGTCCGCGAACGCCATCAGTGCCTGACCGCAGACGACGCCGCCGTTGCGGCACAGCCGTTCGGAGAACGGCATGCGCAAGAGCGCGCCAGGCTGCCAATCGGCGCCGGCCTCCTGCGGCGGCGCAGCATCAAAGGCCTCGATCGAGAGATTGAGATCGAGCACCCAGGGGGCGAAGACCTCGGCCAGCACCCGCCGCGCATCATCAATGCCGAATTCCGTGACCTCTTCCTGCTGCATGGGGTGCTCGTTCCTCTCCCTGGATGATGACGGTATTCTAGAGGGCATTTCGGGCAAGGGAACAGCAGGGCGGCCGGCTTGAAATTGCCAGACTTTTGGCGCCGGATCGCGCCCGAGGCCCTGCTTTGCGGTGCGGCTTGGGCGATGCTATACGCGAGGCCAATCCCCAGGGGAGTAGCAAGGGAGCATTTCATGAGAATTCTGGGCGCCATCGCTGTCGTGGCGATGCTGGCAACACCGGCCTACGCGCAAATATCGACCCCCCATATCAATCTGCTTTCCGACGGGCCGACGAAGACGCCGGACGAGATCGAGCAGGACCAGGTCAGGGACAAGGCCTACAGGGAATCGCTGAAGAAGATTCCGGATGCCAAGACCTCATCCGATCCGTGGGGTAATGTGCGGAGCGAGGCCCCCAAAGCCGCTACCCCGGCCAAGCCGAAGACCAAGACGGGCAGCGCGCAGCAGTAGCGCCGGCCCGCGCGGAGACTCGGATTCGGTCTCCGCTCGCCCTATATTTGGCCTGTCGTCACCTGGTTTGGAATTGCGACATGGCCTTGCGTCCGCGTGATCTCGCGAGCCGAATGGCCGCCCGGCGAAAGCGGGGCGACGGCTTCCTGCGCGAGACCTTTACCCTGCCACGCGACGAGGCGCGGTTGAAGGCGCGCGACTTCCTCAACCGGTATCCGAAGGCCGCCTATATGAGCGCGGTGGAAAGCTGGCGCGAATTGCCCGGCGACCGGATCGAATTCACGATGCGTCGTCTCGCCAGCGCCGATTGAGAGCCTTGATTTGATGTCTCGGCGGTAGGCTGATCCTGCCTGGTTTCCCCTAAATTGTGAGCGGTTTTGCACAAGCGGGATTCAAGCTTTCCGCCGTAATTCTCCGCTCGCGAGGGGATTACGCAATGACGAGACAGCGCAATGATCTCGGTGAGCGCAAGCATGTCCGGGTGGAAATACAAAAGTCGGGATTCCTGATCCCGGCACCCGATGCGCCGTGGATCGAATGCCGCGTGCACGACGTGTCCGACAGTGGCGTGTGCCTGGAGGTCGGCGCGATGGCGGTGCCAAAAGTGTTCGGGCTCTCGTTCACTGCCGGCGGTGAGGTGATGCGGGTGTGCGCGCTGATCTGGCGCCGGGGCGAACTGGTCGGCGCCCGCTTCGTCAGTGCGAAGGAACTGCGGCAGGGCCAAGAGCCAAACGAGCCGGACCCAAAGCCGCAGACGGTGTTGATCTGGATTTTGTCTTGGCGCGTTTCCTGCGCAGGTGCTCGAAAGCGCTCCAGCTAGTCCAGCGTTTTCGCGACCAGCCGGATCCGGAAGACCGGGCTCCTGGCCTCGTCCAGCAGTTCTATCTGCCACTCCGCATTTTCCTGAAGATGACGCGACACGCCGCCGATTATGTCGGCGCAGACACGCGTCATCTCCTTCCACGCAGCGTCACGATCGGCGAACTCCGCACCGTCATTGCAGATGCCGGTGCCGTCGGCGGTTCGGATGCGAAAGAAATAGAGCGGCATAAGATGGCACCGGCGCATCAAAGGCCGCCGACCGGCAACCCACTGGGAGCAAAAGCTCAGTGGAGGTCCTGACGGGGGAAAGATCAATCCCGGTTATTTACGGTAGTGCTCTTAGCGCAATGTAGTGCTGTCAGCGCAATGATGAGTCTGCGGTGCTGCTCGCTTCGCGACTGACCTTCTTCAGTTCGCGATCGATGCGTAACTGAACCCGTCTGATCGCGAGCAACTGGAGCTTTGCCTCGGTCTTGCCGGTCTTGATTGTATCGCCGATCTGAAACTGCCACTTCCACACACCGGGGGTGGCCAGTGTGACGGTATATTCGACGCCCTTATGGATCATCTCTTAGGCTCCGCGCACACCCGGCGGTATTCCAGGCCGAACGAAGGTTGCGCCACCTTGCAGTCTGCCGAAGGGCAGTTGCCGCAGCCTTGCGCGATCCGATCGCGGGTCCCGGTATTCCCAAACCTATCAATCGCCGTCCCCGAGTTTAACGCAAGTTAACATCGATCGAATCCCACCGTTCCAGCGGGCTGCATATTTTTCCCAGGATTTAGCAGATCCGCTGGGACGCGCCATTGCCGACGCGTTCGATCAAAATGCTTCCTGCGGTGCGTGACGGAACTATTTCGGAAACGCGGCAGTCGCGGCGATCCGTCAGGTGTGGAGGGATACCGTCAAGCAGGCCCGTTCGAAAACTCGTGCGTTCTCGGGCAGATGCACCAAATCGCGAACATTTTGATGGAACTTTGTTCTTGTCCGGAGAACTACGGCGCCCGCGTGGGCTCGATCGGTACATGGACACCCGGTGCTCGCCCACATTGGGTTTCAGTCGCGGACGATCGCTGTCATCGGGGCGGAGCAATCGTAGCTGGGCGATGGGACTGCAGGTCTGCGCGGGCTGTCGCTCCACTGCTTGCCGTCGGCGGCGATCGGATGGCAGCGAGCAAGCCATTGCGCGCAAGCGTCGATCTGGAGCGCGTGTTCGAGGAACCTTCGCAAGGCACAGGACGAGCTTTGCGCGAGCGCCTGATCGATCGCAGTCGAGTTCACGACTGCTAGTTCTTCCCAACCATCTCGACGGGATGGCGCGGCCTTATTGTTGCAACTGCCATTGCTCGGCGTAGACAGCCAGCCGCTCATATTCTTCGGCGATCTTAAGCAGCCTTTCGCGCGAGCTACGGTACGCAAACGACTCTGCTTTGCTACGGGTTTCCTCCGCTCGCTCTCGCCAGTAGCGCGGGTCTTGCAGCGTGTTCCTCATGGCATTTCCCGTTCTGCTCTGTCTGAAAGACAATTCCGGAACGGAAGAGATGCTCCCTCGCAAGGAAGAAACCCGGATGCCCACTAACTTGCGTTAAGCTCGAAAGGAACTTCGTTCTCGGTCGGAGAACTACGGATTGTCGCCCTCTCTCGGAAACGGCTCAAAGGTTTGACGTCCCAGGAACGTGTCAGGCTTTGCACTTTGTTCGAGAAGTTCGAAGGACTGGGCGACGATCTCGCGCGACCGTGTAGCGATGACATCGTCCTGTGTGCGGGACGGGCGGCAAATATGAGTACGCCAGTCGATCATCTTCGGGCTCCCTCAGATTTATGCAGGCGGGAGCGCGATTGGTCTCTCAGCCACCGACGCCTACGGGGCGGATCCGCTGCCGATGATGGACGGGCAACTCGGACGGTGCAGGTTTGGTTCGAAGTGGCTGGGGGTAAAAAGAACATATTGCGAACATGGAACAAAGGTGGTACAGAATTTCCAACGCAATAAACCATCGATTTCTTATCGCGCCCCGTTTGTCCCGCTAGCGAATCCCCGTCATAAGGAGCACATCCAATGTCCGCCACTACGCTGCGTATTGTCGAAGGATCCTCTATGGATAAATCCAAGGCTCTGTCTGCTGCGCTGTCCCAGATCGAGCGCCAGTTCGGCAAGGGCTCGGTGATGAAGCTCGGCAAGAGCGACCGCTCGATGGATATCGAGACGGTATCATCGGGGTCGCTTGGGCTCGACATCGCGCTTGGCGTCGGCGGCCTGCCGAAGGGACGTATCGTCGAGATCTACGGGCCGGAGTCGTCGGGCAAGACCACGCTGGCGCTGCACACGGTGGCGGAAGCGCAGAAGAAGGGCGGCATCTGTGCCTTCATCGACGCGGAACACGCGCTCGACCCGGTCTATGCGCGCAAGCTCGGCGTCAATATCGACGAGCTCCTGATCTCGCAGCCCGATACCGGCGAGCAGGCACTGGAGATTTGCGACACGCTGGTGCGTTCGGGCGCGGTCGACGTGCTGGTGGTCGATTCGGTGGCGGCGCTGGTGCCGAAGGCCGAGCTCGAAGGCGAGATGGGCGATGCGCTGCCCGGCCTGCAGGCGCGCCTGATGAGCCAGGCGCTGCGCAAGCTCACCGCCTCCATCAACAAGTCCAACACCATGGTGATCTTCATCAACCAGATCCGCATGAAGATCGGCGTGATGTACGGCTCGCCGGAAACGACCACCGGCGGCAACGCGCTGAAGTTCTACGCTTCCGTTCGCCTCGACATCCGCCGCATCGGCGCGATCAAGGAGCGCGACGAGGTGGTTGGAAACACCACGCGCGTGAAGGTGGTGAAGAACAAGCTGGCGCCGCCGTTCAAGCAGGTCGAGTTCGACATCATGTATGGCGAGGGCGTCTCCAAGATGGGCGAAATCCTCGACCTCGGCGTCAAGGCTGGCATCGTCGAGAAGTCCGGCGCCTGGTTCTCCTATGACAGCCAGCGGCTCGGTCAGGGCCGCGAAAACTCCAAGGCGTTCCTCCGCTCCAATCCCGATATCACCAGCAAGATCGAGCTTGCGATCCGGCAGAACTCCGGCCTGATTGCCGAACAGATCCTCGCGGGCACTCCCGAGCGTGACGCCGACGGCGAGGAGCCGGCGGAAGAGTAAGTTTTTTCGAAATATCCGATTTCTTCGCGGGAAGCGGGCGCTGAGGACGTTGAGTTGCCGACGTCTTCGGCGCCCGTTTCGTTTCTCAGTAGGGGCCGAGGGACCAATGAAACGGCTGATCCTGACAAGTTCGTCCGGCTACGGTCTCGTGCGTATGGACCTCGCTGAAGTTGTCGTTCCTTTCACCACTCGCTTTGTATGGGGATCGTTGCCGTCTCCGGGCGAACTCGCAACCTATGTCGCCGGGTGCCCTGAGCAACATCGACCGGGATCTCACTGGTCGGACTTCGTCGGCCAGTTTGGAAACGACAGCGGAGCTCGCAAGAACCTCCCCCTCGTCGAATTTTGCGGGCCCTATGAGACCATCGAACTATGGTTTGATCCGCAGCCGAACGATCAGTTGCAATTGATCTGGCTGCTCGATCTCTTTCGTTTGTACCCTGAGACGGCGGCCAAGTTGACGTTGCGCATTGTCGACTTCGATTTGATCATGATGGACCACGAGGGGCCCGCCGCGCAGCACGTTCGCAAAGTCGACGTCACCGGGGCAATGCTTGAAACGGGAAGCATGAGCTGGCAGGCGTATAGGGCGCCGACGCCAGAACCTTGCTTTCACCTCCTGGGCAAGGATTTGAGTGCGCTGCCGATGCTCAGGCGAACTCTGATTGATCTGCTCGAAGAGCTTCCCTCGGCTTCCACCGGGCTGGGTGCTACGGAAATGCGGATGCTGGAGCTGATCTCAAGGGGCTATGCGAACATCAACCCGCTTTTCCACCTCAGGAAGCTTCGCCAAACGCGCGTCTTCAACGAGTGGGAGCGGGGTTACCTGCTTGACGGGCTTGGGCTCGGCCCGACCCCTGCGGTCGAGGGACTCGACGAAGAGCTGCGGACGATCAGACGGGATAACTTGCGGGACCGGCATACGGCGCTCCTGCGAAGCCGACTGTCGCTCACCACGTTTGGCAAGGCCGTCGTCGCCCACAAGGAAGATTTCAGCCGCCACAACCCGATCGACCGCTGGTGGGGCGGCACACATTTGACCAACGATAGCCTCTGGCGCTGGAATCCGAGGCTCGTCGCGCCGTGACACGGCCGTAGGATGGGTAGAGCGCAGCGAAACCCATCATTGCCGCCAAGCGCACGGGCGCGATGGGTTTCGCTGCGCTCTACCCATCCTACAATTCTGCAATTTCGAGGTTCCGGGGCCGCGCCATTGCGCGCCCCGGAATGACGGCGTCACCTCATTCCGCAGCTTGCGCGTAATCGCCCACCGGCGGGCAGGAGCACACCAGGTTGCGGTCGCCGTAGACATTGTCGACGCGGCCGACCGGGCTCCAATATTTGTCTGACCGGGAGACGCCGTCGGGGAAGCAACCCTCAGTGCGGCTATAGGCGCGATTCCATTCGTCGTCGGCGATATCGTGCACGGTGTGCGGCGCGTTCCGGAGCGGTGAGGCTTCGACCTTGAAGCGGCCGCTCTCGATCTCGGCGATCTCCTGGCGGATCGCGATCATGGCATCACAAAAACGATCGATCTCGGCCTTGGATTCCGATTCCGTCGGCTCGATCATCAGCGTGCCCGGCACCGGGAAGCTCATGGTCGGCGCGTGGAAGCCGTAATCGATCAGGCGTTTTGCAATGTCGTCGACGGTGACGCCCGCCGAGGTCTTCAGCGGCCGCGGATCGACGATGCATTCATGCGCGACGCGGCCCTTGGCGTTGCGGTACAGCACCGGGAAATGCGCCTGCAGGCGCGCGGCGATGTAGTTGGCATTGAGGATCGCGATCTCGGTGGCGCGCGTCAGGCCTTCGCCGCCCATCATCAGGATGTAGATGTAGGAGATGGTCAGGATCGACGCTGAGCCGAACGGCGCGGCCGACACCGGCCCGACCGGTTGCGGCGTGCCGCCGTCCGTTGCGGGATGGCCGGGCAGATAAGGGGCCAGATGCGCCCGCACGCCGATCGGGCCCATGCCGGGGCCGCCGCCGCCATGCGGGATGCAGAACGTCTTGTGCAGGTTGAGATGGCTCACGTCGGCACCGTAATCGCCGGGCCGCGACAGTCCGACCTGCGCGTTCAAATTGGCGCCGTCGAGATAGACCTGTCCGCCATGGGCATGCACGATATCGCAGATCTCGCTGATGTGCTCCTCGAACACGCCATGCGTCGACGGATAGGTGATCATCACAGCCGCAAGATTCGCCGAATGCTTCTGCGCCTTGGCGCGGAGATCGTTGACATCGACGTCGCCGCGCGCATCGCACGCGACCACCACGACGTCCATGCCGGCCATCGCGGCGGATGCCGGATTGGTGCCGTGGGCGGAGGAGGGGATCAGGCAAATCTTACGATGCGCCTCGCCGCGCGCGGCATGATAGCCGCGGATCGCGAGCAGGCCGGCATATTCGCCTTGCGCCCCGGAATTCGGCTGCAGCGACACCGCGGCATAGCCGGTGATGTCGCACAGCCATTTTTCCAATCGCGCAAACAGCGCGTGATAGCCCTTGGCCTGATCTGCCGGCGCGAACGGATGCAGGCTGCCGAACGCCGGCCAGGTCAGCGGCACCATCTCCGTGGTCGCGTTCAGCTTCATCGTGCAGGAGCCGAGCGGGATCATCGCGCGATCGAGCGCGAGGTCGCGATCGCTCAGCTTGCGCATGTAGCGGAGCAGCTCGGTCTCGGAGCGATGCGCGTGGAACACGGGATGGGTCAGGAACGCGGTGGTGCGCTTCAATTCCGTTGGCAGCGCCTCGCGCGCGCCCGTCTCGATGCCGGCATAGGCAAGCGTACCGCCGAATGCGCGCCACACCGCCTCGATGATTTCGGGCGTCGTGGTCTCGTCAACGGCGATGCCGAGCGTACTGTCGCCGATCCGCAGATTGATCTTCTCCGTGCGCGCACGAGCGACGATCTCGCTCTGCTTCGCGCCGACCTCGACGGTCAGCGTGTCGAAGAACGCCTCGCGCGTCGGCGCAAAGCCGAGCTTGCGCAATCCCGCCGCCAGCACGGACGCGCGGCGATGCACATTGCGCGCGATATGAGTGAGGCCCTCGGGGCCGTGATAGACCGCGTACATTGAGGCGATCACGGCGAGCAGCACCTGTGCGGTGCAGATGTTGGAGGTCGCCTTCTCGCGGCGGATATGCTGCTCGCGGGTCTGCAGCGCCAGCCGGTAGGCAGGCATCCCGCGCGAATCCACTGACAGACCGACGATGCGGCCGGGCAGCGAGCGCTTCAACGCATCGCGCACCGCCATGTAGGCGGCATGCGGGCCGCCATAGCCCATCGGCACGCCGAAGCGCTGCGCCGAGCCGATCGCGATGTCGGCGCCGAGTTCGCCCGGCGACGCCAGCAGCGTCAGCGCCAAAAGATCGGCGGCGACGATCGCGAGCGCGCCCTTGGCACGCAGCGCTGCGATCACGGGCCGCAGGTCGCGCACCGCGCCTGATGTGCCGGGATACTGCAGGAGGGCGCCGAGCACGTCGGCCTTGTCGAGATCGGTGAGGGGATCGCCGACGATCAGGCTCCAGCCCAGCGGCTCGGCGCGGGTGCGCAGCACCGCAAGCGTCTGCGGATGGACTTCGTGGTCGACGAAGAATGCCTGCGCCTTCACCTGCGAGTGTCGCTCGGCAAGGGCCATCGCTTCGGCCGCAGCGGTTGCCTCGTCGAGCAGCGAGGCGTTGGCAACGTCGAGCCCGGTGAGGTCGCAGATCATGGTCTGGAAGTTGAACAGCGCTTCCAGCCGGCCCTGGCTGATCTCGGGCTGATAGGGCGTGTAGGCCGTGTACCAGGCCGGATTTTCCAGGATGTTGCGCTGGATCACCGCCGGCAGGATCGTGCCGGAATAGCCTTGGCCGATCAGCGAGGTGAACACCTGGTTCTGCGCGGCCAGCTCGGTCATGTGGGCCAGCGCCTCGGTCTCGCTCAGCGCACGGCCGAGATCGAGCGGGGCCTTCTGCCGGATTGATGAGGGCAGCGTCTCGCCCATCAGCGCGGCGAGGCTGGTGGCGCCGACGGTCTGCAGCATCGCATCGACGTCGCGCGGCGAGGGGCCGATGTGGCGGCGCACGAAGGTGGCCGCGGCTTCACTGGTCGGTTTGAACGGCGCGTTCATGGCAACCTCTCAGGCGGTGTGGGCTTTGTAGGCGGCTTCGTCCATCAGGCCGCCGAGTTCGCCCTTGTCGGCGATCTTCAGCTTGAAGAACCAGGCCTTGCCTGCGGCATCCGAATTGACCAGCGCCGGCTCGGCGGCGAGCGCATCATTGACCTCGAGCACTTCGCCCGAGATCGGCGCGTACACGTCGGAGGCCGCTTTCACGGATTCGACGACGGCGGCGGCTTCCGCCTTCTTTAGCGCGCGCCCGACCTTCGGCAGCTCGACGAACACGACGTCGCCGAGCTGCTGCTGCGCGTAATCGGTGATCCCGATCGTGGCGACATCGCCCTCGATGCTGAGCCATTCGTGGTCGGACGTGTAGAGCGTCGTCATGAAAAGTGTCCTCTAGCGTTTATAGGTGTTGGGAACGAAAGGCGTGGCGGCGACCGCAAGCGGCAGGCGCTGGCCGCGCACCTCCGCAAAAACATTGGTGCCGATGGCGGAGAGCGGGGTGGGCAGGTAGCCCATCGCGACCGGTGCATTGAGGCTGGGGCCAAAGCCGCCCGACGTCACCTTGCCGATCGCCGCGCCCGTATCAGCATCGGCAAACAGCGGCGCACCCTCGCGCACCGGCGCGCGTCCCTGCGCCTTCAAGCCGACGCGGCGGCGCGGGGCGCCATGCTCGAACTGGTCGAGGATCTTGTCCGCGCCCGGAAAGCCGCCGGCGCGGGCGCCGCCCTTGCGGCGGCTCTTCTGGACCGACCATTCCAGCGCGGCTTCGACCGGCGTGGTCGTGGTGTCGATGTCGTGGCCGTAGAGGCAGAGCCCGGCCTCGAGCCGGAGGCTGTCGCGCGCGCCGAGCCCGATCGGCAACACATCCGGATTATCCAGGAGTTGGGTCACCAGCGCTTCGGCATGCTCCGCGGGAACGGAGATTTCAAACCCGTCCTCGCCGGTGTAACCGGAGCGGGAGACGAAGCAGTCGAACTCAGCGACGCGGCGCGGGCCGGCGTCCATGAACTTCATCGACGGCGCGTCTGCACAAATTTTCGCCAGCGCCGATTCGGCCCTGGGCCCCTGCAGCGCAATCAGCGCGCGGCCCGACAGCGAATCGATATCGCAGGCATCGGACAAATGTCGCCGGAGATGCGTCTCGTCCTCGGCCTTGCAGGCCGCATTCACCACCAGGAACAGGTGATCACCGAAATTCGCGACCATGAGGTCGTCGAGGATGCCGCCGTCGGCGTTGGTGAACTGGGCATAGCGCTGCCGTCCCGGCGCGACGCCGAGGATGTCCTGCGGCACCAGCCGCTCCAGCGCCAAAGCTGCGTCGGAAACCTTGCCGGATTTCGGCCGCAGCGCGAGCTGGCCCATATGGGAGACGTCGAACAGCCCGGCGGCGGCGCGCGTATGAAGGTGCTCCTTCAGCACCCCGGCGGGAAACTGCACGGGCATCTCGTAGCCCGCGAACGGCACCATCTTGCCTCCGCGGGCGAGGTGCAGCGCATAAAGCGGAGTGCGTTTGAGGTCGGATTCGTCTCGCGCAAGCATTGTAGGGCCCTCGCGGTTCCCTGGGGACCATCCCCTGGAAACCCAAAAGCCCCATCTGTCGCTTTGCCTGAGAGTATTATCCCGTCGGCGGGCGCGCCCGGCTTGAAGCCTCACGCGCCTCTTTCCAGATGTCAGTGGTCACGCGGTCCTTTTGCCTGAGAGTTTCCGGGGCGGTTGCTCCTTCGGCGCCGGCTCAAGGCCGGTCTCTCCCGACGTGACTGATACTAGATAAGAGGGAAACACGGCGCGGCCAAGGCTGTCAACGCGGCTGCGGCAACTATCAACGGCCGGTTTACGCGATCGCGGCAAGCCTATGATGTGCTTGCACAGTTTCTGGACACCGCCGTGCGCCTTGTCTAAAAGCGTTCGGCCGGAAGATTAACCCTTTTGTGGCGGATTCCGGGCCCCTTTTCCGGTTGGATGGCTATGAGCAGCGTCAACGACATCAGGTCGACCTTTCTGAATTTCTTCGCGAAGAACGGCCACGAGATCGTGCCGTCGTCGCCGCTGGTTCCGCGCAACGACCCGACGTTGATGTTCACCAATGCCGGCATGGTGCAGTTCAAGAACGTCTTCACCGGCGTCGAGAAGCGCCCCTATCAGCGCGCGACCACCTCGCAGAAATGCGTGCGCGCCGGGGGCAAGCACAATGACCTCGACAATGTCGGCTACACCGCGCGCCATCACACCTTCTTCGAGATGCTCGGCAACTTCTCGTTCGGCGATTACTTCAAGGATCGCGCGATCGAGCTGGCCTGGAACCTGGTCACCAAGGAATTCGGGCTCCCGAAGGACAAGCTGACGGCGACCGTCTATATCGACGATGACGAGGCCTTCAATCTCTGGAAGAAGATCGCCGGCCTGCCGGAATCGCGCATCATCCGCATCGCCGGCTCCGACAATTTCTGGCAGATGGGCGATACCGGCCCGTGCGGCCCGTGCTCGGAAATCTTCTACGACCATGGCGACAAGGTCTGGGGGGGGCCGCCCGGCTCGGCGGAGCAGGACGGCGACCGCTTCATCGAGATCTGGAATCTCGTGTTCATGCAGTTCGAGCAGCTCGCGGGCGGCGTGCGCAATCCGCTGCCGAAGCCCTCGATCGACACCGGCGCGGGGCTGGAGCGCGTCGCCGCCGTGCTGCAGGGCGTCCACGACAATTATGACATCGACCTGTTCGTCTCGCTGATCCGCGCCATCGCCGATCTCACTGGCGCCGATCCCAAAGGCGAGCAGAAAGCCTCGCTGCGCGTGATCGCCGATCACCTGCGCGCGTCCTCGTTCCTGATCTCCGACGGCGTGCTGCCCTCCAACGAAGGCCGCGGTTACGTGCTGCGCCGCATTATGCGCCGCGCGATGCGCCATGCGCAGCTCCTCGGCGCGCGCGAGCCGTTGATGCATCGCCTCGTCTGGGCGCTGGTCCGCGAGATGGGCCAGGCGTATCCGGAACTGGTGCGCGCTGAGAAACTGATTGAAGAGACACTGCGGCTGGAAGAGACCCGCTTCCGCAAGACCTTGGAGCGCGGTCTTGCCATTCTCGATGAGAAGAGCGCCGGCCTGAAAAAGGGCGACATGTTCGATGGCGACACTGCGTTCACGCTCTACGACACCTATGGTTTCCCGCTCGACCTGACCCAGGACGCACTGAAGTCGCGCGGCATCAGCGTCGATCAGGCCTCCTTCACCGACGCGATGGAGCGCCAGCGCGAGAAGGCGCGTGCGGCCTGGGCCGGAAGCGGCGAGGCTGCGACCGAGAGCATCTGGTTCCCGCTGCGCGAGAAGCTCGGCGCGACCGAATTCTTGGGCTACGAGACCGAGCGTGCCGAGGGCGTGGTCGCGGCACTGGTGAAGGACGGCGCCGAGGTCGACGGCCTGAAGGCCGGCGAGAGCGGCGCGGTGGTCCTGAATCAGACGCCGTTCTATGCGGAGTCCGGCGGCCAGGTCGGCGACACCGGCCTGCTCACCGGCGAGGGCGTCACCTTCCGCGTCACCGACACCCAGAAGAAGGCCGGCGATCTCTTCGTCCACATCGGCCAGGTGGAGCAGGGCACGCTGAAGGCCGGCACCGCGCTGCAACTCGACGTCGATCACGGCAGGCGTTCGGCGATCCGGCGCAACCACTCCGCGACGCACCTCCTGCATGAGGCGTTGCGGCAGGTGCTCGGCGACCACATCGCCCAGCGCGGTTCGCTGGTGGCGCCGGACCGGCTGCGCTTCGACTTCGTGCACCCGAAGCCGATCACGGCGGAGGAACTCGCCCGGGTCGAGGACATCGCCAATGACGTGGTGCTCGAGAACGACGAGGTCACCACCCGCGTCATGGCGGTCGATGACGCCCGCGAAGCCGGCGCCCGCGCTCTGTTCGGCGAGAAGTATGGCGACGAGGTCCGGGTGGTCTCGATGGGCAAGGGCCCGCGCGAGCAGGGCCAGAACGCGTTTGGCTGGTCGGTGGAATTGTGCGGCGGCACCCATGTGCGGCGCACCGGCGACATCGGCCTGATCTCGGTGACCAGCGAGAGCGCGGTCGCCTCTGGCGTCCGCCGCATCGAGGCGCTGACGGGTAGCTACGCCCGCAAGCATGCCAACGACACCATCGCGCTGGCGAAGACCGCGGCGCAGGAGCTGCGCACTTCGGTCGAGGACGTGCCGGCGCGCATCGCCTCATTGATGGAAGAGCGCAAGAAGCTCGAGCGCGACCTGTCGGATGCGCGCAAGAAGCTTGCGATGGGCGGCGGCGCCGCCTCGAACGGCGGGGACGCCGGCGTGCGCGAGGTTGGTAACGTCAAGCTGCTGGCGCGCGCGGTCGAGGGCGTCGAGACCAAGGACCTCAAGAGCCTGGTCGACGACGGCAAGAAACAGATCGGCTCCGGCGTAGTCGCGATCGTCGGCGTCACCGAGGACGGCAAGGCCGGCATCGTGGTCGGCGTCACCGCCGATCTCACCTCGCGTTTCAACGCGGTCGATCTGGTGCGCAAGGGATCGGAGGCGCTCGGCGGCAAGGGCGGCGGCGGCCGGCCCGACATGGCGCAGGCCGGAGGACCTGACGGTGGGAAGGCCAATGCGGCGCTATCCGCGATCGAGCAAGCTTTGGCCGGCGTGTAAAGCATGATCCGGAAAAGTGGACCCGGTTTTCCGAAGAGATCATGCTCAAGCAAAGAGATGAGATCGTGATGCGATTCCGTCTAATCGCATCACGATCTCATTGACCATGCCGGGCAAGCGCGAGACCGGTGCCCCTGAGTTGCGGGACCGGCTCTACGAGCTGCTCGAACACGATCATCTGCCTTATACGCCCGGCGCGCGCCTGGTCGGGCTGCTGGTCCTGATCATCGCCATCGATGTGCTGGCGGCGATCCTGGCGTCGGTGCCGGAGTTCGACGCCTCGTTCGGGACGCTGTTCACGACCATCGAGGTCGCCGCGGTCATCGTGTTCGCGCTGGAATATGCGGTGCGGATCTGGAGCGTGGCCGGTCACTCCCTGCACGCGACGACGGCCGTGCGGGCGCGGCTCGAATATGTGTTCTCGAGCTTCGGCATCATCGACCTCATCGCGTTCGTGCCGTCGGCGATCGCGCTGATGCTGGGCGACAAGACCGCGGTGGTGATGTTCGGCATGCTGCCGTTCTTGAAGCTGGTGCGCTATTCGCCGGCGATGCGCTCGCTGCTGGCGGCGCTGCACGCCGAGCGGCGCACGCTGGTCGGCTGCCTCGTGATCCTCGCAGGCGCAGTGCTGCTGTTCGCTTCGCTGCTCTACGCCATCGAGCACAAGGTCCAGCCGGACAAGTTCGGCACCATCCCGCAGGCGATGTGGTGGGCGATGGTGACGCTCGGCACCGTCGGCTATGGCGACGTGATTCCGGTGACGCCGCTCGGCAAGATCGTCACGACGTTCGCGATCGTGTTCGGATTTGCCATGATCGCGCTCCCGGTCGCGATCATCTCGACCGCCTTCGCCGACGAGGTGCGCCGGCGCGATTTCGTCGTCACCTGGGGCATGCTGGCGCGGGTGCCGCTGTTCTCCCATCTCGGCGCCGCCGAGATCGCGGATATCATGCGCCTGTTGCGCGCCCAGACCATCGAACAGGGCGAAGTGCTGGTCCGCCGCGGCGACGTCGCGTCCTCGATGTATTTCATCACCGCAGGCGAGGTGGAGATCGAATTGCCGAGCCAGCGGGTCCGGCTGTCCGACGGCACCTTCTTCGGCGAGATCGCATTGCTCAAGCGCACCAGCCGCTCCGGCACCGTGACAGCGACACGCAAGACGAGGCTGCTGGCGCTCGACGCGCAGGATTTCCACGCTTTGATCGAACGCCTGCCGGCGCTGGCCGCGCATGTGAAGGAAACGGCAGAGGCGCGGATCGCCGACACCGGGGAAGTCAGCAAGGGCGATATCGCCGCGGCCGAGATCGCACAGGCGGAGCTGGCTGGGAGCAGCAGCGGAAACGACGATCAGGCTGTGCATTCAAAAGATCATGCCCGCTGAATCCTGAAGAGCGGCGCAAGAGCAGACAAGCCAATATCGACGCAGGAGGCAACCTCGTCAGAGCGGCAGCTTCTTGGCGCAAAGCAGACGTCTGGTCGGATCCTCGCGCCTCGGATGCGCCAATAAGGAACGGCTGCGGCTATCAGAACACGTCGATCGGCTGCTCCGCCAGTGCGTTCGTTGCGAAGAGGTTCGACCAATGGCGGGGGCTGCAATTCATTTGGCGTCTACGGCCACAGCGCAGCCCATCCCAAGCATCTAGGGTCAGTTTCGTGAGGTAACCGGAGGTCAGGTCACACCATAGCCTGAGCATGGTGTCGAACAGGTTGCCTACGCGCCCCTAACAAATCAAGGACTCTCAGAATGAACACACCTCGACTTTCACGGCGCGCAGCGCTTGTGCTCGCGCTCGCCACCTCGGCCCTGTTCCTTGCGCCTGTGGCGAGTGCCGAGCCGCTGCCGGCCGACGCGATCGTCGGAGTTTGGGAGGCGGATGACGGCACGGTCAAGCTCGACATGTACAAGGCCGGATCGGAAATCCAGGCGCGCATGCTCTACGGGAACGAGATCGTCGAGGCCGACAACGTTACCTTCAAGAAGGACGCCAACAACCCTGACCCCGCGCTGCGTTCGCGCTCGCTTAAAAATGTCGTCGTCGTGACGGGTCTCCGCTGGGCCGACGGCGAGTGGAGCGGCGGTTCGATCTACGATGCCTCCTCCGGACGCACCTACAACTGCAAGGCGGCGCTCAAGGACGGCAAGATGCACCTAAGGGGGTTTCTGGGCATTTCGGCCATGGGACAGACCAGGGTCTTCCATCGCGTTCGCGGATGACGCGCTCGACGCAACAAGCCAGAAACCGGTGTTCGGGGCCGCACGGCGGCTCCAGCATCCGAGACCGTTAGAGGCGTCCCGCCGTGTTCTGGATCTCGGCCTGGTTGGGATTGTCATCCAGTGCCTCGGAGAAAAATTCCTGCCGCTGTTAACTCTCTGTTTGGCTTCGCTGGCGTCGGTTGGCGCAATGTGCAAGTCTTTTGGCGGACTTCGTCAGTGTCGCGGCGCCTGGAGGCCGTAGGGTTAGCCAACCACTGAGAGGTTGAGATGACTGATAGACGCAAGAAGACAGCATTTGTGACCGGGGCGTCCTCGGGCATGGGCAAGGAAATCGCAAAACGCCTGATCAAGGACGGCTTTCAGGTGTACGTCGCCGCGCGCCACATCGACAAGATGGATGACCTGGTCGAGCTCGGAGCCAGGGCGTTGCGCATGGACATCTCAAAGGAGGTCGAAATCAAGGCGGCGGTCGACGCCATTCTCAGCGAGGTGAACGGTGTCGATGTGCTCGTCAACAACGCCGGCTTCGGCCTGTATGGTCCCGTCGAGGACGTCAGCATCGAGGAGGCGCGATATCAGTTCGAGGTCAATCTGTTCGGTGCCGCCCGCCTGACGCAGCTTCTGCTGCCGAAGATGAGGGAGAAGCGCGCCGGCACCATCATCAACATCACCTCGATGGGCGGCAAGATCTATACTCTGTTGGGCGCCTGGTATCACGCCACCAAGCATGCGCTCGAAGGCTGGTCGGATTGCCTCCGGCTCGAGCTCGCCGCCTTCGGCATCAAGGTCGTGGTGGTCGAGCCCGGCCTGATCGAGACGGGGTTCGGCGACGTGGTCGCCAATGGGCTGCTCAAGCGGTCGGGTGCAGGTCCCTACGCCAAGCTGACCCAGGCGGTCGCGAAGTCGACCCGCGATGCGTACGGCCAGGGCCGCGGCACCGATCCGAGCGTGATCGCCAATGTCGTGTCCAAGGCCGTAAGGGAGAGTAAGCCGCGCACGCGCTACGTTGCGGGCAAATACGCCCAGCCGATGATCAAGATCCGCGAATGGTTCGGCGACCGCATGTTCGATCGCGTGATCATGAGCCAGATGCGCTAGGACCAGCCATGAGTGGAGCGGCCGCAGACAGATGCAAGGTGCCACAGGCCTTCTGGCAGACGGTCGAGCGCATCGGCGTGCCGGCGCCCGTTCTGCTGCGGCAGGCGCGCCTGCCGGCGACCTTGCACCTGAACGAGCAGGGGCATGTCACCACGGATCAGTTCTTTGCTCTCTGGAAGGCCCTCGAGGAGCTGAAGCCGGAGCCCGGGCTCGGAATCGAGCTGGTGCAGCGGACCGACACGGCGGTGCATCCCCCCTCGAGCCTCGTCGCATTCTACGCGAAGGATTACCGCGACGGGCTGCTTCGCATCGCGCGTTTCAAGCGGCTCTGCTCGCCGGAGCAATTGAGTGTCGCGGAAAGCAAGGACGAATGCGCCGTCACGGTCGAATGGCCTCACGCAAGCGAGCCGGAGCCCGCGATTTCGACGGACGTGACCTTCGCGTCCTTGGTCGAGCTCGGGCGTCGTGGCACCGGACAGCATTTGACGCCGAAGCGCGTCGAGCTCGTCCGCCCTCGTCCGAAGGGTGACGTCTACCAGAAATATTTCGAATGCCCCATCCGCTTCGGCGCGGCACGCAACGCGCTCATCCTGAAACCGACCGATCTCGATCGTCCGTTTCCCGGATACAATCAGGCGCTGCTCGAGATGCTCACGCCGGCGCTGACCTCCGCACTCGGAGAACTGCAGGCGCGCAGCTCCATCAAGGAGCAGGTCAAGGTCGTGCTCAAGCGGAGCCTTGCGAGCGGACGGCCGGAGCTGTCGGACGTCGCGCGTGATCTAGGCCTGAGCGAGCGCACCCTTCAGCGCCGCATCACCGAAGAGGGCACAAGCTTCCGCGATCTTCTGGTCGAAGCGCGCCAAGAGCTCGGGCGGCAGCTTCTGTCCGACCCGTCGGCCGAAATTGACGAAGTCGCGTGCCTCCTGGGCTATCAGGATGCGAGTTCGTTCTATCGAGCCTTCCGATATTGGGAAGGCGCGACGCCAAGCCGCTGGCGGGAGCTGCACGGCAACAAACTTCACTAGGCAACGGAATCCGGATGAACATTGAGGCGGCCGCTGCATGCAGCTCCTCGATTTCGGCCTGGCCCACTTCTTTGGCGGTTGCTGCAAGTCCATTGGCGTGGTTCGCCACTGCCGGTTGGCTGCTCCAGCGATACGAAGAACCCGACAGCATTTGCTGAAAGTCAACTCACCAAGGAAGATCGCATGTCAGACAAAGTCTGGTTCATCACCGGCGCATCCCGCGGCTTCGGCCGCATCTGGGCCGAGGCCGCCCTCAAGCGTGGCGACAAGGTCGCGGCCACCGCCCGGGTCTTGGCGGACGTGGCCGATCTTGCGGAACGCTATGGCGACGCCGTACTGCCGTTGGCGTTGGACGTGACCGACGCCGTGGCAGTCCAGAACGTCGTTACCAAGGCCTTCGCGCATTTCGGGCGGCTCGATGTCGTCCTTAACAACGCGGGCTATGCGCTCGTCGGGGCGATCGAAGAGGCGCTCGAGGCCGATGTGCGCGCCGAGTTCGACACGAATGTCTTCGGCACTCTTCGCGTCATCCAGGCCGCGCTTCCTCTGCTGCGGCGACAGGGCAGCGGCCATATCATCGGCGTGTCGAGCGTCGCCGGCATCGTCGCCGGGCCCATCACTGGATTCTACAACGCCTCGAAATTCGCGCTCGAAGCCATTCATGAAAGCCTCGCGCAGGAGGTCAAGGGCTTCGGGCTGAAGGTCACGATGCTCGAGCCGGGCGCGTATGCGACAGGATTTGCCAGCATGTCCTCGCTGAAGATCACGCCCGTCATCGCGGCCTACGGGAATACCCGAGCCGAGGTGTTTGCGGCGGGTGCCAAGCTCGGCTTTGGCGATCCGCAAGCAACGGCGGATGCGATCCTGAAGATCGTGGACGCGGAGGACCCGCCGTTGCGGTTCTTCGTCGGCACGGAAGGTCTGCCGCGCGCCCGTGCCGCCTACGCCGACCGCCTCGCCACCTGGGAAGCGTGGGAAGCTCTTTCCAACGCCGCCCAAGGCGAGGCAAGGCAGCACAACATCGCATCGTAGCGCCGAGGAGCCGGCCCCGGCGCTCCGGCGTCGGGGTCGGCTGGAGGTCGACCGCTTTCGTCGAGAAAATCCGGAAACTCGTGCCGAACAATTTTACTCGCAACCAGAGAGGAGCGTCTCCTTGGGTTCCGCTGCCGTTTTGGACTTCTTTGAGTTCATCCGCGCCTTCGTTGCAAATCCGAGGCAAGTCTCTGCGATCGCCCCGTCGGGCCAGACGCTGGCTCGTCTGATGACGCAGGAGATCGTTCCCGGCGCCGGGTCAGTCATCGAGCTGGGACCAGGGACGGGCACCTTCACCAATGCGCTGATCCGGCGCGGCGTTCCGGAACGCGACTTGTTGCTGGTCGAATACGGCTCGGACTTCGTCCGTTTGCTGCAAGAGCGCTTCCCGAGGGCGCGGGTGCTGTGGATGGATGCGCGTCAGCTTTCGCAATACGAGCCCTTCATGGCCCCCGCCGCCGCGGTTGTCAGCGGACTTCCGCTCCTGTCGATGTCGCCGCGCAAGGTGATCGCAATTCTCAGCGGCGCCTTCCGCCACATGCGCGATGACGGCACCTTCTATCAGTTCACGTATGGGCCGCGCTGTCCGGTGCCACGGCCAATTCTAGATCGTCTTGGGCTGAAGGCCAGCCTCGTCGCGAGGACGGCTTTGAATATTCCCCCGGCCTCCGTCTACCGCATCCGGCGGCGCCCGCACAGGCGCGTCGAGGGAACACAGCTACCTTACAACGGCGACGATCCGGGCAAGCGCGGAAGTCTATAATCGAGCGGGACCCAGGAGGCCCTAGCCAGACGCGCCTCAGCCGCCCCGCTGGACCAATTCAACGGTGATGCCCTCAGGACCCTCGAAGAGCCGCAGCTTTCGGCTGATATAGTCCATTTCGTCGCTCAGCACGGTTACGCCGTGGGCTACGAGGTGCGCGGCGGCCGCCTCAATGTCGTCGACGCGGAATGCGAGGTGATTGAAGCCCCGTTGTCGCAGATTCGTCGGGTGCGCCCCCGGATCGGTCCCTGGTGTCGGGTCGAACTCAAGCAGCTGGATCTCGAAAGGAGGATCCGCTCCTTCGAGCGCGAGGGTGATGTGCTGCGCTTTCATGCCCGGCATGCCCATGTACCGGGCGGGAAGGCCACCGTCGATCGTCGCGACGTGATCCTTTGTGAAGCCAAGCAGCGCGAAGAACGCGATCGCCGAGCCGGCGTCCGCCACTGCGATCGTAACATGATCTGGATTGAGTATCATCTCACCACTCCCTATCATCAACGCCGCACACTCGGCAGCGCCTGCTTACCTCGGCCGGGCGGAGCTGTGCGCAACTGGCCGTTCGGCTCTTGCAAGGCTACCAGCTCGCTCCGTCGCACGGTAGGCGGGCTGGCCCGCGGCGAAGTCTGCTTCGGGCCAGACTCGGAAGTTCCCGATTTTTGCGACGCTATTGCCCTCCACTTGCGAAAGTCGCACAGGAACCGGCGTTACCTCTCTTCAGCTTAAGGGACAGATACAACGGCAAAACCAACTAGAGAGCGGGCAATTGCCGAAACCAACGCCCGAGGTAAAATCGATCGATGCACCGAGACCGCTACTAATCTTACTCAAAGGGTTGCTATCCGACTTTAATTGTCAGTATCCGGGATACCCGACGAATACCGACAGCCTTGCGCGGAGGATGATCCGATGGGGTCCAACAGTGCAGCTTCGATACTAGACCGCATTCTTGATACGGCGGCGGACAATCTCAGGATCGCAAAGATTCTGGTTCAGATGGGTCTCGATCCGAACAACATCACCTACGACGCACTATTCAACCGGCTGCTGGAAATCGTGCTCGCCAACATCACGCTCGCCAACATGTTCGCTCTCGTTGGCGCCATCTTTCTTGCCGCTACCTTGCTGATGCAGACGATAGTGCCGCTGCGCGTCGCAAACATGGTCGGCTGCATGTTCTTCGTTGCCTATGGCGCGCTCTCGGGAAATGTCGGGGCTTTCATCCTCTATCTGCTCTTGCTGCCGATCAATGCAATCCGCCTCCGTCAAATGCTCAATCTCATCAAAAGGGCACGTATCGCGACGGAGGGCGATACCTCATTGGAATGGCTCAAACCGTTCATGACTGAACGCAGATATCGCCGGGGAGACATATTGTTCAAGAAGGATGATGCAGCTTCCGAAATGTTCCTGACGGTCACAGGAACGTTTTTGGTCAGGGAAATCGGCGTCGAGCTTCCGCCGGGACGTCTCATGGGCGAACTCGGTTTCCTTACGCCCAATCAGCGGAGAACCGCGACCGTCGAATGCATCGAAGACGGGCAAGTGATGACTATTACTTATGAAAAGCTGCTCGAGATTTATTTTCAGAATCCACAATTCAGCTATTACTCTCTTGTGCTGACCAGCCAGCGCTTGCTCGAGAACATATCGCGGCTGGAAGGAATTATCGCACAAGAAAAGACCGCGCGGCAGATTTTAGCCACGGATGACATAGCTTAACCCTTGGCTCTTGATGTCCCGCACGTTTGGTAACAGGACATCCCGACGCAGCGCAGGTCTCGCGATGCAACGACGTCCGGTTTGGGGCCACAACCGGACTCATGCAGCGCAACAAACGACACATTACTCGATGATCTCGTCGCTGCCGATCGGTCAAAAGCGGCACTTTCGGATCGAGCTTCCATTTCCGTTTTTACCTCCGAAATCCGACATACAGGGTATTCGGCTGAGCCTTCGAAACCGGCTCCCTGCTTTCACTACGGCCTGCTTCGCTTTGCGCACAACGACGATTTCGATGCTTGGCCGCGACACGACGACCCGACGGGCAAATCAGTCCAAAGTCTGTCCAGCCCTTACGGAAAAAACATTCCGCTTCCGTCGTCGGGCAAATCAGTGATTTAACTCCGCGCGTCTCACCCGAAAGAGGGGCGGCTCGCGATCGTCACGAACGTTGCGGTGAGATGCGGTGGACGGGAGTGTCACGACTGACGAGCGTGGCACTCGCGGACG